>CAZEVP010000229.1:0-1559 GCA_964515735.1 uncultured Verrucomicrobiaceae bacterium | reverse complement strand
TCGACACAACGCCCGCACAGTTCCGGATGTTCGGCATGAGTGCCGACATCCTCTCGGTGGTGCCAGCAGCGAACACACTTGGCGTGCGCTGTCCTGATGGCGCGAATGCGCAACCCTTCGATCTCGGTGGCGACAGCATCGCCGGCCTCGGCCAGCGGTTTCGCCTGCGCATACGACGTGATCAGCGCGAAGCGCAGCTCGTCGCCGAGCGAGAGCAGCCGTTGCAACAGTTCGCCGTCGGCGTACAGCGTCACCTCGGCCTCCAGCGCGCCGCCGATCAGCCCCTCCTTGCGCTGGCCTTCGAGCACGCGGTTGACCGCGCCCTTCACCGCCATCAGCTGCTGCCAGAAAGCGTCGCCGAGCGCGGCGTCGGCCGGCAGCTCGCTCAGGCCGTCGTACCACTCGGCGGTGAATACCGTATCGCTGCGCTGGCCGGGCAGGTAGGCCCAGAGCTCCTCGGCCGTGAAACTCAGCACCGGCGCGATCCAGCGCACCAGCGCCTCACCGATGCGGTACAGCGCGCTCTGCGCCGAGCGCCGCGCCAGCGAGTCGCGCTGCGTCGTGTACTGGCGATCCTTGATGACGTCGAGATAAAAGCTGCCGAGTTCAACCACACAGAAGTTGTGCACCTTCTGGTAGACGAGGTGGAACTGGTAAGCGTCGTAGGCCGCAGTGACCTCTTTCTGCAGCCGCGCCGCGGCATCGACGATCCACTGGTCGAGCGCCAGCAATTGATCGGTCGGCAGCAGGTGCTGTGCCGGATCGAAGCCATTCAGGTTGGCGAGCAGGAAGCGAGCGGTGTTGCGAATACGGCGATAACTGTCGGCGGTGCGCTTGAAGATCTCGTCGGAGACCGTCATCTCGTTGCGATAGTCGGTGGCCGCCACCCACAGCCGCAGGATGTCGGCGCCGAGCGTCTTCATCACCTGTTGCGGCGCGATGACGTTGCCGAGCGACTTCGACATCTTCCGGCCCTGCGCATCGACAGTGAAGCCGTGCGTCAGCACACCTTTATAAGGCGCGTTGCCGTTGATCGCGACGGCGGTCAGCAGCGACGACTGGAACCAGCCGCGATGCTGGTCGGAACCTTCGAGATAGAGATCGGCCGGGTACTGCAGCTCCAGGCGCTGCTTCAGAACGCCGAAGTGGGTGACGCCGGAATCGAACCAGACGTCGAGCGTATCGGTGACCTTGTCGTAGTCGGCGACATCGCTGCCGAGCAGCTCGTTCGCATCGAGTTCGAACCACGCATCGATGCCCTTCTGCTCGACACGCAGTGCAACCTGCTCGATCAGTTCGGCCGTGCGCGGATGCAGTTCGGCACTCTGTTTATGCACGAACAGCGCGATCGGCACACCCCAGGTGCGCTGGCGCGAGATGCACCAGTCCGGGCGCCCCTGCATCATGCCGTCGATGCGCGCCTTGCCCCACGACGGCATCCACTCGACGTTGTCGGAGCAGTCGAGCGCGCGGTCGAGCAAACCCGCCTGACTCATGCTGATGAACCACTGCGGCGTGGCGCGGAAGATGATCGGCGTCTTGTGGCGCCAGCAGTGCGG
>CAZEVP010000228.1:0-1565 GCA_964515735.1 uncultured Verrucomicrobiaceae bacterium | reverse complement strand
GAGCTGTCGGCCAGGTCGTTCAGGTCCAGCAGCTTGTAGGCCTGCACCATCACCGCCAGCGCGTCGGCGGTGGCCTCGGTCTGCGGGTAGTTCTCGACCACGTAGCGGCCGCGGTTGGCCGCCGCCATGTAGGCCTTGCGGCGGAAGTAGTAGTTGGCGACGTTGACCTCGTAGCGCGCCAGCCGCGCGCGCAGGTAGATCATCCGCGCGCGTGCATCGGCGGCGTAGTCGCTGTTCGGGAAGCGGTACAGCAGCTGGCGGAAATCCTCGAACGACTGCAGTGCCTTGCCAGGGTCGCGCTGGGTCATGTCGGTCGGCAGGAAGCGCTCCAGCACGCCGGTGCCGGCGGTGTAGTTGGCCAGCCCCTTCATGTAGTAGGCGTAGTCGACCTGCGGGTGCTGCGGGTGCAGCCGGATGAAGCGGTCGGCGGCGGCGACGGCCTCCTCTTCCGAGAAGTTGCGGTACTGGGCGTAGATCAGCTCCAGCTGCGCCTGCTCGGCGAACGGGCCGAACGGGTAGCGCGACTCCAGCATCTGCAGGTACCTGACGGCCGAGTCGAAGTTGCCGTCCTTCAGGTAGCGCTGCGCCTTGCGGTAGAGCTGGTCTTCCGGCAGGTCGTCGACCGTGTCGTTGGACGAGCAGGCGGCCAGAAACGCCAGCGCGCAGGCCAGCAGCAGGGGGAGCAGTTTGTTCATCAATGGCTTCCGGAGCGGTACGGGGCGAAGCGGTTACAATGGCGGCCCCGCGGGCGCGGTATTAAACCCCACTGCACCGCACCGCATCAAATCGCCGGCCGACCCCGTGGATTCCCGATGAGCCAGACCCTGCAACTGAGCGCCGAGGTGCCCGACGAACTCGGCGGGCAGCGCTTCGACCAGATCGCCGCCACGCTGTTCCCGGATTACTCGCGGGCGCGGCTGCAGGCCTGGATCAAGGGCGGCGAGCTGACCGTCGACGGCGCGCCGGGCAAGCCGAAGGACAAGCTCTACGGCGGTGCCCGGCTGGCGCTGAATGCGACACTGGAGCCGGTCAACGACAGCTGGCGGCCGCAGGCGATCGCGCTCGACATCCTGCACGAGGACGATGAGCTGCTGGTGCTGAACAAGCCGGCGGGGCTGGTGGTGCACCCGGCCGCCGGCCACGACGACGGCACGCTGCTGAACGCGCTGCTGCACCACTGCGAGGCGCTGGAGCTGCTGCCGCGCGCCGGCATCGTCCACCGCCTCGACAAGGAGACCACCGGCCTGATGGTGGTGGCGAAGACGTTGCCGGCGCAGACCGCGCTGGTGGCGCAGCTGCAGGCGCGCACGGTGCACCGCGAGTACGAGGCGATCGCGATCGGGCTGCTGACCGGCGGCGGCACCGTCGACGCACCGCTCGGCCGCCACCCGCGCGACCGCCAGCGCCGCGCCGTCGTCCGCGACGATGCCCCCGGCGGCAAGCCGGCGGTGACGCATTACCGGCTGATCCGCCGCTTCCGCGCCCATACCCACGTGCGCTGTCTGCTGGAGACCGGCCGCACCCACCAGATCCGCGTGCACATGGCGCACATCAACCACCCGCTG
>CAZEVP010000227.1:0-1577 GCA_964515735.1 uncultured Verrucomicrobiaceae bacterium | reverse complement strand
TTCTTGCGCGTGGCCACCAGCGAGGCGGCGAGGTTGACGCAGGTGGTGGTCTTGCCGACCCCGCCCTTCTGGTTGGTCACCGCCAGTATCTTGCCCAAACCTCGATCCTCGTTATGGCTCTGCGCGCCCTGATTCTGCGCGAGAAAGCACCAGCAGGTGGCGCTCACCACTCTCGCCCGGTACCCGCAGCGCGTGGCAGGCGTCGACGATATAGCGTTTCGGCAGGGCGCTCAATTCGTCGACCGGGTAGCTCCCCTTCAGCGCATAGAAGCGGCCGCCGGTCGCCAGCAACTGGTCGCAGCGCTCGGCCATCTCGGCCAGCGACGTGAAGGCGCGCGACAGTACGCCGTCGAACGGTTCCGGCGACCAGCTCTCGACGCGCTGCTGCAGCGCGCCGACATTGTCGAGCCCGAGTTCGGCGATGGCCTGGGTGACGAAGCGGATCTTCTTGCCGTTGCTGTCGACCAGCGTGAAATGCGCACCCGGCAGCGCGATCGCCAGCGGGATGCCGGGCAGGCCGGCGCCGGTGCCGACATCGGCGAAACGCTCGCCTTCGAGAAACGGTGCCACGGCGAGACTGTCGAGCAGATGGCGCGTCACCATCTCGGCCGGGTCGCGCACCGCAGTCAGGTTGTAGGCGCGATTCCACTTCTGCAGCAGCGCCAGATAGTCGAGCAGGCGCTCGATGCCATCGGCCGGCAGCGACAGGTCGAGCTCACGGATGCCGGCTTCCAGCTGCCGGGCCAGTGACGCGCGATCGATCGACACGGTTCAGGCGATCTTGCGGTCGAGCAGGCCGCGCTTCTTCAGGAAGATCAGCAGCAGCGACACAGCGGCCGGCGTCACGCCGGGAATGCGCGCGGCCTGACCCAACGTTTGCGGCCGTGCGTCGTCGAGTTTCTGTTTCACCTCGTTGGAGAGACCGTCGACGACGCCGAAATCGAAATCGTCCGGCAGCGCCGTCTCTTCAAAGCGGCGCAGCCGCGCAATCTCTTCGGCCTGACGGTCGATGTAGCCGGCGTACTTGGCCTGGATCTCGACCTGTTCGGCCACTTCGGCGTCGGTGACGGCCTCACCCTTCAGACCGGCGACCTGCGCATAGTCGAGCTCGGGCCGGCGCAGCAGGTCGAGCAGGCTGTATTCGTGCGTCAGCGGCTGTTGCACCAGTGCATTGACGCGCTCACCCTCCGGCGTGCCCGGTTGAATCCACGTCGTCGCCAAGCGCTGGTTCTCGCGCTCGATGGTGTCGCGCTTTTCGCTGAACCGCTGCCAGCGTGCGTCGTCGACAAGGCCGAGGCGGCGGCCGCTCTCGGTCAGGCGCAGGTCGGCGTTGTCCTCGCGCAGCAGCAGCCGGTATTCGGCGCGCGACGTGAACATGCGGTACGGCTCGCGGGTGCCGTGGGTGATCAGGTCGTCGATCATGACGCCGATGTAGGCCTCGTCGCGGCGCGGCCACCACGGTGCTTCGCCTTTCGCGCGCAATCCGGCGTTGATGCCGGCCAGCAGCCCCTGCGCGGCGGCCTCCTCGTAGCCGGTGGTGCCGTTGATCTGGCCGGCGAAGAACAGGCCGGACACCT
>CAZEVP010000226.1:0-1607 GCA_964515735.1 uncultured Verrucomicrobiaceae bacterium | reverse complement strand
CCTTCCTCGATTACGCCCTCGCGCTCGGCGCCGACTGCATCGCCACCGGCCACTACGCGAGAAAACGCGATGCCGGCGAGCGCGCGCAGTTGCTGAAGGGACTCGACCCGAACAAGGATCAGAGCTATTTCCTGCACGCGGTCGGCGGCGACAAGCTGGCGCGCACGCTGTTCCCGGTCGGCGAACTGCCCAAGCCCGAGGTGCGCGAGATCGCGCGCCGGCACGACCTGGTCACCCACGACAAGAAGGATTCGACCGGTATCTGCTTCATCGGCGAGCGCCGCTTCAAGGATTTCCTGCAGCGCTACCTGCCGGCGCAACCGGGGCTGATCGAGACCATCGACGGCCATCCGCTCGGTGAGCACCACGGCCTGATGTACCACACCATCGGCCAGCGCCAGGGGCTCGGTATCGGCGGCGTCCGAGGCGGCGGCGACGAGCCCTGGTACGTGGTCGACAAGGATCTGCAGCGCAATGTGCTGCTGGTGGCGCAGGGCGCCGATCATCCCCGCCTCTACAAACAGAGCCTGACGCTGAGCCATGCCGACTGGGTCGCCGGCCACCCGCCCGCCCTGCCGGCACGGCTGCACGCCAAGACCCGTTACCGGCAGGCCGATCAGCCCTGTCGGCTGCACGCCCTCCCCGCCGGCGGCTACCGCGTCGACTTCGACCAGCCGCAGCGGGCAATCACGCCAGGCCAGTCGGTCGTCTTCTACGACGGTGACATCTGCCTCGGCGGCGGCGTCATCGAACAGGCACTGGCGCTGGATCAGGCCGCATGAGCGACATGACCCGCGTCCAGCAACGCGCCATGGCGCTGGCCGGCGTCCTGCAGGCGACGCATCTGGTCGACCAGATCGCGCGCAGCGGACAGATGGACAACGCCGCTTTCAACGTCATCATCCACAGCCTGTTCAGTTTCGATCCGGAGTCTCCGGAAGCGGTCTACGGCGGCGTGGTCGGCCTGCGACCGGGGCTGCAACTGCTGCGCGAGTTGCTCGATGGAACGCGCCGACCCGACCAGCAGCAGGCGGTGCGCTATGCGATGGGGGTGCTGCATCTGCAACGGCAGCTGGCGAAACGGCCCGACATGCAGACGCTGATCCGCAACAGGCTCCAGCACGTCGAGCGGAAGCTGGAGCACTTCACTCAGGATATCAATGAGATATCGACCAGTGTTGCCGGCATTTATCAAGATACGATCAGCCAGTTCAAATACCGCATCCAGGTCTCCGGCAGCCAGCAGCAGCTGCAGGATTCGAACAATGCCAACCGCATTCGCGCGCTGCTGCTGGCGGCGATCCGCTCGGCGGTGCTGTGGCGGCAGCTCGGCGGCAGCCGCTGGCAGTTGCTGCTGCAGCGCGGCGCACTGAACCAGGCTGCGAAGCAGCTGCTGAATCAATGAAGAAACTGCTGTAACCCCTTATCCACCCTTGAAAACCGAAGGTACCCCGGCATGGAACTCTCCGCCCTCAGCGCCGTTTCCCCGATCGATGGCCGCTACGGCTCCAAGACCCAGGCGCTGCGCCCGGTGTTCAGTGAATACGGCCTGATCCGCCAGCGTGTCATCGTCGAGGTGCGCTGGCTGCAGCAGCTGGCCCGCCACC
>CAZEVP010000225.1:0-1625 GCA_964515735.1 uncultured Verrucomicrobiaceae bacterium | reverse complement strand
GTCGACATCGCGCCGCTGCGGCCGGCCAACTGCGGTTTCGACATCGACTGGAGCGGCCACCTGCGCGAGCGCTTCGCCGGCGCACCGCTGAAACCGGTGACGTTGAGCTATGTGAATCCCGCCGGTGACGAGGTTTCCGCGCGCGGCGAGCTGATCGTCACGCGCCACGGCATCGAAGGCGGCCTCGTCTACGCGCACGCCGCCGCGCTGCGCGATCTGATCGAGTGCGACGGCAGCGCGGCGATCGCGCTCGATCTGGCACCGGATCGTCCGCAGGAGAAGCTGCGTGCCGAGCTGTCGAAACCGCGAGGCTCGCACTCGCTGTCGAAGCATCTGCACGCGCGCGCCGGTATCGATGGCGTCAAGGCCGCACTGTTGCGCGAAGTCGCGACCGCCGATCAGCTGCGCGATGGCGAACGGCTGGCCATGACGATCAAGGCGCTGCCGCTGCGACTGACGGCGACGCGGCCGCTCGACGAGGCGATCAGCAGCGCCGGCGGTATTCGCTTCGAGGCACTCGACGACGACCTGATGGTGCGCGACCTGCCCGGCCTGTTCTGCGCCGGCGAGATGCTCGACTGGGAGGCGCCGACCGGCGGCTATCTGCTGTCGGCCTGTCTCGCCAGCGGCCGCCGTGCCGGCGCGGGCGTGGTGCGCTGGCTGTCGGCGCAACAGCCGGCATAGCTGCTGCAGCTGATGCGACGGTGCATCTCCACCCCGATCAGTGCCCGATCATCCACGGACGTTTGCTCGCGGGCGCGCTCTTCATGATGGGCTTCTGCTCGCCGCCGTTGCCGTGGCTGCAGTTCGGCCCGCAGACATGGCCGCGCCGCACGCGCGGTTCGTGCCGCGAACGCTCGTTGGTCTGGTGCGCATGACGCCGCTCGGAACTCATCGTCGCCAGACGCGGCGCACTGATCCGGCGCGGTGCCATCGCACCGCACTGCGTGCACTCGGTCGGTTCGCTGCACTGGCTCATCGGCCGCAGCAGCGTGAATTCGCTGTCGCAGCCCTGGCAGTGGTAGTCGTACATCGGCATGGCATCGCCTCTGGTCGAACCGCGGCACGCCGCGGCGGTTGCGAATAAAAAGGCGCGGACCCCTGTGCGAAAAGGTCCGCGCAACGCTGGATTCTTCCGGTCGCCACACCCGCGCGACCGGTACACAGCCGACGCTCGCCCTTCCTACTTCTTGTCCTTCCAGTAGGAGACCGGAATGTCCGGCGCATCGACGAATCGGGTCGGCCCGTCCTTGCACGGATTGATGTCGAACTCGAAGATCTCGGTCGGCAGCATCAGCGTGGCGCAGACGTTGGGAATGTCGACGATGCCGCTGATGTGACCCTCGACCGGTGCGCAACCGAGAATCGCGTAGGCCTGCGCGCCGGTGTAGCCGAACTTCTTCAGGTACTCGATCGCGTTCAGCACCGCCTGCCGGTAGGAGACATGCGCGTCGAGATAGTGCTGCTTGCCGCTCTCGTCGACCGAGATGCCCTCGAAGATCAGGTAGTTCCTGTAGTCGGGCTTCAGCGCGCTCGGCTTGAAGATCGGGTTCTTGACTCCGTACTTGGCGACGCCGTCCTTGATGATGTCGACGCGGATGTGAATCCAGCCGGCCATCTCGATG
>CAZEVP010000224.1:0-1640 GCA_964515735.1 uncultured Verrucomicrobiaceae bacterium | reverse complement strand
GACCGGCCGCACCCACCAGATCCGCGTGCACATGGCGCACATCAACCACCCGCTGGTCGGCGACCCGGTCTACGGCGGCCGCTTCCGGATTCCGCCCGGCATGCGCGCCGACCGCATCGAGGCGCTGCGCCACTTCCCGCGCCAGGCGCTGCACGCGCGCAGGCTCGAACTGATCCACCCCGGCAGCGGTGAGGCGATGAGCTGGGAGACCGACTTGCCGCTCGACATGATCGAGCTGATCGACCTGCTCGAAGCGGATCAGCGCGAGGCGGAAGAGGAGCTGGAGTGAACGGTCCACTGCCGCTGCTGATCCCCGACTGGCCGGCACCGGCCAACGTCGTGGCGCTGGCGACCACCCGCGCCGGCGGCGTCAGCACCGGCCCCTATGCGTCGCTGAACCTCGGTGACCATGTCGGCGACGATCCGGTTGCCGTCGCCGAGAACCGCCGCCGGCTGCAGAGCACCTGTCCCGGCCTCGAAAGCATCGGCTGGTTGCAGCAGGTGCACGGTATCGATGTCGTCGCGGCCGATGGCGGCCGCATCGCCTGCGCCGATGCGCAGTTCAGCAGCGAGCCGGGTGTCGGCTGCGTCGTCATGACCGCCGACTGCCTGCCGGTGCTGTTCTGCGATCGCAAGGGGACGCGTGTCGCCGCTGCCCACGCCGGCTGGCGCGGACTCTGCCACGGCGTGCTGGAGGCGACGGTGGCGGCCTTCGACGATCCCGCCGAGGTCATGGCCTGGCTCGGCCCGGCGATCGGGCCGGCCCGCTTCGAGGTCGGCCCCGAGGTGCGCGCGGCCTTTGTCGAATATGCCGGTGAGCAGGCCGAAGTGACCGCTGCCTGCTTCGTGCCGGGCGGGCGGGAACATCACTGGCTGGCCGATCTCTACGCACTGGCGAGACTGCGGTTGCGGGCGGCCGGCGTCGTCGCCATTCACGGCGGCGGCCTGTGCACGTTCACCGACGCCGGGCGTTTCTACTCCTACCGTCGCGAGCCGGTCACCGGTCGCATGGCGACGTTGATCTATCTCATGCCGTAGGTGGGCAATCCCGCCGACGCTTGAATTCACCGCCGGCAGCCCTATCTATGGGCAATCGCAGCCTGCTATCGAGCATTCGCCGCTGGCGCTGCCAGTCAGTCGTTCTGGATCGACGGCCCGGAGAGAGAATTCATGCGTATCGACCGTTTCACCAACTCGCTGCAGACCGCACTCGGCGACGCCCAGTCGCTGGCCGTCGGCCGCGACCACAATTTCCTGGAGCCGGTGCACCTGCTGAGCGCGCTGCTCGACCAGCAGGGCGGCTCGGTGCGGCCGCTGCTGAGCCAGGCCGGCGCCAACGTCGGCAAGCTGAAGCAGGCGGTGACGGCTGCCATCGAGCGGCTGCCGAAGGTGCAGGGCACGAGTGGCGACATCCACATGTCGAACGATCTCGGCCGCCTGCTCAATCTCGCCGACAAGCTCGCGCAACAACATCAGGACGCCTACATCTCCAGCGAGATGGTGCTGCTCGCCTTCTTCGAGGCGAACAACAGCGCCACCGAGCTGCTGAAACAGGCCGGTGTCACCGCCAGGGGGCTCGAAGCCGCCATCGACAAGGTGCGGGGAGGGGAGAACGTGGACAACCCGGAAGCCGAAGGCAA
>CAZEVP010000223.1:0-1661 GCA_964515735.1 uncultured Verrucomicrobiaceae bacterium | reverse complement strand
TGGCGCGGCGTCAGCGTGGCGTCGTAGTTCGGCGCCAGGTTCAGGTAGAGCGGCGTGGCGATGTCGAGGCCGTCGCCACCGGCACCGAACGACGGCCACAGGAAGCCGGTCTGGCGGCGGTCGTCGATCGGGAAGTTCAGGTACGGCGAGTAGAAGACCGGGATGTCGGCCACGCGCAGCACGGTGTGGGTCGAGGTGCCGCGGCCGCTGTCGCGGTTGAGCCGGATGCGGCGGGCGTCGAGCCGCCACGCCTCGTCGTCGGGCGGGCAGGCGGTGTAGCTGGCGCGCTCGAGTTCGTACTGCTGCGGCGCCGTGCGCGACAGCTTGTCGGCGGTGACGCGGGTGCCGCTGTCGTAGTCGAGCATGCGCGCGTTGTTGACGTCGCCGAGGCCGGTCGCGGTGTCGAGGTCGGCGCTGTCGCCGCGCACCAGCGTGCCGGGCTGGCGCATCACCACGTCGCTGTTGACGCGGGCGCGGCCGCTCTTGCGGTCGAACTCGCCGTCGGCGGCCGACAGCCGCATGTTGCCCTGCGTCAGCACCACCTGATCCTGCAGCTCGACCTGGTCGCCCTGCCACTGCGAGCTGCCGGAGCTGGCGCGCAGCGCCGAGCCCTCGGGCCGGCGTTCGGCGTCGGGCCAGTCGCGCTGCGGCTCGACGTAGGCGCCATCGCAGCCGCGCCCGCGCGTGCAGCAGCTGCCCTCACCCTGCGCGGCCAGCTGTGCGCGCGGCACCCAGTCCCATTCGTTGCCGGGGCTCGGGGCATTGCGGGAGGGCGGGGTCGAGACCGGCGCCGGCGGCCGCGCGCTGGCGGCAACCGGTGCTGCCGGTTCGGCGGCCGGCGTTGCAGCAGGTACCGCGACCGCTTCGGTGGGTGTCGTTGCCGGTGTGGCCGGGGCCGCGGGTGCCGGTGCGGCAGCCGCCGCCGACACCGCCTCGACCAGCGGCTTGCGCACGCTTGTCGGCGCGCTGCCACAGACCCAGCCTTGCGGCCCCTGGCGGCAATCCCAGCCCGGCGCGGCCAGTACCGTCGCCGCCGGCAGACAGAGCAGACCGGCCGACAGCAGTCGCGCGGTGCGCAGAGCGAGAGGAGAACGCGTGCTCACTGAGGAAATTCGATTCGAGTTATGGGTGGGCGGGAGCTTTGGCCTGGCGCCTTTTGCCTGGCACAGGGCGGTGGATGATAATGCATCCGCTCGCGGCATGGCGAAATTCGTTCCCCCTGCCGCGCCGCCCGGCGCCGTTCGCGCCACACTCCCGTGCAATCGTTCCCTGTGACGGAATCCCCCGATGTCCGACCTGTCGCTGTGGGTGGCCGCGCAACTGGGCGCCGGCGCCGCTCCGATCGAGCTGGCGCCGGTCTCCGGCGACGCCGGTTTTCGCCGCTACTATCGCCTGCGCCACGGCGATGCCTCTTATATCGTCATGGACGCCAGCGCCGACCGCGCCGGCTGCGAGCCGTTCGTCCGCATCGACCGGCTGCTGGCCGGCGGCGGGCTGCCGGTGCCGGTGCTGCACGCGGTCGATCTCGAACGCGGCTGGCTGCTGCTGTCCGACCTCGGCAGCCACACGCTGCTGGAGCGGCTCGACGACGGCAATGCAGACGCCTTCTATCGCGCCGCCATCGAGGCGCTGCTGCGGCTGCAGCGGATCGACTGCCCGGC
>CAZEVP010000222.1:0-1673 GCA_964515735.1 uncultured Verrucomicrobiaceae bacterium | reverse complement strand
CCGATGCGCTGTTCGTCGTCGATGGCGCCGCGAATCGACGTGAACGCGGTGATCGAGCCGCAGACGCCCGATTGCCACTCCTGCGTGGCGAGGTAGTCGCGCTCGCCGACGCCGATTTCGGTCAGCGCGTTGGTGTACCACGGCAGCAGCGCGATCTGCTCGGCATCGAGCGCCGGCAGTTCGATCAGCAGCTGCTGGTAGACGAGGCCGTTGGTGCCGCGCGCGTAGAACGTCGTCGGCAGCACGCCGAGCTGGCGCTGCTCGGAGGGGATGATGTGGATATCGGGCTTGACGTCGTCGAGTGTCACCTTCGGCAGGATCGATTCGTCGTGGCGCATGTTCTGCCGCATTTCGAGCGCTTTGGCCAGTTCGACGATGCGCTGGCTGGCGCCATCGTCGAGCTGCTGTTTCATGCCGGCGAGGCGTGCCGCCTCGGCGGCATCGCGGCGCGCGGCCAGCTCGCGGTCCGGGCTCATCACCAGCGTGACGCGGTGCGGGTTGTCGAGCAGCAGTTCGCGCGCCAGTTGCCTGATGAATTCGGGGTCGCGGATCTGTTCGCGCAGCCGCGCCAGCACCGGGTCGAGGTCGAGCACGGCGATCGGGTCGCCGCGGTGGGTGGCGCTGGAGAGTGTCTGCATGATCAGCTGCAGACCATACGGATAGCTGTCGCCGCCGATCTCGCGCTGGTGCAGTTCGAGCTGGTGCAGCACCGCTTCCAGCCGCTCCTGCGGCACGCCGTTGGTGGCGACGTCGCGCAGCACGTCGAGAATCAGGTTTTCGACGGCGTCGGTGTGTTCGATCTCGCTGCCCTCGACGCCGCAGACGAAGGCCAGCTCGCGCGTCGAATCCTCGAGACCGCACAGCGGGCTCGGCGCGCTGCCCAGCTCGGTGGTCTCCAGCGCGCGCTGCAGTGGCGAGGCGCTGTTGTCGAGCAGCACCGAGGAGAGCAGCTGCGCTTTCAGCAGGTCTTCGAGGTTGGCGCTCCTGCCGAGCAGCCAGGCGACGACGATGTGGCTCTTGTCGGCCAGATCCTCGTCGGCGTCGAGCGCGTAGTGTTCGAACACGCGCACCGGCGCGTGGTAGCGCTTCTCGTCGGGCACGCCGATGTGCACTGGCAGTGCGTCGAAGCGCGACAGCGCCAGCTCCTCGAAACGGGCCTGATGTTCATGCGCCGGAATGTCGCCGAACGTCGCGAAGATGGCGTTGCTCGGGTGGTAGTGCGACTTGTAGAACTGTTGCAGCTGTTCGTAGGTCAGGTCCGGAATGCACTCCGGGTCGCCGCCGCTGTTGTAGTGGTAGGTCGTGGTCGGGAACAGGTATTTGCAGAGCGTGTGCCACAGCGTGCTCGGCACCGAACTCATCGCCCCCTTCATTTCGTTGAAGACGACGCCTTTGTAGACCAGCGGGCTCGACGGATCGTCGGGCTTCTCGAACTCGACGCGGTGGCCCTCCTGCGCGAAGTCGAGCGGGTCGAGCCGCGAGAAGAACACGGCGTCGAGGTAGACCTCGAGCAGGTTCTGGAAATCCTTGCGGTTCTGGCTGGCGAACGGGTAGGCGGTCCAGTCCGAACTGGTGAAGGCGTTCATGAAGGTGTTCAGCGAACGGCGCAGCATCAGGAAGAACGGATCGCGCACCGGGAAGCGCTCGCTGCCGCACAGCGCGGTGTGTTCGAG
>CAZEVP010000221.1:0-1691 GCA_964515735.1 uncultured Verrucomicrobiaceae bacterium | reverse complement strand
TCGCCGGCCTGCGCGACGCCATCGCCGACCAGGGCGGCGATCCGGCCAAGGTCAACCCGGTGGTGCCGGTGCAGCTGATCGTCGACCACTCGCTGGCGGTGGAGTGCGGCGGCTACGATCCCGACGCATTCGCGAAGAACCGCGCCATTGAGGATCGCCGCAACGAGGACCGATTCCATTTCATCGACTGGACCAAGAGCGCGTTCGACAACGTCGACGTGATTCCGGCCGGCAACGGCATCATGCACCAGATCAATCTGGAGAAGATGTCGCCGGTGATCCACGCCGACAACGGCGTGGCCTACCCCGACACCTGCGTCGGCACCGACTCGCACACACCGCACGTCGACGCACTCGGCGTGATCTCGGTCGGTGTCGGCGGTCTCGAAGCGGAGAACGTCATGCTCGGCCGCGCGTCGTGGATGCGTCTGCCCGACATCGTCGGCGTCGAGCTCTCCGGCCGTCGCCAGAACGGCATCACCGCCACCGACGTGGTGCTGGCGCTGACCGAATTCCTGCGCAGGGAGAAAGTCGTCGGCGCCTATCTGGAATTCTACGGCGACGGCGCCGCCAGCCTGACCATCGGCGACCGCGCGACGATCTCCAACATGGCACCGGAATACGGCGCCACCGCCGCCATGTTCAGCATCGACCGGCAGACGCTGGACTACCTGCGCCTGACCGGCCGCACCGACGCACAGGTCGCGCTGGTCGAAACCTATGCGAAACAGGCCGGGCTGTGGTCCGACACGCTGAAAAATGCCGAATACGAGCGCGTATTGACGTTCGACCTGTCGACGGTCGAACGCAATCTGGCCGGCCCGTCCAACCCGCACCGTCGCCTGCCGGTATCGGCGCTGAAGGAGCGCGGCATCGCCGTCGATCTCGACAAGGCGCGCGAGCAGGAAGCGCAGGGGCTGATGCCGGATGGCGCCGTGATCATCGCCGCCATCACCAGCTGCACCAATACCTCCAACCCGCGTAACGTCATCGCCGCCGCCCTGCTCGCCCGCAACGCGCGCCGGCTCGGCCTTGTGCGCAAGCCGTGGGTCAAATCGTCGCTGGCGCCGGGTTCGAAGGTTGTCGAGCTCTATCTGAAGGAAGCGGGCCTGCTCGACGATCTCGAAGCGCTCGGTTTCGGCATCGTCGCGTTCGCCTGCACCACCTGCAATGGCATGTCCGGCGCGCTCGATCCGGACATCCAGCAGGAGATCATCGACCGCGACCTCTATGCGACGGCGGTGCTGTCCGGCAACCGCAACTTCGATGGCCGCATCCACCCGTATGCGAAGCAGGCGTTCCTCGCCTCGCCGCCACTGGTGGTCGCCTACGCCATCGCCGGCACCATCCGCTTCGACATCGAGCAGGATGTGCTCGGCGTCGTCGATGGCAGGGAGATTCGGCTGAAAGACATCTGGCCGTCCGACGACGAGATAGACGCCATCGTCGCGCGCGCGGTGAAACCGGAGCAGTTCAACCTCGTCTACATCCCGATGTTCGAGAAGAAGGATGCCGGGCGCGCCGCGTCGCCGCTGTACGACTGGCGAGCGCGCAGCACCTACATCCGCCGCCCGCCCTATTGGCAAAAAGAGGGGGAAGGCGCGCTGGCCGGCGAGCGCACGCTGAAGGGAATGCGGCCGCTGGCGATCCTGCCGGACAACATCACCACCGACCACCTGTCGCCGTCCAAC
>CAZEVP010000220.1:0-1696 GCA_964515735.1 uncultured Verrucomicrobiaceae bacterium | reverse complement strand
CTGCTGCGCGCGATCTTCGGCGAGAAGGCGTCCGACGTGAAGGACACCTCGCTGCGCGTGCCGTCCGGCACCAAGGGCACCGTCATCGACGTGCAGGTCTTCACCCGCGACGGTCTGGAGAAGGACCAGCGCGCGCTCGAAATCGAGAAGATGCAGCTCGATCAGTACCGCAAGGATCTGAACGAGGAGTACCGCATCGTCGAGGAGGCGACCTACGCCCGTCTGCGCAATGCACTGAAGGGGCAGAAGATCGTCAGCGGCGGTGGCCTGAAGAAAGGCGCCGAGCTGAACGACGAGGTGCTCGACGGTCTCGACAAGGAGCAGTGGTTCAAGCTGCGCCTCGGCGACGACGCGCTTAACGCGCTGATCGACGATGCCGACAAGCAGCTCAGCGAAGCGCGCAAGCTGCTCGAGGAGCGCTTCGAGACCAAGAAACGCAAGCTGCAGAGCGGCGACGATCTGGCGCCGGGCGTGCTGAAGATCGTCAAGGTCTACCTGTCGATCAAGCGCCGCATCCAGCCGGGCGACAAGATGGCGGGCCGCCACGGTAACAAGGGTGTCATCTCGGTCATCATGCCGATCGAGGACATGCCGTTCGACGCCAACGGCGAGCCGGTCGACATCGTGCTGAACCCGCTCGGCGTGCCGTCGCGGATGAACGTCGGCCAGATCCTCGAGACCCACCTCGGCCTCGCGGCCAAGGGGCTTGGCGAGAAGATCGATCGCATGCTGAAGGAGCAGCGCAAGGTTGCCGAAGTGCGCTCGTTCCTCGAGCAGGTCTACAACAAGACCGGCGAGGGGCGCAAAGAGGAGCTGAAGTCGCTGTCCGATCAGGAAGTGCTCGAACTGGGCGCCAACCTGCGCGCCGGCGTGCCGATGGCGACGCCGGTGTTCGACGGCGCCAGGGAGATCGAGATCAAGGACCTGCTGAAACTGGCGGACCTGCCGGAGAGCGGTCAGATGACGCTGTTCGATGGTCGCACCGGTCAGGCCTTCGATCGCCCGGTCACGGTCGGTTACATGTACATGCTGAAGCTGAACCACCTGGTCGACGACAAGATGCACGCCCGTTCGACCGGTTCGTACAGCCTCGTCACGCAGCAGCCGCTGGGTGGCAAGGCGCAGTTCGGCGGTCAGCGTTTCGGCGAGATGGAAGTGTGGGCACTGGAAGCCTACGGCGCCGCCTACACGCTGCAGGAGATGTTGACGGTCAAGTCGGACGATGTGGCCGGTCGCACGAAGATGTACAAGAACATCGTCGACGGCGACCACTGCATGGAGCCCGGCATGCCGGAGTCCTTCAACGTTCTGATCAAGGAGATTCGCTCGCTCGGCATCGATATCGAGCTGGAGAACGAGTGAGTTTTCGCTAGATCGCTGAATTGTGGCTGAGGGCGGCGAGCGCGTGGCGCCCCGCCCCGAAACACCTGCGGAGGAACAGCCTTGAAAGACCTACTGAACCTGCTGAAACAAGGTCAGGCCGACGAGTTCGATGCGATCCGCATCGGCCTGGCATCGCCGGAAATGATCCGCTCCTGGTCGTTCGGTGAAGTGAAGAAGCCGGAGACGATCAACTACCGCACCTTCAAGCCGGAGCGCGATGGCCTGTTCTGCGCCAAGATCTTCGGTCCGGTGAAGGATTACGAGTGCCTGTGCGGCAAGTACAAGCGCCTGAAGCACCGCGGCGTCATCTGCG
>CAZEVP010000219.1:0-1699 GCA_964515735.1 uncultured Verrucomicrobiaceae bacterium | reverse complement strand
TCGGTCGACTCGGCGACGATGATGAACAAGGGGCTGGAGCTGATCGAGGCCTGCTGGCTGTTCGCGGCGTCGACCGAGCAGGTGCAGATCGTGGTCCACCCGCAGTCGGTGATCCACAGTCTGGTCGAGTACGACGACGGCTCGGTGCTGGCGCAGCTCGGCAACCCCGACATGCGCACGCCGATCGCCCACGCGCTGGCGTGGCCGCAACGGGTCGATTCCGGCGTCGGCCCGCTCGACCTGATCCGTATCGGCCGGCTCGATTTCGAGGCGCCCGACTACCAGCGTTTCCCGTGTCTGCGGCTCGCCACCGAGGCGTTCCGGCGCGGCGGCACCGCGCCGGCGCTGCTGAACGCCGCCAACGAGGAGGCGGTGGCGGCGTTCCTCGCCGGCCGCCTCCGTTTCACCGACATCGCGCGCCTGATCGAAGAGGTGCTGGCGGCGGTGACGGTGGTTGAACCGCGCTCCCTGGCCGAGGTCCAACAGGCCGATTTCACCGCCCGCCAGGCCGCCGTCGAGCTGATCGCCGCGCGCGCCGGCGGCCGGGCATGACGGACGTTCCCGCGATGCAACTGGTGCAGACGATTCTGGTGACGCTGGTGACGCTCGGCGTGCTCGTCACCATTCACGAATTCGGACACTTCTGGGTGGCGCGCCGCTGCGGCGTGCGCGTGCTGCGCTTCAGCGTCGGTTTCGGCCGGCCGCTGTGGCGCCGCCGCGGCCGCGACGGCACCGAATACGTTGTCGCCGCGATTCCGCTCGGCGGCTACGTCAAGATGCTCGACGAGCGCGAGGGCGACGTGCCGCCGGAGTTGGCCGAGCAGGCGTTCAATCGCAAACCGGTGCAGCAGCGCCTCGCGATCGTCGCTGCCGGGCCGCTGGCCAACTTCCTGCTCGCGATCTTCGTTTACTGGCTGCTGTTCATGGGGGGCGTCACCGGCGTGGCGCCGCTGATCGGCGAGGTGAAGCCGCAGTCGCTGGCCGAGACCGCCGGGCTCGAGGCCGGGCAGGAGATCGTCGCCGTCGACGGCCAGCCGACACCGACGCGCGACGCGCTGCACCGCCGGCTGATGCAGCGGATCGGCGAAAGCGGTTCGCTGCGGCTGTCGGTCAAGTATCCCGACTCCGACATCGTCTACGAATCGAGCGTCGGGCTGGAGCGCTGGCTGGCCGGTGAAGAGGCGCCGGACGTCGTGCGCGGGCTCGGGGTCGAGCTCTGGTATCCGCCGGTCGAGCCGGTGATCGCCGAGGTGGTGGCCGATTCGCCGGCGGCGCAGGCCGGGCTGCAGGCGGGCGATCGCGTCGTTGCCGTCGACGGCAACCGTATCGACGGCTGGGAGCCGTGGGTCGAGTACGTGCGCGCGCGCCCCGGGCAGAGCCTCGAGGTCGCCATCGAGCGCGACGGCGTCGAGCGCCGCGTGACGCTGGTGCCGGCGCGCAAGCTCGACGATGCCGGCAAGCCCTACGGTCAGGTCGGCGTCGCCGTGAAGCCACCGCAGTGGCCGCAGCAGATGCTGCGCGAGTTCAGTTATTCGCCGCTCGGCGCGCTGCTGGAGGCGGGCCGCCGCACCGGCGAGATGTCGCTCTTTTTCCTCGAATCGGTCAAGAAAATGGTGGTTGGCGAGATGTCGCCAAAGAACTTGAGCGGCCCAGTCACCATTGCTAAAGTGGCGTCCGCTTCCGCCAGCGCCGGCTGGGA
>CAZEVP010000218.1:0-1700 GCA_964515735.1 uncultured Verrucomicrobiaceae bacterium | reverse complement strand
ATGGACCTGCAACTGCAAGGCCGCCGCGTACTGGTCACCGGAAGCAGCAGCGGCATCGGTGAAGCCCTGGTGCGCATGCTTGCGGAGGAGCGCGCGACGGTGGTGGTTCACGGCCGCAATCGCGAGCGCGCCGAGAAGATCGCCAACGAGATCGAGGCCGCCGGCGTTGCCATCGGCGATCTCGGAACGGACGAGGGTGCTGCCGCCGTCCATCAGCAGGCGCTGGCCGCGCTGGGCGGAAATATCGAAATTCTCATCAATAACGCGGGCGGCAGCTCCACCGGCAACACCTCGAAAGCGCCCATCGAGATCAAGGCGGCGGATTTTCTGTCGAATTACCACGCCAACACGCTGGCGGCGGTGCGCCTCGCGCTGCTCGCGGTGCCGGCGATGGTCGCCGCCAGATTCGGGCGCGTCATCAATGTGTCGAGTGCTGTTGCCATTCAGCCGAATAACGTCGGTGCGGACTACTCCGCCGCCAAGTCCGCGCTGAACAATTTCACCGTCAGCCTGGCGGGTTCTCTGAAGGGCGTCGGTGTCACCGTTAACACCATCACGCCGGGCGTCATCATGGTCGACGGTCTGGTTCGGTTCGGTCGCACCCGCTACAACGATCCCGACATGCCGTTCGACGAGATCGCGCAGCGGCTGGCCGCGGAGAAAGTTTTCGATCTGCCGCCGGTCGGCCGGCTCGGACTGCCGGAAGAGGTGGCGCTGGTCGCCTGCACGCTCGCCAGCCCGCGCCTCGGTTTCGTCACCGGGTCGAACTATCGCGTCGATGGTGGCCAGGTACGTTCGGTCGTCTGAAGAAGTGCGCTCGGTCGTTTAACCAATAATCAGGCTCATTGGCTCGCCAGGCGAGTTCGAAGAGGAGACAGCCATGTCCCGGAAAACCTATCGCGTCATTCAGTGGTGCACCGGTGTCGTCGGTTCGGCATCGTTGAAGCATTTCATCGAGAATCCGATCTTCGAGCTGGTCGGTGTACTGGTGACCAACCCGGAAAAGGTCGGCAAGGATGCCGCCGACCTCGTCGGCCTGCCGACGAAGACCGGTGTGCTGGCGACCAATGACATCGAGCAAATTCTCGCGCTGGAGGCCGACGGCGTGCACTTCGCGCCGATCGTGACGGACGTCGAGATGATTTGCCGGCTGCTGCGCTCCGGCAAGAATGTCGTCTCGCCCGCAGGGCCTTTCGTTCCGAGCAAATATTTTCCCGCCGAGTCCGACAGGATCGCGGCGGCCTGCAAAGAGGGCGGCGTGTCCTATCACGGATGCGGCGTCCATCCCGGCTTCTCTGGCGACATCCTGCCGCTGACGCTGACCCGGCTGATGAATCGCATCGATCATATCCAGGTCATCGAGTTCATCGACAAGGATCGAAACCCGATGGTCTACACCGAGATGATGGGTTTTGGCGCGGATCCGGACGAACTGCTCGCCAAGCCGCGCCGCGCGGCTGACACCTGGCGCTACTTCTATCAGTCGTTGGAGATGATCGCGACAGGACTGGGCAAGCAGATCGAGAACGTCACCAGCAAATTCGACGTGGCGAAAGCGACGCAGGATATTCCCTACACCTTGGGCGAAGGCCGCACCGGCGGCGGCGTCATCAGGAAAGGCACGGTCGGCGGGCAGCACTATGAATGGACGGCCTGGGTCGAGGGCAAGCCGCTGATCACCTATCACTTCTACTGGACGA
>CAZEVP010000217.1:0-1723 GCA_964515735.1 uncultured Verrucomicrobiaceae bacterium | reverse complement strand
CAGGGTCAGCGCGTCACCGAGCTGATGAAGCAGAAGCAGTACTCGCCGATGAACATCGCCGACATGGGCCTGATGCTCTACTGCGCCAACGAAGGCCACCTGAAGGATGTGCCGGTCAAGAAGATCGGCGACTTCGAGAGCGCTCTGCTGGCCTTTGCCCACAGCGAGATCGGCGACACGATGAAGCAGATCGTGGCCTCCGGCGACTGGAGCGGCGAGATCGAAGGCAAGTTCAAGGCGGTGATCGACAAGTTCAAGGCGACCCAGACCTACTGAGCCTTGGCTGCGCGCGGCGCTCCGCCGCGCGCTCGTTAGAACGTTTCGAGAGCGAGTAATCGATGGCAGGCGCCAAAGAGATACGCACGCAGATCGCGAGCATCAAGAGCACGCAGAAGATCACCAGTGCGATGGAGATGGTGGCGGCGAGCAAGATGCGCAAGGCACAGGAGCGCATGCGCGTCGGCAAGCCCTACGCCCAGCGCATCCGCGCCGTGGTCGGTCACATCGCCAACGCCAATCCGGAGTACCGGCATGCCTTCATGGATGAGCGCCCGGTCAAGCGTGTCGGCTACATCATCGTCTCCACCGACCGTGGTCTGTGCGGCGGCCTCAACATCAACCTGTTCAAGGCCGCGCTGAAGTCGATGAAGGAGTGGGCGGATCAGCAGGTCGAGGTCGATCTCTGTCTGGTCGGTGCCAAGTCGGCGGCGTTCTTCAAGAGCGTCGGCGGCAACGTCGTCGCAGCGGTTCGCGATCTCGGCGAACAGCCGTCGGTGTCGAGCCTGATCGGCTCGGTCAAGGTGATGCTCGACGCCTTCTCCAGCGGCCGCATCGACCGGCTCTATCTGGTCGGCAACGAATTCATCAACACGATGACGCAGAAGCCGTACGTGCAGCAGCTGCTGCCGCTGCCGCCGGCCGAGCAGCCGGAGAAGAAGTATCAGTGGGACTACCTGTACGAGCCGGATGCGCAGCAACTGCTCGATGGTCTGCTGGTGCGCTACATCGAATCGCAGGTCTATCAGGCGGTGGTCGAGAACGGCGCCAGCGAGCAGGCGGCGCGGATGATCGCGATGAAGAGCGCGACCGACAACGCCGGTGAGCTGATCGGCGAACTGCAACTGGTTTACAACAAGGCGCGTCAGGCTGCGATCACGCAGGAGCTGGCGGAAATCGTGGGTGGCGCCGCGGCGGTCTGATCCGTCGACGCAACCGCAGTCAGACAGTTTTGTTCGAAAGAATTGAGAAACAGAGGACTCGCAAATGAGTAGCGGACGTATCGTACAAATCATCGGCGCCGTTATCGACGTGGAATTCCCGCGCGATGCCGTGCCGCAGGTGTATGACGCTCTGAAAGTCGACGAGAGCGGTCTGACCCTGGAAGTGCAGCAGCAGCTCGGCGACGGTGTCGTGCGTACGATCGCACTGGGCTCCTCGGAAGGTCTGAAGCGCGGCCTGGCGGTGCAGAACACCCGCGAGGCGATCAAGGTGCCGGTCGGCGTCGAGACGCTGGGCCGCATCATGGACGTGCTCGGCAACCCGATCGACGAAGCCGGCCCGATCGGCGAGAAAGAGCGCTCGGTCATCCACCGCAAGGCACCGGCCTACGAAGAGCTGTCGGCATCGGCCGACCTGCTCGAGACCGGCATCAAGGTCATCGATCTGGTCTGCCCGTTCGCCAAGGGCGGCAAGGTCGGCCTGTTCGGCGGCGCCGGCGTCGGCA
>CAZEVP010000216.1:0-1739 GCA_964515735.1 uncultured Verrucomicrobiaceae bacterium | reverse complement strand
ATGTTGCCGTAGCCGCCCGCGATCATGATCGGCTTGTGGTAACCGCGCCGCTCGATGCCATTGGCGCCGACCGCATCCTCCTCGAAGGTGCGGAAGTAACCGCACAGGTTCGGGCGGCCGAATTCGTTGTTGAAGGCGGCGCCGCCGAGCGGGCCGTCGACCATGATGTCGAGCGCGGTGACGATGCGGTCCGGCTTGCCGTAGTCGCGCTCCCACGGTTGTTCGAAGCCGGGAATGCGCAGGTTGGAGACGGAGAAACCGGTCAGCCCCGCCTTCGGTTTCGAGCCGCGCCCGACCGCCCCTTCGTCGCGAATCTCGCCACCGGCACCGGTGCCGGCACCGGAGAACGGCGCGATCGCGGTCGGGTGGTTGTGCGTCTCCACCTTCATCAGGATGTGGATGTCTTCGGCGTTGTAGCCGTAGCTGCCGGTCTGCGGATCGGGATAGAAGCGGCCGGCGTGCGCGCCGCGCACGACGGCGGCGTTGTCCGAGTAGGCGCTGAGCACATCCTCACCGCCGACCTGATGGGTGTTCTTGATCATCTGGAACAGCGAGTGGCTCTGCTGTTCGCCGTCGATGCTCCAGCTGGCGTTGAAGATCTTGTGGCGGCAGTGCTCGGAGTTGGCCTGCGCGAACATCATCAGTTCGACGTCGCTCGGGTTGCGGCCGAGCTGCGCGAAGCTGTCGACGAGGTAGTCGATCTCGTCGTCGGCCAGCGCCAGACCGAGCTCGACGTTGGCGCGCTCCAGCGCCGGGCGGCCACCTTCGAGGATGTCGACACGCGCCATCGGCTTCGGCTCGGCGTGACTGAACAGCCGCCCGGCCTCATCGTCGCGCGCCAGCACCGCTTCCACCATGCGGTCGTGCAGCAGCGCGGCAATCTGCCGGCGCTGTTCGTCGGAGAGCGGTTCGGCGCTGCCGAGCGTGTAGCGGATGCCGCGTTCGAGGCGGCGGATGGCGCTCAGGCCGGCGTTGTGGGCGATGTCGGTGGCCTTGCTGGCCCACGGCGAGATGGTGCCGGGGCGCGGCACCACCAGCAGCTGCGTCTGTGCGCCACCGGCAACCATCGTCGCCTCGATGCGCGGCCCGTAGCGCAGCAGTTGATCGAGCACGTCGCGCTCGGCGCTGGAGAGTTCGCGTTCGAGATCGGCGAAGTGAACGAACTCGGCCCGCAGTGCCGTCACCGGCAGCCGGCGGGCCGCGAAGTTGTCGAGCAGTTTCTGGATTCGGAACGCGGACAGGGCCGGAGCGCCGCTTACGATCAGCATGCGGGGGGTCAACCTCGGGGCGGGGGCGTAAGAAAGGCCGGCATTGTAAAGGAAGGGGCCGGGCGCGCCCACCGCGGCGCCTCGGCCTCCCCTCTCCGCAGGCGAAGAGGGGCTGGGGAACGGGGTATCGGCCCCGCGGCGGTCAGCCGCCCGGTTCGGTGATGAAGCCGAGCTTCAGGATGCCGGCGCGCTGCGCCGCCGCCATCAGCTTGATCACGTGCTCGTATTCGGCCTTGCGGTCGCCGCGAATGTGAACCTCCGGCTGCGGCTGCTGCTCGGCCGCCGCCTTCAGACGCGCCTCCAGCTCCTCCTCCGGCACCACGTCCTGATTCCAGTGCAGCGTGCCATCCGCCGTCACCGCCAGCGTGATCGTCTCCGGCTTGATCTGGTCGGGCTCGTTGCTGGCCCGCGGCAGGTCGAGCTTGACCGAGTGGGTCAGCACCGGCACCGCGATGATGAAGATGATCAGCA
>CAZEVP010000215.1:0-1752 GCA_964515735.1 uncultured Verrucomicrobiaceae bacterium | reverse complement strand
CGCTGCAACACCGATTTCATCGACAACGCCGGCGGCGTCAACTGCTCCGACCACGAGGTCAACATCAAGATCGCGCTGAACGCGCTGGTCGCCAGCGGCGACATGACCGAGAAGCAGCGGCGCGAGCTGCTGGCGCGGATGACCGATGAGGTGGCCGCGCTGGTGCTGCGCGACAACGAGCGGCAGACGCTGGCGATCAGCCTCGCCGCGCGTCAGGCGCTGGAGCGCACCGGCGAGTACCGGCGGCTGATCCATCGCATGGAGCAGAGCGGCCACCTGAACCGCACGCTCGAATTCCTGCCCGACGACGAGGCGCTGCTGGAGCGGCGCGCGGCCGGGCAGGGGCTGACGCGGCCGGAGCTGGCGCTGCTGATCTCCTACATCAAGGGAATGCTGAAGCGCGACCTGCTCGATCCGCAGGTCACCGACGACCCGCTGCTCGGCGCGGCGCTGCTGCAGGCGTTTCCGGCCGAGCTGCAGCGCCACCATCCGGCGGCGATCGAGGCGCACCGGCTGCGGCCGCAGATCATCGCCACGCAGGTCGCCAACGACATCGTCAACACGATGGGTATCCTGTTCGTCGACCGCATGGTGTTCTCGACCGGCGCCACCGTGCCGGTGGTGGCGCGCGCCTATGTCACCGCGCGCGAGGTGTTCGGGCTCGCCGAGATGTGGCAGCGCATCGAGGCGATTCCCGACATCGACGGCAGCGTGCAGCTCGACATGCTGCTGGCGCTGATGCGGCTGGTGCGGCGCGCGACGCGCTGGCTGATCCGCAACCGCCGCCAGCACCTCGACCCGATGGCCGAGGTGGCGCGTTTCCGCGAGCCGCTGGCCGAGCTCTATCGCGAGCTGCCGTCGATCCTGCGCGGCCGCATCGCCGAGGATCACGCGGCGCGGCGCCAGCATCTGCTGGAGTCCGGCGTGCCGCAGGCGATCGCCGATTACGTCGCCGCCGCCGAGGTGCTGTATCCGGCGATCGGCATCATCGACGCCACCGCCGAGCTCGACGCGCCGGTGCGCAAGGTGGCCGAGGTGCATGTCGCGCTGATGCTGCAGCTCGATCTCGATCTGTTCATCCGCCAGATCACCGATCTCAAGGTCGACAACCACTGGCAGGCGCTGGCGCGCGAATCGTTCCGCGACGATCTCGAATGGCAGTTGCGGCGGCTGACGGCCGGCGCGATGCGGCACCTGTGCGACAGCGGCGACGTCGATGACTGCGTGGCGCGCTGGAGCGAGCGCCATCAGGTGATGGTGCAGCGCTGGCGCGCGCTGATGACGGAGATGCAGGGCACCGACACGCGAGAGTTCGCGGTCTACTCGGTGGCGATCCGCGAGCTGCTCGATCTGGCGCAGAGCAGCCGTCTCGACGAGCCGTGAGTGCGCACATGCCATCTGTCGATATCGCGCTGCGGATCTCCGCCGACGAGTTCACCAAGCGCTACCGCGTGCCGAACGCCGTCGTCATTGCCACCACGGGCGACGGTCGCTGTGTACGTTTTCCAGCCAGTGCGCTGCAGCGTTTCATCGCTCACAGCGGCATCGATGGCCGTTTTCGCATCCATTTCGACGAGAATGGCAAATTGCAGCGTGTCGAGCGGCTGACTGTCGCGACATGAGCTGGTGAGCCGCTCCGACGTTCTTTATCCTTGGCTGCGTTTTTTCTAGAACCGATCTCTAAATCGGTATTGGCACCATCGGGATTGGCACTTCGTCTGAAGCAGTCCATGCCGTGGGCGGTTCCAGCAG
>CAZEVP010000214.1:0-1778 GCA_964515735.1 uncultured Verrucomicrobiaceae bacterium | reverse complement strand
GCGCCGGCGCTGAACATGCTGGTGATGGGGCGCGACCACAAGCTCTACTACGAAGCCTATAACGACGCTTCCGATCTCGATGACGATGGTGTCATCGATGTCGGCTTCAAACCGGAGGTCAAGTACTACGGTTATTTCAACTCCTCGGTCTGTTACAACTACTCGACAACGAACGGCCGTTTCGAGCCGTCCGCGGCAGTCGATGCGACCACCAACGTCTGTACCAGTGCTTGGCACGGCAACTTCCTGAACTACCTGACGACGTCGCGAATGGATGCGCTGCGTAAGGTGCTCTACGGCGGCTACCGCGCCACTGACAGCACCACCGAGACGGTACTGCAGGCAGCGTTCATTCCGCAGGATGCGCACAGCTGGGGCAAGGAGTACGCCAGAACCGACAGCTACAACATTGGGGATTACGCACCGCTGTCGGAGCCAGGGGTGGGGCGTCGTCACCTGTTCGCCGTGACGACACTGACGGACGGCGGTATTCCGCAACTGCGGGTACTGACCAACACATCGTTCCGGGCCTGGAACTGGGTATCCATCGAGCGCCCTGTTGCCGGCAGCGACTGCTTCAACGAAAGCAATAACCGGGTGGGATGTCTGACGGGTGGCCCCTCGGGAAGTGGGTGGGAAATCGTGCCGGCGAGCCAGTTCTCGAACCTCACCTACACCACGTGGCCCGATATGGGCGGCAGCCCGACGAATGCGGCCCAGATGGATGATCTGTTTTATGGGTTCACGAGCACGAGCCCGGGCGGGAATATGTGTTCTCCCGGCCCGGTGTCGATCTCATCTATCAATACCGGCAACAATTTCAACGTCCAGATATCCAGTGATGCCCCGCTGGGTTGCGGGCAGGACAACTATCGCACCCTGATCACGGGCACGCTGCGTGTGTCGGAAACCGGTAGCTACAACTTCGCCATTGCCGGTGACGATGCCATCGACGTAGTGATCGGCAGCACGATCGTGGCTGGCCATTACGGCGCTCACAGCATGGATACCAGTGATACGGGCTTGGACAGCCATTCCGGCAGCATCTCGCTGGTCGCCGATACCGACTACATCATCCGGGTGCGGCACAAGGAGGATGGGGGTGACGCCAGCTGGAGGCTCTACTGGAAGCCAGTGGGCGGCAATGGTGGCGCCAGCACGATGACCGATCACTCGCTGCAGGTCGTTGTCTGTCCGGCCTCGAATTCGGCATTGCGCGAGGAGACCTGCAAGCCTTATCCCAACAACGGTACCGCGCTCTACAAGCCGACCGGTTTGTTGCACGATTTCGGCGAGAGCGACCGGATGTATTTCGGCCTGTTGACCGGTTCTTATGTCAACAACCTCTCTGGTGGCGTGCTGCGCAGCAACATGAATTCGTTTTCCCGTGAGGTGAATACGACGACGGGCCAGTTCAATGCGGTCAGCGATGGCATCGTTTCGACCATCAACAAACTGCGGACCATCGATATATCCAATTATGGTACTTCCAGTTCCCAATACAGCTGCGGCTGGATCACCACGAGACCGATCAACAACGGCGAATGCTCGATGTGGGGTAACCCGATCGCCGAGATGATGTACGAAACGTTGCGTTATTTTGGCGGGGCAACAGCAGGGCGCAGCGAGTACGCGTATACCGGCAGCGTCAAGGATTCCCAGTCTCCGCTTCAATTGCCGGCACCGGCCTGGAAGCCGCCGTATGTGGCGGAGGCCAGTGGTGGTGGTGGTTACAAGCAGTGCTCGAAGCCGGTCATGACCGTCATCAGCGATATCAA
>CAZEVP010000213.1:0-1785 GCA_964515735.1 uncultured Verrucomicrobiaceae bacterium | reverse complement strand
GATGGCCAAGTCCTGTTCGATCACAACAATGACGGAATTCGCGAAGGAACCGGCTGGATTTCTAAAAACGATGGTCTGCTGGTCATCGACAAGGATGGCAATGGCCTGATCGACAGCGGCCGAGAGCTGTTCGGCGAGAACTACATCAAGGCCAATGGCAAGAATGCGCTCAATGGGTTCGATGCCCTGTCGGAGCTGGATAGCAATGCCGATGGCATCATCGATGCTGCTGACGCGCAGTGGGCTTCGCTGAGAATCTGGAAAGACACCAACTCGAATGGTGTCTCCGAAGCCGATGAGTTGTTTTCGCTGGAGAGCGTCAACGGCATCGGCATCAAGCAGATAAACCTCGCTAACACGGCCGGCAGCGTCAATGTTGGCAATGGCAATTTCGCCACGGCGACGGGTTCCTTCGTATGGAACGATGGCCATACCGGTACGGCCGAGGCGGCGGCGGCCAACCTCGACCTCGCCACCAATCCGTTCTATCGACAATTCACCAACCCCATAGCGATTCCCGAGTCTCTGCAGGACCTGCCGAACATGCAGGGCAGCGGTGCAATACGTGATCTGCGCGAAGCCGCGGTTCAGTCCGATGTGCTAGCCACCACACTGCGCCAGTACCAGCAGGCGGGTACCCGGGCCGAGCAGCTTGCGCTGCTAGACAAGCTGATCGCCGATTGGGCCGAGTCCAGCACGACGATGGATGACTGGATTCAGCGTTTGGAAGCGCAGAAGATCGTTTATTCCATTGAACCTCTTGGTGAAATGGAGCGTGGTATCGAGTTTCGGATCACCACGAACAAGGATTACGGTTCGGAAAACGATATAGATGTTCTGAGAAGTGTAGACACCATTGGTGGCGGAACCGGGTCGGGTGTAGCTGAAGACTTTGGCGTCGTCATCGAAAGCGTCGTGCACAAGCTCTACAACAGCGATGCGTTGCGTGTCGGAAGGTTTGCCGATGATGCCAAGCTGGAAGCGCTGGCGAAAATTCGAGTTCTTGAGGTATTCAACGGGCAGGGTTTCTTCAATTTCGATTTCAGTCGTAGTGATACGAGTGGAAATGGAGAAAAGGATAACTTGAGATTCGATATCTCCACGGGGAGAGCGGTGAGCCGGCGCACAGTGTCGGAGAGTCGTTCTAGTGGCGATAGCGCTTTTTGGGTAACCGATAAACCATTCGTCATCAAGGACGATGATCTGACGCTTTCTTCAGGTCAGATCAATGCGATCAATCAATCTTACGCACTGCTGCAGGAGTCGGTTTATGACGCATTGCTTCTGCAAACGCGGTTGAAGCCCTATATCGATGCAATAGCGCTGAGCTTCGACGAGGAAAAGGGGTTCGGTCTCGACTTCTCTGCCATGAATGGCTTGCTGGATGATAAGCGGGTAGTCGATGGCAAGAATGCCTTTCTCGATCTGGTGGACCTCTATCGCGCCACGGGCGACCGTTTCTCGGAAGAGGGGTGGGACGGTCGTTTAGAGATTGCGCGATGGGTTTCGCTGCACAGGGGTGAGGCTGACATGGAGGCGGCTCTTCAGGAGCTTGCGGTCTCGAAGGCGTTTGCCGATGACTTCCTGATTGGCAGTGATGCCGGGGATACCCTGCGGATGGGAGCGGCCGATGATATCGCTCTGGGTGGTGCTGGAAATGACACGATCTCGGGCGGTCGAGGCAATGATTTGCTGCTTGGAGAGGCTGGTGATGATGTCCTCAACGGTGAGGCCGGCAATGATCTGCTGGATGGTGGTGCGGGCAACGACACGCTGAGTGGTGGC
>CAZEVP010000212.1:0-1797 GCA_964515735.1 uncultured Verrucomicrobiaceae bacterium | reverse complement strand
CACTTCCACTCGCAGTAGGGGTTGCCGCAGGCGAGGCAGCGATGCGACTGCTCCTCGACCTGCTCCTGCTGGAACGGTTCGTAGATCTCCACGAACTGGTGGCGGCGAATCTCGATCGATTTCTTGTCGGGGTCTTCACGCTCGACATCGAGAAACTGAAACGAATTGCTCAAACGCTCTGCCATGGCTAGATCTCTGTCGGGCACTGCTTACTGCGGGCTCTGCTTGGTCATCGCCAGCAGCGAATCGAGGTTCGCCGCCTTCGGCTTGACCATCCAGAACTTGCCGATGTAGTCGGAGAAGTTGTCGATGATCTGCCTGCCCCACTCCGACCCGGTCTCGGTGACGAACTCGCGGATGACGCCGCGCAGGTGGTTGCGATAGGCCTCCATCGACTCGGAGTTGATGCGGCAGATCTCCACCAGCTCGCTGTTGAAGCGGTCGACGAACAGACGCTCCAGGTCGAGCACGTAGGCGAAGCCACCGGTCATGCCGGCGCCGAAGTTGTAGCCGGTGCTGCCGAGCACGGTGATATGGCCGCCGGTCATGTATTCGCAGCAGTGATCGCCGGCCCCTTCGACGACGGCGTGGGCACCGGAGTTGCGCACACCGAAGCGCTCGCCGGCGCGGCCGGCGGCGAACAGCCTGCCGCCGGTGGCGCCATACAGGCAGGTGTTGCCGATGATCGCGCTCTCGTGCGATTCGAAGGCCGAACCCCGCGGCGGGTGGATCACCAGCTTGCCGCCGGCCATGCCCTTGCCGACGTAGTCGTTGGCATCGCCTTCCAGATACATGTGCAGACCACCGGCATTCCAGACGCCGAAGCTCTGACCCGCGGTGCCGCTCAGTTTCAGCGTTATCGGTGCATCGCTCATGCCGAGATCGCCATAGCGGCGCGCGATCTCGCCGGAGAGGCGGGCGCCGATCGAGCGGTCGCAGTTGCAGACATCGAACGCGAACTCGCCGCCGCGTTTCTGTTCGATGGCATCGCGCGTCGCGTTCCAGATTTCCTCGGCCTTCAGACCCGGATCGAACGGCGGGTTGGAAGCCTCGACACAAAACTCGGGCTGGCCGGCCGCGTTCGGGTCCTTCCACAGGATCGGCGACAGGTCGAGCTTGCGCTGGCGCTCCGTTTCACCGTTGCGCACGCGCAGCATTTCGGTGCGGCCGATCAGCTCGGCGATCGAGCGCACGCCGATGCGCGCCAGCCACTCGCGCGTCTCCATCGCCATGAACCGGAAGAAGTTCATCACCATCTCGACGGTGCCGATGAAGTGCTCGTCGCGCAGCCGCTCGTCCTGCGTGGCGACGCCGGTGGCGCAGTTGTTCAGGTGGCAGATGCGCAGGTATTTGCAGCCGAGCGCAACCATCGGCGCGGTGCCGAAGCCAAAGCTCTCGGCACCGAGCACGGCCGCCTTGACGACGTCGAGGCCGGTTTTCAGGCCGCCGTCGGTCTGCACCCGCACCTTGCCGCGCAGGCCGTTGCTGCGCAGCGCCTGCTGCGCTTCGGACAGGCCGAGTTCCCACGGGCTGCCGGCGTACTTGATCGACGTCAGCGGGCTCGCCGCGGTGCCGCCGTCGTAGCCGGAGATCGTGATCAGGTCGGCATAGGCCTTCGCCACGCCGGCGGCGATGGTGCCGACACCCGGCTCGGAGACCAGCTTGACCGACACCAGCGCCTGCGGGTTGACCTGCTTCAGATCGAAGATCAGCTGCGCCAGATCCTCGATCGAATAGATATCGTGGTGCGGCGGCGGCGAGATCAGCGTCACGCCCGGCACCGAATAGCGCAGCCGC
>CAZEVP010000211.1:0-1844 GCA_964515735.1 uncultured Verrucomicrobiaceae bacterium | reverse complement strand
GCCGCCAACCGCATCGAGTGGCTGGCCGGCATCATCAACGGCACCAGCAACTTCATCCTGACCGAGATGCGCGACAAGGGGCGTTCGTTTCAGGACGTGCTGGCCGAGGCGCAGGCGCTCGGTTACGCCGAGGCCGATCCGACCTTCGATGTCGAGGGCATCGACGCCGGCCACAAGCTGATGATCCTCGCTTCGATCGCGTTCGGCATTCCGCTGCAGTTCAACACGATGTACACCGAAGGCATCACCCGCATCACGCCGGTCGACGTGCAGTTCGCCGAACAGCTCGGCTACCGCATCAAACTGCTCGGCATCGCGCGTCGCGCCGACAGCGGCATCGAGCTGCGCGTGCACCCGACGCTGATTCCTGAGAAGCGGCTGATCGCCAACGTCAACGGCGTCATGAACGCAGTGCTGGTGAAGGGCGATGCGGTCGGTCCGACGCTCTACTACGGCGCCGGTGCCGGCAGCGAGGCGACGGCGTCGGCCGTGGTTGCCGACATCATCGACGTCGCGCGCACGCTCAGCGCCGACCCGAAGCATCGCGTGCCCTATCTGGCATTCCAGCCGAACGCGCTCGACAGCACGCCGGTGCTCGCCATCGATCAGGTGGTGTCGGCTTATTACCTGCGCATCTCCGCGCTCGACCGGCCGGGCGTGCTGTCGCGCGTGGCGCAGATCCTGTCGGATGCCGGCATCAGCATCGAGGCACTGATCCAGAAGGAGCCGCTCGAAGGGCAGGATCATGTACCGGTGATCATCCTGACCAATCGCACCGAAGAGCGGCGTCTGGTCGGCGCCGTCGCCCAGATCGAAGCGCTCGACAGCATCGACGGCGACGTGGTCCGTATCCGTGTCGAATCGCTGGCCGGTTAACAGAAGAGTTTCCGCATGAAATACATCAGTACCCGCGGCCGTGCGCCGGCCCTGAATTTCGAACAGGTTCTGCTGACGGGCCTCGCGCCCGATGGTGGGCTCTACGTGCCGGAGACACTGCCGAAATACTCGCGTGAGGAGATCGCTAGCTGGGCCGGTCTCTCTTATACCGAACTGGCGTTTCGCATCATCAAGCCGTTCGTCGACGACTGCATTCCGGCCGACGATCTGAAGGCGATCATCGACGACACCTACATCGACTTCCGTCACCCGGCGATCGCGCCGCTGGTACAGCTCGACCACAACGACTGGGTGCTGGAACTGTTCCAGGGGCCGACGCTGGCGTTCAAGGATTTCGCGCTGCAGATGCTCGGCCGCCTGCTCGACTACGTGCTGGAGCGCAACGGCCAGAAGGTCGTGATCATGGGCGCGACCTCGGGCGATACCGGCTCGGCGGCGATTCAGGGCTGCAAACGCTGCAAGAACATCGACATCTTCATCCTGCACCCGCACCAGCGCGTCTCCGAGGTGCAGCGCCGGCAGATGACGACGGTGCTCGGCGACAACATTCACAACATCGCCATCAAGGGCAATTTCGACGACTGCCAGGCGATGGTGAAGGCGAGCTTCGGCGATCAGTCGTTCCTGCCGGAAGATCGCCAGCTGGTCGCGGTCAACTCGATCAACTGGGCGCGGATCATGGCCCAGATCGTCTATTACTTCTACGCGGCGCTGGCGCTCGGCGCGCCGGGGCGCGCGGTGTCGTTCTCGGTGCCGACTGGCAACTTCGGTGACATCTACGCCGGTTATCTGGCCAAGCAGATGGGGCTGCCGATCGACCAGCTGGTGATCGCCACCAACGCCAACGACATCCTGCACCGGCTGATCAGCAGCAACCTCTACAGCAAGCATCCGCTGCAGCACACGCTGTCGCCGAGCATGGACATCGTCATCTCCAGCAACTTCGA
>CAZEVP010000210.1:0-1872 GCA_964515735.1 uncultured Verrucomicrobiaceae bacterium | reverse complement strand
GGCACACGCTGCCGCACGTACACCACCACGCGCAGTGCCAAAAATCTCAAGACCCACGTTTGGCCTCTGCCTGCAACTGGCTGATCAAGCTGGCGAAATGCTTGCTCCAGACACGTTCATCCAGCGCGCCCTGATAGCGGAAGCGAACGATGCCGCGATGGTCGACGACATAGGTCTCCGGCGCGCCGGTGACACCGAGATCGAGACCGAAGCGGCCGTCGCGGTCGTCGACCACGGCGCGGTACGGATTGCCCTTGTCGGCCAGCCACTGCTTCGCCTTGTCCGGCTCGTCCTTGTAGTCGACGCCGACGATGACGATGCCCTGCGCCGCCAGCTGGTTCAGGAACGGGTGCTCGTAGTGGCAGGTCGGGCACCACGTGGCCCAGACATTGACCAGCGCCACCTCGCCGCGAATGACGTCGGCAGCGACCTGCTGGCCGGTCAGCAGATCGGGCAGGCCGAACGCCGGCAGCGGCTTGTCGAGCAGCGCCGACGGCAGCGCCTGCGGGTCGTAGCTGCCGTCGCCGATGCGCTTCTGTACGACCAGGAACAGCAGCGCCAGCACGACGAAGACGATCAGCGGGATGAACAGTTTCAGACGCTGCATCAGACGGCTACCCGGTTGTCGGCAGAAACGGCAGTGGCGCGCTTCGCGGCGCGGTAGCGTCGGTCGGCTGCCGCCAGCGCGCCGCCGACCGCCATGAAGATCGCGCCGAGCCAGATCCAGCGCACGAACGGTTTGACGTGCAGCCGCACCGCCCAGGCGCCGCTGTCGTCGAGCGGCTCGCCCATCGCCACGTACAGATCGCGCATCAGCGTGGCGTCGATCGCCGCCTCGGTCATCACCTGGTCAGCGCGCGCCAGATAGCGGCGTTTTTCCGGGTGCAGCGTGGCGACGAGATCACCATCGCGGCTGATCACCACCGTGCCGCGCTGGCCGTGGTAGTTCGGCCCCTGCATCGGCTGCGCGCCGTCGAAACGGAACTCGTAACCGGCCACTGTCTCGCGCGTGCCCGGCGCCATCCGCACGTCGTGCTCCTCGCTGTAGACCGTGGTCAGGCCGATGCCGATCGTCGTCACCGCCATGCCGAGGTGCGCGATCACCATGCCCCACCACGCCCGCGGCAGCCGCGCCAGACCGGCGCCGATCGACGGCGCGTTGCGCAGCTTGTGGCGCAGCTCGGCCACCATCGATGCCACCAGCCAGAACGCCAGCGATACCGTCAGCACGACGCCGGCGTGGAACTCGCCGCCCCCCTCACCCCGACCATAGGCAAACGGGAAAACGAAGCCGACGATCAGGCTGGCGACGACGGCCGGCAGCAACCGCCGCACCAGCTCGCTGCCGCGCGAACGCTTCCAGTTGCCGCTCGGGCCGACGCCCATCACCACCATCAGCAGCGCCATCAGCGGTGTGAACACGGCATTGAAGTACGGCGCGCCGACCGAGTACTTGCCGAGGTCGAGCGCGTCCATCAGCAGCGGGAACAGCGTGCCGCACAGCACCGACAGCGCCGCCACCAGCAGCAGCACGTTGTTGATCAGCAGCATCACCTCGCGCGACAGCCCGCCGTAGTCGGCGATCGAACCAACCGTCGGCGCGCGCAATGCGTACAGCGTCAGCGAGGCGCCGACGACGACGCCGAGGAAGGCGAGGATGAACAGCCCGCGCGACGGGTCGGCGGCGAACGAGTGCACCGAGGTCAGCACGCCGGAGCGGACCAGGAAGGTGCCGAGCAGGCACAGCGAGAAGGCGAAGATGGCCAGCAGCACGGTCCAGCTCTTGAACACGCCGCGCTTGTCGGTGACGGCCAGCGAGTGGATCAGCGCGGTGCCGATCAGCCACGGCATGAACGAGGCGTTCTCGACCGG
>CAZEVP010000209.1:0-1899 GCA_964515735.1 uncultured Verrucomicrobiaceae bacterium | reverse complement strand
GCTACACCGCCGAGTTCATCGGCTCGGTCAACATCTTCGACGGCACGCTGGCCGATGACGAGGTCGACCACTGCACCATCGCTTGTGCCGACCTGCCGGCACCGATCTACATCGGCCACGGCATCACCGGTGTCTCCGGCCAGCCGCTGGCCTTCGCGCTGCGCCCCGAGAAGGTGTCGATGAGCAAGGAGAAACCCGATCAGCCGCACAACCTCGTGCAGGGGCAGATCCGCGACATCGCCTATCTCGGCAGCCACTCGATCTACCACGTCCTGCTGCAGAGCGGTAAAACCGTGCAGGTGCAGCTGATCAACGACATCCGCTGGGGCAACGAGCGCTTCACCTGGGACGATCAGGTGTGGATCCACTGGGAAGACGATGCGGGCGTGGTGCTGGCGGCATGAGCGCGTGGCTGAAAAACCGGGCGCTGGCCTCCCTGCTGCCGGGCCGGCGCTGGCTGGTTATCGCACCGCCGTACTTCTGGCTGCTGCTGTTCTTCGCGGTGCCGTTCCTGATCGTGCTGAAGATCAGCTTCTCGGAGGCGGCGATCGCGATGCCGCCGTACACCGACCTGCTCGAATATGTCGATCAGGTGCTGACGGTACGGCTCAACATCGGCAACTACGCCTATCTGTGGCAGGACTCGCTCTACGTCAGCGCCTACCTCGGCTCGCTGAAGATCGCCGCGGTGTCGACGCTGCTGTGCCTGCTGATCGGCTACCCGATGGCCTACGCCATCGCGCGGATGAGCCCGGCGGCGCGCAATGTCTTCATGATGCTAGTGGTGCTGCCGTCGTGGACCTCGCTGCTGATCCGCGTCTACGCCTGGATCGGCCTGTTGAAGAACAACGGTCTGATCAACAATTTCCTGATCGGGCTCGGTCTCATCGACGAGCCGCTGGCGATCCTGAACACGCCGGTCGCGGTCTACATCGGCGTCGTCTACGCCTACCTGCCGTTCATGGTGCTGCCGCTGTACGCCAATCTGGTCAAGCACGACTTCCGCCTGCTGGAGGCATCGAGCGATCTCGGCGCACGGCCGCTGACGACGTTCCTGCGCATCACACTGCCGCTGTCGCGCGCCGGCATCATCGCCGGCTCGATGCTGGTGTTCATTCCGGCGGTCGGTGAATTCGTCATTCCGGAGCTGCTCGGCGGTCCGCAGACGCTGATGATCGGCAAGGTGCTGTGGCAGGAGTTCTTCAACAACCGTGACTGGCCGGTGGCGTCGGCGGTGGCGATCGTCATGCTGCTGCTGCTGATCGTTCCGATCATGCTGTTCCACCACAATCAGGCCCGCGATCTGGAAGGGGGGCGCAACTGATGGCCCGGGGACGCATCTCCAAACTGTCGTGGGCGCTGCTGGCGGCTGGCTTCATCTTTCTGTACGCGCCGATGGTGATTCTGGTCGTCTACTCGTTCAACGAGTCGCGGCTGGTGACGGTGTGGGCCGGCTTCTCGACCAAGTGGTACGTGTCGCTGTTCGAGAACCGGCAGATGATGGCGGCGGCGTGGCGCTCGCTGCAGATCGCCTTCCTGACCGCGACCGCGGCGGTGGTGCTCGGCACGCTGGCGGCGCTGGTGATGACGCGCTTTCGCAAGTTCCGCGGCCGCACGCTGTTCACCGGCATGATCACGGCGCCGCTGGTCATGCCGGAGATCATCACCGGTCTGTCGCTGCTGCTGCTGTTCGTGTCGGTGCAGGAGTGGCTCGGTGGCCGAGGCATGCTGACGATCTGGATCGCGCACGTCACCTTCACGGTGGCGTTCGTCACCGTCGTCATCACGTCGCGGCTGCAGGAGATGGACAGTTCGCTGGAGGATGCGGCGATGGATCTCGGCGCCAACCGCGTCAAGACCTTCTTCTCGATCACGCTGCCGATCATCTCGCCGGCGCTG
>CAZEVP010000208.1:0-1915 GCA_964515735.1 uncultured Verrucomicrobiaceae bacterium | reverse complement strand
ATGCAAAGCGGCGGCATTATAGGGGCATCGGATACCCCGTTCAACCGCTAATCCGGGTGGCCGCGAATGGGCGAAATTCGGAGCCAATGACCGCACGTTGTCGTCGAAATCTGTTACCGGGCGGTACCACGATCCACTGTATCTAGGCGCGATCGGGCGGCTGGATACCAGATCGTGTATCGGCGCCGCAGCTCACTTGATGTGGGCCAGAATCCCGTCCAGTTCGTCGAGGCTGTTGTAGCTGACCACCAGCCGGCCGCGCCCCTTCGCGCCGTGCTGGATTTCGACGGCGGCGCCGAGTTTTTCAGCCAGCGACTCCTGCAGCCGGCGGATATCGGGGTCCGGGGCGGCGACGGCGGCAGCCGGCGCGCTCGCCTCGTCGAGCAGGCGCCGCACCAGCGCCTCGGTCTGACGCACCGACAGTCCCTTGCTGACGACGCCGTGCGCGGCCTGAACCTGCTGCTCGGCCGGCAGCGCCAGCAGCGCGCGCGCGTGGCCCATCTCGAGATCGCCGTGCTCGAGCATCCGCTGCACCTCGTCGCGCAACGACATCAGCCGCAGCAGGTTGGTGACGGTGGCGCGCGACTTGCCGACGGCGTCGGCGATCTGCTGGTGGGTCAGTTCGAACTCGGCCTGCAGCCGCGCCAGCGCGATCGCCTCCTCCATCGGGTTGAGGTCCTCGCGCTGGATGTTCTCGATCAGCGCCATCGCGATCGCCGCTTCATCCGGCACCTCGCGGACCACGGCCGGAATGGTGTCGAGGCCGGCCAGCTGCGTCGCGCGCCAGCGCCGCTCGCCGGCGATGATCTCGTAGCGCTCGGCGTCGATCGCGCGCACCACGATCGGCTGCATGACGCCCTGCGCGCGGATCGACGCGGCCAGCTCTTCGAGCGCCTCGGGGTCCATGTCGCGGCGCGGCTGGTACTTGCCGCGCTGGATCAGTTCGACCGGCAGCTGGCACAGCTTGCCGTCGACACCCGCGCCGTCGGCACTGCCAGCCTCACCGGTGTCATCCGGCGCGGCGCGTGCCGCCTGGTGGCTGCTGATCAGTGCGTCGAGGCCGCGCCCCAGTCCGCGTTTCTTTGCCATGTCGAAATCCCTCGTGCGCGCCGTGGCGCACTTGATCGAATCTGCGAGTGGTGTTGCGCGCCTGAAGCCGGGTGTCAGGCGACCGGTGATGCGACCGCCGCGGGGTTGTCGCTGCGGCGCAGCATTTCGCCGGCCAGCGCCAGATAGGCCATCGCCCCCTTCGACTGCTTGTCGTAGGAGAGCACCGGCATGCCGAAGCTCGGCGCCTCGGCGAGGCGGATGTTGCGCGGGATCACGGTACGGTAGACGCGATCGCCGAAGTGCTGCGACAGCTGCGCCGACACCTCGTTGGTCAGGCTGTTGCGCGGATCGTACATCGTGCGCAGCAGCCCCTCGATCTCCAGACGCGGATTGATCACCTGCTTCACGCGCTGGATGGTGTCGAGCAATGCGGTCAGACCTTCCAGCGCGTAGTACTCGCACTGCATCGGGATCAGCACGCTGTCGGCGGCGCCGAGCGCGTTGACGGTCAGCATGTTCAGCGACGGCGGACAGTCGATGACGATGTAGTCGTATTCGGCGCGCTCGATTGCCAGCGCCTCGCGCAGGCGGAATTCGCGGCCGATGACGTTGAGCAGTTCGACCTCGGCGGCGGTCAGGTCGCCGTTGGCCGGCAGTACGTCGTAGCCGGCCTGTTCCGAATGGATCGCCACTTCGGCGACCGGCTGCTGGCGCACCAGCACGTCGTAGACGCTGCTCTCGACGGCGTTCTTGTCGATGCCGCTGCCCATCGTCGCGTTGCCCTGCGGATCGAGGTCGATCAGCAGCACCTTCTTGCGCGTGGCCACCAGCGAGGCGGCGAGGTTGACGCAGGTGGTGGTCTTGC
>CAZEVP010000207.1:0-1977 GCA_964515735.1 uncultured Verrucomicrobiaceae bacterium | reverse complement strand
TGGTATCGCCGTGCGAGGCGTAGGCGCACTCCATGACATCGGACTGCTGCGTGCGCGTCGGCATGCCGGTCGACGGACCGGTGCGCTGCACGTCGATCAGCACCGCCGGAATCTCGGCGAAGTAGGCCAGACCGAGGAATTCGTTCATCAGCGATACGCCGGGGCCGCTGGTGGCGGTGAACGAGCGTGCGCCGTTCCAGTTGGCGCCGATCACCATGCCGATCGCGGCCAGCTCATCCTCGGCCTGTACGATGGCGAAGTTCTTCTTGCCGCTGGCCGGGTCGATGCGCAGCCGGCGCGCATAGGTTTCGAACCCTTCGATCACCGAGGTCGACGGCGTGATCGGATACCAGGCGACGACGGTGGCACCGCCATAGACCGCGCCGAGACCGCAGGCGGTGTTGCCGTCGATCAGGATCGCGTCGCCGACGTTGTCGCGGCGTTCGAGGCGGATGCCGAGCGGGCACTTGAAGTTCTTGCGCGCGTAGTTGAAGCCGAGTTCGAGCGCGTGCACGTTCGGTGTGATCAGTTTTTCCTTGCCCTGGAACTGATCGGCGATCAGGCCGGTCAGCACGTTGAACTCGATCTCCAGCAGCGCGGCCAGCGCGCCGATGTAGATGACGTTCTTGAACAGCTGGCGCTGGCGCGGGTCGGTGTATTCCTGACGGCAGATCTCGGTCAGCGGAATACCGATGATGTTGATGTCATCGCGCATCAGCCGCAGGTCGAGCGGCTTGGTGCTGTCGTAGAGGAAGTAGCCGCCGGGCAGCACTTCCTGAATGTCCTTGGCCATGCTCTGCGGGTTGACGCAGACCATGATGTCGACGCCGCCGCGACGGCCGATGTAGCCCTTCTCGTTGATGCGTACCTCGTACCAGGTCGGCAGCCCCTGGATGTTGGACGGGAAGATGTTCTTCGGGCTGACCGGAATGCCCATCCGGAACACCGCCTTGGCGAACATGTTGTTGGCACTGGCCGAGCCGGTGCCGTTGACGTTCGCGAAGCGGATGACGAAATCGTTGACGGCCTTGATGCTGTTTTTCACAAGTTCGACGTTGTTCATGCGCACTCACCCGCTTTGGTGACCTGGTAGAGGAACTTCTGCATGTCCCACGCACCGGTGGGGCAGCGCTCGGCGCAGAGGCCGCAGTGCAGGCAGACGTTTTCGTCCTTGACCATGACACGCTCGGTCGGCAGATCCCGGGAGACATACAGCGCCTGCGCCAGGTTGTGCGCGGGCTGCTTCAGTTTCTCGCGCAGCGCCGGTTCTTCGGTCGGTTCGGTGAAGGTCAGGCAGTCGGTCGGGCAGATGTCGACGCAGGCGTCGCACTCGATGCAGCGCGACTCCATGAAGACGGTCTGCACGTCGCAGTTCAGGCAGCGCTGCGCTTCCCGCAGCGCGGTGTCGAGATCGAAGCCGAGCTCGACCTCGAGCTTGCGGTCCTTCAGCGACAGCTGTACCTCGGCGTGCGGCACCTTGTAGCGCGCGTCGTCCTCGATCTTGCTGTCGTAGCTCCACTCGTGCACGCCCATCTTCTGGCTGACCAGCGTGACGCCGGGTGCCGGACGCTGACGCACATCCTTGCCGCGCAGGAACAGATCGATCGATACCGCCGCCTGATGGCCCTGCGCCACCGCGGTGATGACGTTCTTCGGACCGAACGCGGCATCGCCGCCGAAGAAGACCTTCGGATTGGTCGACTGGTAGGTGGTCTCGTCGACCACCGGCATGTCCCACTTGCCGAAGTCGAGGCCGATGTCGCGCTCGATCCACGGGAAGGCGTTCTCCTGGCCGACGGCGATCAGCACGTCGTCGCACTCAATGTGGACCAGCGGCTCGCCGGTCGGCACCAGCGAGCGCTTGCCGTTGGCGTCGTAGACCGCCTTGACCTTCTCGAACTTCATGCCGACCAGCTTGTCGCCGTCGATGACGAACTCTTTCGGCACGTGGTTGTCGAGCATCGGCACGCCTTCGCG
>CAZEVP010000206.1:0-1994 GCA_964515735.1 uncultured Verrucomicrobiaceae bacterium | reverse complement strand
TGGCGTAGTCGCAGTCGAACAGCTGCTTGACGCGGTCGATCGCCAGCTGCTCGGCGACGTCGACGTACTCGCAGCCGCCGTAGTAGCGCTTGCCGGGGTAGCCCTCGGCGTACTTGTTGGTCAGGCTCGAACCCTGCGCCGCCATCACCGCCGGGCTGGTGTAGTTCTCCGAGGCGATCAGCTCGATGTGCTCTTCCTGGCGCTGCGCCTCACCCTGCAGGGCACTCCACAGTTCCGGATCGAAAGCCTGGACGGTGGTGGATTTGTCGAACATGGAGACCCCCTGCGGATAGCGGCTGCGACGGGGCCGGTCACCGCCCGAAATGCGGGGGCTGGCCGGCGCGAAAGGCCGCGAATTGTACAGCATCCTCCAGGGCTCGGGCAGCGCCGTTCGGGTGGACGTTCGGGTAGAATCGCCCCTTTGCCAGACCCTCCCAGTACCCCCTCTCAGTTACGGAGAAACAGACCGGCATGGCCCAGTACGTTTTCACGATGAACCGCCTCGGCAAGGTCGTCCCGCCGAAGCGCGAGATCCTGCACGACATCTCGCTCTCCTTCTTCCCCGGCGCCAAGATCGGCGTGCTCGGCCTGAACGGCTCGGGCAAGTCGACGCTGCTGCGCATCATGGCCGGCGTCGACCAGGAGTTCATCGGCGAGGCGCGGCCGCAGCCGGGCATCAGGATCGGCTACCTGTCGCAGGAGCCGCAGCTCGACCCGGCCAAGGACGTGCGCGGCAACGTCGAGGACGGCGTGCGCGAGGCGCTCGACGCGCTGGCCGGGCTGGAGGGGGTCTACGCCGCCTACGCCGAGCCGGATGCCGACTTCGACGCGCTGGCCAAACAGCAGGAGAAGTTCGAGAACATCATTCAGGCCACCGACGCCCACAACCTCGAACACCGGCTCGAAGTGGCCGCCGACGCGCTGCGGCTGCCGCCGTGGGACGCCGACGTGACGAAGATCTCGGGCGGCGAGCGCCGCCGCGTCGCGCTGTGCCGGCTGCTGCTGTCGAACCCGGACATGCTGCTGCTCGACGAGCCGACCAACCACCTCGACGCCGAATCGGTGGCGTGGCTGGAGCACTTCCTGTGCGACTTCCCCGGCACCGTGGTGGCGATCACCCACGACCGCTACTTCCTCGACAACGCCGCCGGCTGGATTCTGGAGCTGGACCGCGGCCGCGGCATCCCGTTCGAGGGCAACTACTCGGCGTGGCTGGAGGCGCGCGAGAAGCGGCTGGAGCAGGAGCAGAAGCAGGAAGCGGCGCACCTGAAAGCGATGAAGTCGGAGCTGGAGTGGGTGCGGCAGGGCGCCAAGGCGCGACAGGCCAAGAGCAAAGCGCGTCTGGCCCGCTTCGAGGAGATGCAGTCGCAGGAGTTCCAGACCCGCAACGAGACCAACGAGATCTACATCCCGCCGGGACCGCGCCTCGGCGATCTGGTCATCGAGGCCAACGACATTTCGAAATCGTTCAACGGCCGCGTGCTGTTCGAGAACCTCTCCTTCGCCATTCCGCCGGGCGCCATCGTCGGCGTCATCGGCGGCAACGGCGCCGGCAAGTCGACGCTGTTCCGCATGATTACCGGCACCGAGCAGCCGGACAGCGGTTCGATCCGCATCGGCGAGACGGTCAAGCTGGCCTTCGTCGAGCAGCTGCGCGACAAGCTCGACGACAAGAAGACGGTGTGGGAGGCGGTCTCCGACGGCGCCGATATCCTGAAGATCGGCAGCTACGAGGTGCCGTCGCGCGCCTACATCGGCCGCTTCAACTTCAAGGGTTCGGACCAGCAGAAGCGGGTCGGCGAACTCTCCGGCGGCGAGCGCGGCCGGCTGCAACTGGCCTGCACGCTGAAGGAGGGCGGCAACGTGCTGCTGCTCGACGAACCGTCCAACGACCTCGACGTCGAGACGCTGCGCGCGCTGGAAGAGGCACTGCTGGCCTTCCCCGGCTGCGCGCTGGTGATCAGCCACGACCGCTGGTTCCTCGACCGCATCGC
>CAZEVP010000205.1:0-2073 GCA_964515735.1 uncultured Verrucomicrobiaceae bacterium | reverse complement strand
TAGTGGCCGGTGGCGATGCAGTCGGCGCCGAGCGCGAGGGCGTAATCGAGGAAGGCGCGGAACTTGACCTCCTTGTTGCAGAGGATGTCCGGGTTCGGCGTGCGGCCGGCCGAGTATTCGGCGAGGAAGTGCTCGAACACGCGGTCCCAGTATTCGGCGGCGAAGTTGGCGGTGTGCAACTTGATACCGATGCGCTCGCAGACCGCCTGCGCGTCGGCCAGATCGGCCTTGGCGGTGCAGTATTCGGTGCCGTCGTCCTCGTCCCAGTTCTTCATGAACAGCCCTTCGACGGCGTAGCCCTGCTCCAGCAGCAGCAGCGCGGCGACCGAGGAGTCGACGCCGCCGGACATGCCGACGATGACGCGAGCCTGGGCGTTCATGGTTGCCGGCCGCTGATGATCGACAGCGGGTGGCGCTGACCACCGCGGTAGAGACGCACGACTTCGGCCACCATCGGGCTGCGCAGCCGGTCGGTGGCGGCGGCGATCTGGTCGGCGTCGAGCCAGACCGCGCGTTCGATGCCGTCGTCGAGCGGCCGCTCCGGCTCGTGGTTCAGCGCGCGGCCGAAGAAGGTGGTGCGGTAGTAGGTGACGCCGTTGCTCGGCGCCTCGTAGAGCGCGACGTTGACCAGCCCGTCGACGGCGATGTGCCAGCCGGTCTCCTCCAGCGCTTCGCGCACGGCGGCCTCGATCAGGCTCTCGCCCTGTTCGAGGTGGCCGGCCGGCTGGTTGTAGACCAGCCGGCCGCGTTCGTCGCGCTCTTCGACCAGCAGGAAACGTCCGTCGCGCTCGATCACCGTCGCGACCGTGACATGGGGATACCACTCCATCGCTGCACCGCCCGTTCTCGGTTCTGGCTCGTTGTGAAAACCGCGTATTATACGCGCTGAGGTCGGCGCCGCGCAGGGCGCCCCGGCGCCGGTCGCGGCGGCGGGGAGGGCAGGTCGAGCCGCCGCCACTGGCCCGGCTGCAGCCCGTCGAGCCGCCAGTCGCCGATCGCCACCCGCACCAGCCGCAGCGTCGGCAGGCCGACTGCCGCGGTCATCCGTCGCACCTGCCGGTTGCGCCCCTCGGTGATGACGAGTTCGAGCCAGCAGGTCGGAATCGACTGTCGGAAGCGAATCGGCGGATTGCGCGGCCACAGTGCCGGCTCGTCGATCAGCCGTGCCTGTGCCGGCAGGGTCGGGCCGTCGTTCAGTGCGACGCCACTGCGCAGCTGCGTCAGCTGTTCGTCGCTGGCGCTGCCCTCGACCTGCACCCAGTAGGTTTTCGGCTGCTTGTGGCGCGGGTGGGCGATGCGGTGTTGCAGCGCGCCGTCGTCGGTCAGCAGCAGCAACCCCTCCGAGTCGTAGTCGAGGCGGCCGGCCGGATAGACGCCCGGCAGGTCGATGAAATCGGCCAGCGTCCGCTTGTCGTCGCAGGCCGAGAACTGCGACATGACGCGGAACGGCTTGTTGAACAGGATCAGCTGGCTCATCGCGCGAATCCGGGTTCGGATGAATAAAAAAGCCCCGGACTGGCCGGGGCTTTCGCGAACCGCTCGCCGGTTACAGCGCGGCGAGGGCGGCGTTGAAAGTCGCGCTCGGGCGCATCACCTTCGCGGTCAGTTCGCGGTTCGGGTGGTAGTAGCCGCCGATGTCGACCGGCTTGCCCTGCACCGCGATCAGTTCCTCGACGATTTTCGCTTCGTTCGCCGTCAGCACCTGTGCCAATGGAGCGAATTGCGCCTGCAGCTCCTTGTCATCGGTCTGCGCGGCGAGCGCCTGTGCCCAGTACAGCGCCAGATAGAAATGGCTGCCGCGGTTGTCGATGCCGCCGAGCTTGCGCGACGGCGACTTGTCGCTGTCGAGGAACTTGCCGTTGGCCTGATCCAGCGTCCTGGCGAATACCTTCGCCTTGGCGTTGCCGGTGACGTTGCCGTAGTGGTCGAGCGATTCGGCCAGCGCAAGGAATTCACCGAGCGAATCCCAGCGCAGGTAGTTCTCCTCGAGCAGCTGCTGCACGTGCTTCGGTGCCGAGCCGCCGGCGCCGGTCTCGAACAGGCCGCCGCCGTTCATCAGCGGCACGATCGACA
>CAZEVP010000204.1:0-2090 GCA_964515735.1 uncultured Verrucomicrobiaceae bacterium | reverse complement strand
TGCCGGCTGCGCCGGCACCGGCGGTTCGACGCGACGCTGCCGTCGCCGCGTCAATCGCCGCGCCAGCCGGTCGAAGGCGAGGTAGATCACCGGCGTCGTGAACAGCGTCAGCGCCTGGCTGGCGAGCAGGCCGCCGACCAGCGTGATGCCGAGCGGCTGGCGCAGCTCGGCGCCGGCGCCGCTGCTGAACATCAGCGGCAGCGCGCTCAGCAGCGCCGCCAGCGTCGTCATCAGGATCGGCCGCAGCCGCAGCAGGCAGGCGCGATGGATCGCCTCGCGCGCGCTCAGGCCGTCGCTGCGCTCGGCCTCCAGCGCGAAGTCGATGATCATGATCGCGTTCTTCTGCACGATGCCGATCAGCAGCACGATGCCGATGATGGCGATGACGTTCAGGTCGTGCCCCGACAGCAGCAGCGCCAGCAGCGCGCCGACGCCGGCCGACGGCAGCGTCGACAGGATCGTCAGCGGATGGATGTAGCTCTCGTAGAGCACGCCGAGCACGATGTAGAGCGTGACCACGGCGGCGATCACCAGCAGCAGCGAATTCGACAGCGCGGCGTCGATCGCCAGCGCCGCGCCCTGGAAGCGGGTCTGCACCGCCGGCGGCAGCGCCAGCGCGGCGCGCTCGGCGTCGATCGCGGCGACGGCGGCGCCGAGCGAATGGCCCGGTGCGAGGTTGAACGAGATCGTCGCCGCCGGAAACTGCTTCTCGCGATTGATGACAGTCGGCGCCAGCCGCTGCTCGATGCGGGCGACGGCGCCGAGCGGCACCAGCGTGCCGTCGTTGGCGGCGATGCGCAGCGCCGCCGGCGACTCGGCGCCGTCGCGGAACTCCGGCGCCACTTCGAGCACGACGCGGTATTGATTGGCCTGCGTGAAGATCGTCGACACCTGGCGCTGGCCGAACGCGCTGTAGAGCGCGTCGTCGATCGCGCCGATGCTGACGCCGAGGCGCGCGGCGGCGTCGCGGTCGACGGCGATGAACGCTTTCAATCCCTCGTTCTGCAGGTTGGTCGTCACGTCGGCCAGCTGCGGCAGTTCGCGCATCCGCTGCAGCAGTTCGGGCACGGCGCGCGCCAGCTGCTCGCCGTCGGCGCTCTCGACCAGCAGCTGGAACTGCGTGCGGCTAACGCGGTCGTCGATGGTCAGGTCCTGCACCGGCTGCATGAACAGCGCGATGCCGCCGACATCGAGGGCCGCGTGCTGCAGCCGCCGGATCACCGTCGCCGCGTCGTCGCGCTCGGCGTGCGGCTTCAGGTTGATCAGCAGGCGGCCGCTGTTCAGCGCGGTGTTGATGCCGTCGACGCCGACGAACGATGACAGGCTGCGCACCGCCGGGTCGCGCAGGATGACGTTCGCCAGCGCCTGCTGGCGCTCGGCCATCGCCGCGAACGAGATCGACTGCGGCGCCTCGGTGATGCCCTGGATCACGCCGTTGTCCTGGATCGGGAAGAAGCCCTTCGGCACCCACCACGCCAGCAACAGCGTCAGCAGCAGTGTCGCGGCGGTGGCCAACAGCGCCGTCGGCTGGTGCGCCAATACCCAGTTCAACGCCTTCGCATAGAGAGATAGAACGGCGCCGAACAGCGCGCCGCCGTGGCTGCTGTCGTCGTGGCGCTGCAGCAGCCGCGCGCACAGCATCGGCGTCAGCGTCAGCGACACCACCGCCGAGATCAGGATCGCCACCACCAGCGTGACGGCGAACTCGCGGAACAGGCGGCCGACGACATCGCCCATGAACAGCAGCGGGATCAGCACCGCCACCAGAGAAAAGGTCAGCGCGATGATGGTGAAACCGATCTGGCGCGACCCCTTCAGCGCCGAGGCCAGCGGCGATTCGCCGCGCTCGATGTAGCGGGCGATATTCTCGATCATGACGATGGCGTCATCGACGACGAAGCCGGTGGCGATGGTCAGCGCCATCAGCGTCAGGTTGTTGATGCTGAAGCCGGCCAGGTACATCGCGCCGAAGGTGCCGACCAGCGACAGCGGCACGGCGACGCTCGGGATCAGCGTCGCCGGCAGGTTGCGCAGGAACAGGAAGATCACCATCACCACCAGCGCGATCGCCAGCAGCAGCTCGAACTGCA
>CAZEVP010000203.1:0-2138 GCA_964515735.1 uncultured Verrucomicrobiaceae bacterium | reverse complement strand
TAGCGCAGCCGCTCCTCCAGCGTGCGCAGCTGCGAGTCGTCGAGCTCGCCGGTCACCTCCTTGCGGTAACGGGCGATGAACGGCACCGTCGCCCCTTCGTCGAGCAACGCGACGGCGGCCTCCACCTGCGACGGTTTGACGTTCAGTTCTTCGGCGATGCGCTGGCTGATCGGGGTCATGCGGGTTCCATCAATCGGTATTGCGAAGCAGGGGTAAGGCGCGGCGTGCCGCGGCGAGGTGCCGGATTATGCAGAAAGCGTCCGGGACGCGGGAGATTGTCTGTGCCGGCGAATTTTGTTACCGGCGATCATCTGGGCGCTGTGTGTTCCTGCGCTGTTCGTGACTGGTGCAGAGCGCGAATGAAGTTGCTGTCGAAGCGGTAGTCGGGGTCGATCCGCTGTTTGAGCGCGATGAAGCGCGCGATATCGGCATCGCCGTAGCCCCGCGACAGTTGATCCCCGCTCCACCAGCGCTGATAGGGCAGGTAGAAGTTGCCGCCGAGCGTCAGCGCCGACTCGATCAGTGCCTGCGTCCAGCGCTCGCCCGAGTAGTGAACCTGCGCCTCGCGCCTGCCCTGCTGATCCTCGACATTGAAATACAGCACGACCGCGATCAGGTCGCCGGGGCCGTCATAGGCGAGCAGTGACGACCCGGTGGCTGGCGGCAGGTAGCGCAGGGTGACATTCAGCAGGTTCAGGTGGTGCTGGCGTGTGACGGTCTGCAGCTGTTCGATGAAGTCGGCCAGTCGCGCCGGGGGAATGAAATATTCCTGCAGGATGTCGTTGGCGCCGGGGGTGCTGGCGCCGTAGTCGAGCAGGAATCGAACCGGCGGGCTCATGATGTTGTTGCGCGTTTGTACGGTGCCCGTCGCCGGCGTGCCGACCCGATCGTCCAGCTGGCTTTTGAGCGTTTTCCCTCGATCGGATGCGCGTGCGGCGCGCATCAGCGCCGAGGCCGCGCCATTCTCCATGGCCCGTTCCTGATTCAGGCGCCAACCGGGCCAGCGGCTGTCCGGTTGTTGTTCGGCAACGCTCCAGGTCACGGCGGATATCGGGCCGAGGGCGATGCCGCCACGCTCGCCGTGGATGCCGACACGCGCCCAGTGCAGCACCTGCTGACCGGTGCCCGCTTCGCGCAGTGGCTCGATGAAATCGTGCAGGTAGGTTCGGGTATCGATACGCCGGGCGCTTCGCGCCCGGTAGGCCTGATTGGGAGCGATGGCGAGGGTGATTTCGGAAATCACGCCGAAAGCGCCGTAGCCGCCGATGACGGCATCGAACCACGGCCGGTTCCGTGTCCGGCTGAGCAGGTGCTCGGCGCCATCCGCCGTGATCAGCTTCAGCGAGACGACACTGTTGCGGATCGGTCCCTGATTGTCGCGACCGTGCACGTTGGTGGCGACGGCGCCGCCCACCGAGAAGATGTTGGATGACTGCTGGGTGACGATGGCGAATCCGGCCGCGTCGAGCTCCCGCTGCAGCTCGGCCCAGATGATGCCGGGTTCGACGGTGACCTGCCGCGCTTCGCTGTCGAGGTGCAGCACGCGGTTCCACGAGGTCGTGATCAGCTGGATCGCGCCGGGCTTGCCGTTGCTGTCGGCGAGAAAGTTGTGCCCGCCCTGCGAGTGATTGGTGCCGCGAACGGATACCTTCAGATTCCGCGCAGCAGCCAGACGCAGCGCGGCCCGCACATCGTCAGCGCTGCGGATATCGATCGCATGGACCTGCGCTCCTGGTTCAACGCGCCCGATATCCAGTGTTCGCGACGGCGATGGCAGTGCGAGTTCCGCGTGGGCGGAGGCGATCGGACCTGCGATGAGCGAAGCGGTGAGAAGGGTGCGAAGCAGCATGTTTCAGTCCGTTGGTCGAATGTCCGTCCGTGCGCGAGGCAGGCAGAAAAAAGCCGCCCGAAGGCGGCCTTGTTCGTTCAGCGCTCCGTTCAGGCTTTCGGACCCGCGGCGACGATGGCGTCGGCCGGCGCGAACTTCGTGATGTTCTCCTGGAACATCTTCGCCAGCTTGCCGGCCTGCTCGTCGTAGGCGGCGTCGTTGCCCCACGAGGCGCGCGGGTTCAGATATCTGGCGTCGACGCCCGGCACCGCTTTCGGAATGGTCAGGTTCAGGATGTCGAGGTGTTCGG
>CAZEVP010000202.1:0-2204 GCA_964515735.1 uncultured Verrucomicrobiaceae bacterium | reverse complement strand
GATAATTTGCGGAGCTTGCCGGGGCGGTGTTTGTAGGTGGCTGATTCACTGGTGAGAAATCCATTCTGTGATGCGACGTCGAAAATTAACGTGACAATTTCTAGCACGAGGGGTTGATTTTTTCAATTAAAATGACATGCTGTATATAATTACAGTTCATGGAAGATGGAGCTTCCCATGTCGGCGTCACCTTTTTTGCGGTCTATTGAGGAGTTCATGCTGGTTCGGCGGTACAGCATTCGCACGATTCGCTCCTATTTGTACTGGATTCGTTACTTCATTGTTTTTCATCGGAAGCGGCATCCCAGGGAGCTTGGCGCCGATGAGGTCGAGCAGTTTCTTACGTTTCTTGTCGTCGAACGCAATGTGGCGGCGGCGACGCAAGCCATCGCATTGAATGCGCTGGTGTTCCTCTACGACAAAGTGTTGGGGATGCCACTGGGTGATCTCGGTGCTTTCAGGCGTTCCAGCCGGCAGCGCAAGCTGCCTGTCGTGTTGAATCGGGATGAGGTACGCAAGTTGCTGGCGACGTTGCATGGTGTTCATCGATTGATGGCTGCGTTGCTTTACGGTTCAGGGTTGCGCCGGATCGAGTTGGTACGGTTGCGCGTCAAGGATGTCGATCTTGATCACCTGCAGATACAGGTCTGGCATGGCAAGGGCGGCAAACACCGTCTGACCACGTTGGCGCCCGAGCTTGTGCCTGCGTTGCGTTCGCAGATCGAGCGGGTGGCACTGCTGTTGGCGGGAGATCGGCAGGAGCCAGGGTATGCCGGTGTTTGGATGCCGGATGCACTTGCCCGAAAGTATCGGAAGGCGCCGTTTGAATTGGGTTGGCAGTATCTGTTTCCGTCCTCTCAGTTGAGCCTGGAACCGGGTACAACGAATTTGCGGCGCCACCATTTCGATGAGACGGCAGTGAACCGTTCGGTGCGAGGTGCGGGAGTGGCCGCGGGTCTGCGCAAGGCGGTGACTTGCCATACGCTGCGTCACTCATTCGCAACGCATCTGTTGCAGGGTGGTGCCGATATCCGCACGGTTCAGCAACAGCTCGGTCACTCTGACGTGAAGACCACCGAAATCTATACCCATGTGCTCAATCAGGGGGCGAATGGCGTGCGCAGCCCGCTGAGTCATCTGTTGTCGATGGAGTAGATGGGAGGCGGTGCCGCAGTGATGCTTCACCGCGACACCGTGCCGGTTCAGGTCTGCCGGTCAGTGCGCCGGCGACGGTGAGGTTTCCGCCGGCCTTTTCTCCAGCGGCCGCGCGCTGATCAGCGACATGACGATGGCGGCGAGATAGGGCGTCGACTGGATCAGCAGCACGATGACCCACAGCCGCACGTCGGAGGCGGCGAAGTCCTGGCGCAGTGCCACACCTGCGGCGCAGATCCACAGCGCCAGCGCGATCAGCGTCTCCTCGGCCACCAGCAGCAGCGCGAACCACCACGACTCGCGGTTCCTCATCTTCGGCGTGCGCAGGAACGGCATTCTGTCCGTGATCATGCCGGTCAGCATCGCGCGCGAGATGATGTAGCTCAGCGACAAACCGGCGAAGGCGGCCTGGCAGCTGGTGCGCGAGTCGGCGCCGACGCGGTAGCGGTAGAGGTAGTAGAGCTTGGTCAGCTTGAACAGGAACAGGATCAGCGGCGGAATCGCGAACACCGCCAGCGGCGGGTCGACCCGCAGTGGCCAGCCGATCATGCCGGCCGACCACAGGATCGCGCCGAGCGTGAAGAACAGGTTGAGGCCATCGGCGATCCACGGCAGCCAGCCGGCGACGAAGTGGTAGCGCTGGCCGAGCGTCAGCCGTGTCTCGCCGCCGAGGAACAGCGGGCGCGCGTGCTTGCGCATGATCTGCATCGCGCCGTAGGCCCAGCGGAAACGCTGCTTGCGGTAGTCGACGAAGTTGTCGGGAGTCAGCCCGCGGCCGTAGCTCTTCTCGATGTAGGCGGCTTCGAAGCCAGCGTTGAAGACCTTCAGGCCGAGTTCGGCATCCTCGGTGATGCAGTGCTCGTCCCAACCGCCGACCTTCTCCAGCACGTTGCGCCGCACCATCGTCATCGTGCCGTGCTGGATGATGGCGTTGCGGTCGTTGCGCGTCACCATGCCGATATGGAAGAAGCCCTTGTACTCGGCGTGGCACATCGTCTTGAACAGGTTCTCGTCGCCGTCGCGGTAATCCTGCGGCGCCTGCACGATGG
>CAZEVP010000201.1:0-2238 GCA_964515735.1 uncultured Verrucomicrobiaceae bacterium | reverse complement strand
TCGACGCCCGGCACCGCTTTCGGAATGGTCAGGTTCAGGATGTCGAGGTGTTCGGTCTCGACGTTCTCCAGCGCGCCGCTCTGGCAGGCGTGGACGACGGCGCGGGTGACCGGGATCGGGAAGCGCTTGCCGGAGCCGCCCGGTGCGCCCGAGCCGCCGGTCCAGCCGGTGTTGACCAGATAGACCTTGGAGCCGAAGCCCTCGATGCGCTGCATCAGCAGCTCGGCGTATTCGCGCGCCGGGCGCGGCATGAACGGCGCGCCGAAGCAGGTCGAGAAGGTCGGCTGGATGCCGGCCTCACCGCCGATCTCGGTCGAGCCGACGCGCGCGGTGTAGCCCGACAGAAAGTGGAATGCGGCGGCCTCTTTGGAGAGGATCGACACCGGCGGCAGCACGCCGGAGACGTCGCAGGTCAGGAAGATGACCACCTTCGGCTCGCCGGCGGCGTTCTGCGGCACGCGCTTCTCGACGAATTCGAGCGGGTAGCAGCAGCGGCCGTTCTCGGACAGCGAGACATCGTCGTAGTCGGCGTGGCGTGTCTCCGGGTTGACGACGACGTTCTCGACGATCGAGCCGAAGCGGATCGCGTCCCAGATGATCGGCTCGTTCTCCTTCGACAGGTTGATCGTCTTGGCGTAGCAGCCGCCCTCGATGTTGAACACCGAGCCCTTGGCCCAGCCGTGCTCGTCATCGCCGATCAGGAAGCGCGCCGGGTCGGCCGACAGCGTGGTCTTGCCGGTGCCGGAGAGGCCGAAGAACAGGCAGGTCTCGCCGTTGTCGCCGACGTTGGCCGAGCAGTGCATCGGCATCACGCCCTTCTCCGGCAGCAGGTAGTTCTGCACCGCGAACATCGACTTCTTCATCTCGCCGGCGTAGCGCAGACCGGCCAGCAGCACCTTGCGCTGGCTGAAGCAGGTGATGACGACGGCTTCGCTGTTGGTGCCATCGCGCGCCGGGTCGCAGACGAAGGAGGGGACGTTGAGGATGGTCCACTCCTCCTTGCCCTTCGGGTTGTAGTGGTCGGGGCGGATGAACATGTTGCGGGCGAACAGGTTCTGCCACGCGGTCTCGGTGTTGGCGACCACCGGCAGGTAGTGGTCGTCATGGGCGCCGACGTGGACGTGGGCGACGAAGCGATCCTTTTCGGCCAGGTACGCCTCGACGCGGTTCCACAGCGCATCGAACCGGGCCGGGTCGAACGGCTGGTTGACCGAGCCCCAGTCCACCGTCTTCTCCGTGGCCGCTTCGCGCACGATGAAGCGATCCTTCGGCGAACGGCCGGTGCGCTTGCCGGTGGTCACGACCAGAGCGCCGGTGTCGGCCAGCTGCCCTTCGCCGCGCGCGAGCGCCTGTTCGACCAGTTGTGCCGGGAAGAGATCGTTGTAGACGGTGGCAGTGCTCATGCTTGCAATGTTCCTGTCGGCGGTGAGGCGAGGAGAGCCGGCCGGGTCGCCCCGGGGGCACTGGAGGGGGCGGGCGGAACCCGCGCCGGAAACGCGGCCATTATGCCAAGAAGGGGGGCATTCAGGCCATCGGCCGCCGTGGTGGAAACGCCAATCGGTCTCTTAGGCAGCCTCAATGGCGGGGCTGATCGACGCCGAACAGGGCGTCGATCTGCGGCGGCGTGAACCGGTAATTCTGGTTGCAGAATTCGCAATTGACGCTGATTTCGCCGTGATCGGCGAGGATCTGCCGCAGCTCGTCGCGGCCGAAGCCGGCCAGCATCGCCTCGGTGCGGGCCTGCGAGCAGCTGCACTGGAAGTGCCACGGGTCGCGGCCGAGCAGCCGTATCGGCTCCTGATGGAACAGCCGGTGCAGCAGCTGCTCGCCGGGCAGCTGCAACAGCTCGGTGTCGGTCACCGTGTTGGCCAGAGCCAGCAGGTGCTGCCACTGCTCCTCGCGCTGCGCGGCGCTGGCCTGGCTCGGCAGCTCCTGCAGGAACAGGCCGGCGGCGCGGTGGTCGTCGGCGGCGAGCCAGATCCGGGTCGGCAGCTGCTCGCTCTGCAGGAAATAGGCTTCGAGGCAGCTGGCGAGGCTGTCGCCGTTGAGCGCGACGATGCCCTGATAGCGCTGGCCGTTGGCCGGGTCGATCGTCAGCGCCAGCGTGCCGGCGCCGACCAGCTGGCCGAAATCGTCGGCGAGGGCGGTCTCGGCGCCGCGGACGATGGCGCGCAGCGCGCGGTCGGAGGTGGCCTCGGCCATGATCAGCGGCACCTCGCCGTCGGAGCGCGCCTGCAG
>CAZEVP010000200.1:0-2284 GCA_964515735.1 uncultured Verrucomicrobiaceae bacterium | reverse complement strand
GCGCGCGGCCCGCAGCTCTACCTGAGCCGCGCCTGCCCGGCGATGCTGGTGCAGCTGTTCCGCATCGAGGTGCCGGAGATCGCCGAACAGGTAATCGAGATCCGCGCCGCCGCGCGCGACCCCGGTTCGCGCGCCAAGATCGCCGTGAAAACCAACGACGGCCGCATCGATCCGATCGGCGCCTGCGTCGGCATGCGCGGTTCGCGCGTGCAGGCGGTCTCCGGCGAGCTCGGCGGCGAGCGCGTCGACATCGTGCTGTGGGATGACAATCCGGCGCAGCTGGTCATCAACGCGATGGCGCCGGCCGAAGTCGAGTCGATCGTCGTCGATGAAGACACCCACACGATGGATGTCGCTGTCGCCGAGACCAACCTGGCGCAGTCGATCGGCCGCGGTGGCCAGAACGTGCGCCTCGCCAGCGAGCTGACCGGCTGGACCATCAACGTCATGAGCACCGACGAGATGGCCGACAAGCATCAGCAGGAGAGCGGTCAGGTCACCGAGATGTTCATGAACGCGCTCGACGTCGACGAGGATGTCGCCGCGGTGCTGGTCGAAGAGGGTTTCACCAGTCTCGAAGAGGTGGCCTACGTGCCGATCGACGAGCTGACCCGCATCGACGGCTTCGACCGCGACATCGCCGAGGAGCTGCGCGCGCGCGCCAAGGATGCGCTGCTGACGCAGGCGATCGCCAGCGAGGAGCAGCTCGGCAGCCGCGAGCCGGCCGACGACCTGCTGAACATGGACGGCATGGACCGTCATCTGGCCTTCGTGCTGGCCAGCCGCGGCATCGTCACGATGGAAGATCTGGCCGAACAGGCGGTGGAAGACCTGCTGGAAATCGAAGGGCTCGACGAGAAGCGTGCCGCGGAGCTGATCATGACCGCCCGCGCGCCCTGGTTTGCCGAGGCAGAACAGAACGGTCAGGGCAGCTGAGTGTCGGGACGAGGTACGGGGGAATATAAATGGCGGAAGTGACCGTAAGTCAGCTGGCCGAAGTGGTCGGCGCACCTGTCGAGCGCCTGCTCAAGCAGATGCAGGAGGCGGGCCTGTCGCACAGCCAGCCGGATCAGCGCGTCTCCGATGAAGACAAGCAGACGCTGCTTGCATTCCTGAAGAGCAGCCACGGCGACAGCGCCGGCGAGCCGCGCAAGATCACGCTGAAGCGCAAGACCATCAGCACCATCAAGACCGGCACCGGCCCGGCGAAGAAGACGATCAGCGTCGAGGTTCGCAAGAAGCGCACCTACGTCAAGCGCGATCCGGTCGAAGTGGCCGCCGTTGAGGCGCCCGAACCGGAAGCGGTGGCCGAGGTACCGGCGGTCGAGCCGGCGGTTGTCGAGCCGGTAGTCGCCGAAGCGGTGGCGGTGGTCGAGGCGGCAGTGACGCCGGAGCCGGAGCCGGTTGCGGCGCCGGAACCCGCCCCGGCCCCGGCTCCCGCACCGGTGGTGCGCGCACCGGAACCGGAGTGGGAGGAGGTCAAGGAGGAGGACGAGACGCCGATCGAGTTCGACCCCGAAGCGCTGCGCCAGCAGGCGATCCTGCGCCGCAAGGCCGAGGAGGAGCGCGAGAACGCCCGCCACGCCGCGGTGGTTGCCGCCAAGCGCGCCGAGAACGAGCGCCAGGCGCGCGCGACGGTGGCGCCGGCCGGCGATGTCGCCGCGCGCGACGACAAGCTGCGCACTGCGCCGCCGCGTCGCAAGACCGCCGCCGAGGAGGCGGAGGAGGAGCGTCAGGCCAAGAAGAAGCGCAAGGAGAAGGCCGGTGGCACGACTGCCGCGGCACCTCTCAGCACCAAGAACCTCGGGCGCGCCCATCTGCATGTGGCGGATTTCGTCGAGGGCGAGGAGGACGACGGTCAACTGCGCCGCCGCCGCAAGCGCTCGCTGAAGCTGCCTGATGATGCCAAGCGCCACGCGTTCCAGACGCCCACGGAGAAAATTGTGCGAGAAGTGGCCATACCCGCCAGCATCACCGTCAGCGAGCTCGCCTCGCGCATGGCGGTGAAGACGGCCGACGTGATCAAGGAGCTGATGAAGCTCGGCATGATGGTCACGATCAACCACGCCATCGACCAGGAGACCGCCCAGCTGGTGGTCGAAGTGCTCGGCCACAAGGCCAGGCTGGTCAGCGAGGACGCGCTGGAAGAGGCGCTGACCGAGGAGCTGTCGCTGCGCGAGGGTACGCCCGAGCTGCGCGCGCCGGTGGTCACCGTCATGGGTCACGTCGACCACGGCAAGACCTCGCTGCTCGACTACATCCGCAAGACCAAGGTCGCCGCCGG
>CAZEVP010000199.1:0-2375 GCA_964515735.1 uncultured Verrucomicrobiaceae bacterium | reverse complement strand
TCGACCGCCATCGCCATGCCGAGCACGATGCCGGCGATGCCGGGCATCGTCAGCGTCGCCCCCAGTATCGACATGCAGGCGATCAGCAGGATCACGTTGCAGGAGAGCGCGAAGAACGCGTAGAAGCCGAACGGCTTGTAGAGGATCAACAGCACGATGGCGGTGAAGACGATGCCGTAGATCATCGCGTCGATACCCTGCGCGATGTTCTGCGCGCCGAGCGACGGGCCGACGGTGCGCTCCTCGACGAAGTCCATCGGCGCCGCCAGCGCGCCGGCGCGCAGCAGCAGCGCCAGCTCGGCCGCCTCGGCCGGGTTGTCGAGGCCGGTGATGCGGAAGCGCACCCCAAGGGCGTCGCGGATCGTCGCCAGGCTGATGATCTTCTTCTCGTCGTAGGGCGTGCGCACCACCACTTCCTGACCGCTCTCGTCGGTCTGATAGGAGGTGCGGGTCTTGCGCTCGATGAACAGCACGCCGAGACGACGGTTGATGTTGTGGCGGGTGACTCGGTGCATCAGCGAGCCGCCCTGGGCGTCGAGCGTGATGTTGACCTCGGCCTGCCCGGTCTGCGAATCGAAGCCCTGCGAGGCATTGGCGACGCGCTCGCCGGTGATGACGATCTCGCGTTCGAGCCAGGCGTTCTGCCGCCCGTAGCTGCTCGCGTTGCGGAAGTCGAACTGTTCGCGCTCGCCGGCCGGCGCGTCGCTGCGTGCCTCCAGGCGGAATTCGAGGTTGGCGGTCTTGCCGAGAATTCGCTTGGCCTCGGCGGTATCGAGCACACCGGGCAGCTCGACGACGATACGGTTGCGCCCCTGACGCTGCACCAGCGGCTCGGCGACGCCGAGTTCGTTGACGCGGTTGCGCAGCGTGGTCAGGTTCTGGGCGACGGCGTAGTCCTCGATCTCCTTGATCGACGCCGGTGCCACCGACCAGGTCACTTCGATGCCATCGTCCGCCGGCTGCGTCTGCACCTGCAGTTCGGCGAACTCCTTGCGCACGGCGGCGATCGCCTGATCGGCCAGCGCGGTGTCGCGGAAACGGCCGACCAGCGCGTTGCCGCGGCCGGTGCTGATGAAGCCGCGCACCTTCTCCTCGCGCAGCTTGCGCTTGATGCCGGTCTCGTAGAACTCGATGCGCTTGGCCAGCGCCGCTTCGGTGTCGACCTGCAGCAGGAAGTGGACGCCACCGCTGAGGTCGAGACCGAGCTTCATCGGTTTGGCACCGATGGCGCTCAGCCAGTCCGGTGTCGTCGGCGCCAGGTTCAGTGCCACCACATAGCCGTCGCCGACCGCGCGCTGGATCAGCCGCTGCGCCGACAGCTGCGTATCGCGATGCTCCAGCCGGATCAGCGCGCTCTTGCCGCCCTCGCCGATCTCGGCGCCGAAGAAGCCGATGCCGCCCTCCTCCAGCGCCTCGGTGGCCAGCTGCAGCGTGCGCTCCTGAACCTGTGTGGCGCTGCTCTCGCCGGAGATCTGGATCGCCGGATCGGGCGCGTAGAGATTCGGCACGGCATAGATGCAGCCGAACGCCAGCACGACGGCGATCAGCAGATATTTCCACAACGGGTAACGATTCATAGACATTCCGAAACGGCGGGAGAGAGCGGATCGCCGCGCTGTTGTTTTTGGGGATTGTCGCGTTGACGACGGTCGTTTTTGAGATCGTTTTTCTGGGGGCTGTTCTTCTGGAGATGGCGGCGCCCCGAACAGGGCGCGGCCATTATACGGAAACGCATTGCCCCAACAACCGCGCCCCCGCAGCCACCGCGACGCGGCGAACCGCGCCCATAGATGAGGGCTGCCGCGTCACGTTTCAAGGTCTTCCCTTCCTTCAACCGACCCAGACTCGCGCGTTGCGGAACAGCCGCAGCCAGCCGCCCTCCTCGCCCCACTCGGCCGGGTGCCACGAGTTCTGCACGGTGCGGAACACGCGCTCGGGGTGCGGCATCAGCAGCGTGACGCGGCCATCGCCGCTGGTGATGCCGGCGATGCCATCCGGCGAGCCGTTCGGGTTGGCCGGGTAGCGCTCGGTGACGTTGCCGCGGTTGTCGACGAAACGCAGCGCGACGCGCTCGCCCTGCTGCAGCGCCGCGCACTGGCCGGCATCGCCGAACTCGGCGCGGCCCTCGCCGTGAGCGACGGCGACCGGCAGCTGCGAACCACTCATGCCGGCCAGCAGCACCGACGGCGATTCCGGAATCCTCACCAGCGCGAAACGCGCCTCGAACTGCTCGGAGAGGTTGCGCACGAAACGCGGCCAGTGATCCGCGCCCGGTATCAGCGGCTTCAGGTTCGACATCATCTGACAGCCGTTGCAGATGCCGAGCGAGAAGGTGTCGGCGCGGTGGAAGAACTGCTGGAACTGATCGCGCGCGC
>CAZEVP010000198.1:0-2460 GCA_964515735.1 uncultured Verrucomicrobiaceae bacterium | reverse complement strand
GGCCGCTCTTCCCAGGTGGTGTAGACCGGAATGCCGAGCTCCAGCACCGAGCGCACGCGCCGCTGCAGCCACTGCGGTGACAGCTCCGGGAACAGCTCCAGCAGCGGTTTGCCGATGGCGATGTCGGGCGAGATGCCGCTGTGCACCTGCATGAAACGGTTGAACAGCTCGACCCGCATCTCGGTGTCGACGACGACGATGCCGATGTTCGAACTCTGGATGATGTCGAGCAGCCAATGCAGGTCGACGAAGTCACGCGCTTCCATTCAGGACCACACTCCCAGCACGGCCGAGGCGTTCAGCACGGCGATCTCCACGCCGCTCATTCGAGCAGCAGGTCGAGCTTGCGCAGCAGCGTCGGCAGCGCATTCTGGTGAAACAGCAGGATCAGGTCGCACTGCACGTCGAACCCTTCGAAACAGTAGATCAGCTCCAGCGCCAGCGTGCGCACCCACGGCGTGTCGCGCTCGCCGAGAATATCGCCGAGCCGGGCGTGGCGGCCGAGCAGCACCGGGTGCGAGATCAATACGTCGATCTCCAGCTGTTCGAGCACGCTCTGGATGCAGGTCGCCATCAGCAGCGACGACATTTCGAGGATGCGTTCGAGCTGGGTGCCATCGTCGTCGGATGGCGGGTAACCCATCAGCCGCGCCAGCTCGTCGGCACTGGCGTCGGAGACCAGCAGCAGCGCCTCGCCATGCACCCCCTCGCCATAGAACGGCTGCGTCACCGCGGTGATGCTCTGCCCCTCGTCGACGGCGGAGAAGGCCATGCGCAGGTCGACGGCATCGATCAGCAGCACGCGCGGGATCGGCATCTGCACGAAGGCGGTAAAGCTGCGCGCCACCTTGTCGGCGGTCTGGCCGACAGCGACGTTGGCGATTTCCTGCAGACCATCGCGCTGGTCTGCCGTCAGCTCAGTTATCGACATCGGCAATGCGCATCTCTTGGGTACTCGCGGAGCTGCCCACACCGGCCGGAGCAGCGGGAATTATTGGAATGTCGGGCGAGCCGCCGAAGTCTAGCAGAGGCGCATCAGTAATGAGGGGGCGGCGCCTGCTCGCGCTGGCTCTCCAGCGCACCGCGCAGCTCGTCGACCAGCCCGTGCCAGCGCTCCAGCTGCCGCTGCAGCTGGTCGATCCGCTGCTGCTGGGCGGTGACGACGCCGTCGAGCGTCTGCAGCGCATCCTCCTGGAAGGCGAGCTGGGTCTGCAGTTCGACCAGCTGCGCGCGCAGCTCGACGACGTCGTCGGGTTCGGATCGGGACACGGCTCTGCTCCGGCAGCTGGCGGCAGTGGGGCGCGCCGGGATCGGCGCGGCGACGATTATACTGGCGCCCCTCTCACATGCGTTGCCGACAGGGGATGCCATCGATGGCTCTGGTCTACAGCACCGACAAGGGACGCCTGTGCCCCGACTGCCGGCAACCGGCCGCGCAGTGCCGCTGCCGCCAGACCGGATCGCCCCCGGCCGGCGACGGCATCGCCCGCATCCAGCGCCAGACCGGCGGTCGCGGCGGCAAGACCGTCACCGTGGTCAGCGGCCTGACGCTCGACGCCGCGGCGCTGCAGGCACTCGCCAGGGAGCTGAAGCAGCGCTGCGGCAGCGGCGGCGCCGTCAAGGCATTCGCCATCGAGATCCAGGGCGACCACCGCGAACTGCTGAAGGCGGAGCTGGAACGCCGCGGCTTCAAGGTCAAACTGGCCGGCGGCTGAGCGCTCCCGTTCGATCGGGGCAGCGTTCCGTGACATATTGTCCCAGGTCGCGCAAACCCCTACATTCTGAGGCACTATTGCCGGTGCATCGGTGGCACACCGTGCCGGCATGCCATCGCGACACGTCCCGTTCGCGTGCTCGTCGCGCTCGTTGATGCACATCAATGGAGCACACGGCTCTCGAAAACGACAATGTCGCTGTTCGGATCCGCACGCATCGGGCAGCGCGCCATCGCCCCGCCACTCCTCTGACCCAGCCTGGGAATCCCGCTCCATGAGCCAGCCACACTCCCCAACGTCTGAACACCCCGTCTACAACTACCAGGTGGTGCGACAGTTCGCCGTGATGACGGTGGTCTGGGGCATCGTCGGCATGAGCGTCGGCGTGCTGCTGGCCGCTCAGCTGGTGTGGCCGGCACTGAATTTCGACGTGCCGTGGCTCAGCTTCGGCCGGCTGCGGCCGCTGCACACCAACGCCGTCATCTTCGCCTTCGGCGGCTGCGCGCTGCTCGGCACCTCGCTGTACGTGGTGCAGCGCACCTGTCAGGCGCGGCTGATCTCCGACCAGCTGGCGTCGTTCGTGTTCTGGGGCTATCAGCTGGTGATCGTGCTGGCGGCGATCTCGCTGCCGCTCGGCTACACCACGTCGAAGGAGTACGCCGAACTGGAGTGGCCGATCGACCTGCTGATCACCGTGGTGTAGCCGAGCGGCAGCGAGATCGCCGCCAGCACGATCACCAGCTGC
>CAZEVP010000197.1:0-2500 GCA_964515735.1 uncultured Verrucomicrobiaceae bacterium | reverse complement strand
TCGTCTTGCCATGGTCTACGTGACCGATGGTGCCCACGTTCACGTGGGGCTTGGTACGTTCGAACTTACCTTTTGCCACGATTGATAACCCTCAGCTATTGAAACGTTGAGCACCCGAATTACTTGGTTTTGCTCTTGGAAATGATGTCTTCGGCGACGTTGTTCGGCGCTTCCGCGTACTTCAGAAACTCCATCGTGTAGGTCGCACGCCCCTGCGTGGCGGAACGCATGTCGGTCGCGTAACCGAACATTTCAGCCAGCGGCACCTCGGCGTTGACAACCTTGCCCGACGGGCTGTCGTCCATGCCCAGAATCAGGCCGCGACGACGGTTCAGGTCGCCGACGATGTCGCCCATGTAATCCTCCGGCGTGACGACCTCGACCTTCATGATCGGCTCGAGCAGCACCGCACCGCCTTTCTTCGCCAGCTCCTTGGTCGCCATCGAGGCGGCGATCTTGAACGCCATCTCGTTGGAGTCGACATCGTGATAGGAGCCGTCGAACACAGCAGCCTTCAGCCCCAGCAGCGGATAGCCGGCAAGAACACCGTTCTTCATCTGCTCGGCGATACCCTTCTGAATGGCCGGGATGTATTCCTTTGGAATCACACCGCCAACCACCTCGTTGACGAACTCCAGCTCCTCGGCACCCTCGTCATCGGCGGGCGAGAAGCGGATCCAGCAGTGACCATACTGACCGCGACCACCGGACTGGCGCACGAACTTGCCTTCGATCTCGCAGGTGTTGCGAATCTTCTCGCGGTACGCGACCTGTGGCTTGCCGATGTTGGCCTCGACCTTGAACTCGCGGCGCATGCGATCGACGATGATGTCGAGGTGCAGCTCGCCCATGCCGGAGATGATGGTCTGACCGGTCTCTTCGTCGGTATGAACGCGGAACGACGGATCCTCCTGCGCCAGTTTCGACAGCGCGATACCCATCTTCTCCTGGTCCGCCTTCGACTTCGGCTCGACCGCTACCGAGATGACCGGATCCGGGAACTCCATGCGCTCGAGCACGATGACGTGCTCCGAGTTGCACAGCGTGTCGCCGGTGGTGACATCTTTCAGGCCCACGCAGGCTGCGATGTCGCCGGCCAGAACCTCTTTGATTTCCTTGCGCTCGTTCGCGTGCATCTGCACCAGACGACCGATACGCTCCTTCCGCTGCTTGACGGAGTTGTAGACGCCATCGCCGCTGTTCAGCGTTCCGGAGTAGACACGGATGAACGTCAGCGTGCCGACGAACGGGTCGGTGGCGATCTTGAAGGCCAGCGCGGCGAACGGCGCGTCGTCGTCGGCCTCGCGACTCGCAACGGTTTCACCATCTTCGAGCGTGCCCTGGATGGCCTTGACCTCGGGCGGCGACGGCAGATATTCGATGACGGCATCGAGAACTGCCTGAACACCCTTGTTCTTGAAGGCGGAGCCGCCGAAGATCGGCACGATCTGGTTGGCCAGCGTGCGCGCACGAATACCGGCCTTGATTTCGGCCTCGGACAGCTCCTCGCCCTCGAGGTATTTGTTCATCAGCTCTTCGGTGGCTTCTGCGGCGCTCTCGACGAGGTACTCGCGGGCAGCCTGGCAGTCGTCCAGCATGTCGGCCGGTACATCGCCGTACTCGAAGGTCATGCCCTGATCAGCCTCATTCCAGATGATGGCCTTCATCTTGATCAGGTCGACGACGCCCTTGAAGTTGTCTTCAGAGCCAATCGTCAGCTGCATCGGAACGGCGTTGACGTTGAGCCGATCGCGCAGCTGCTCCACGACGCGCATGAAGTTGGCGCCGGAGCGGTCCATCTTGTTGACGAAGACGATGCGCGGCACTTCGTATTTGTTGGCCTGACGCCATACGGTCTCGGTCTGCGGCTGCACGCCGGACGAGCCGCACAGCACGACGACCGCGCCGTCGAGCACCCGCAGCGAGCGCTCGACTTCGATGGTGAAGTCGACGTGGCCAGGGGTATCGATGACGTTGACATGGTGCTCTTCGAACTGCTTCTGCATGCCACTCCAATAAGTGGTGATGGCAGCCGAAGTGATCGTGATGCCGCGCTCCTGCTCCTGCGGCATCCAGTCGGTCGTTGCCGCGCCGTCGTGCACCTCGCCGAGCTTGTGGCTCAGGCCGGTGTAGAACAGCACACGCTCGGTCGTCGTGGTTTTACCCGCGTCGACGTGAGCGCAGATACCGATATTGCGATACCGCGAGAGAGGGGTCTTGCGTGCCACGATGAATTCCTCGAAAAGCTGTAATGGGCGGTGGAACGGTCGGCCGCCAGCGCGGCCACCACCTTAGAAGCGATAGTGCGAGAACGCCTTGTTGGCCTCGGCCATGCGATGCACGTCTTCGCGCTTCTTGACGGCCGCGCCCTTGCCATCGGCGGCATCCATCATTTCGCCGGCGAGACGCTGCACCATCGACTTCTCGCCGCGGGCGCGCGAGTAGTCCACCAGCCAGCGCATGGCCAGCGCGGCGCGGCGCGCCGGGCGCACTTCGACCG
>CAZEVP010000196.1:0-2503 GCA_964515735.1 uncultured Verrucomicrobiaceae bacterium | reverse complement strand
TTCGACCTGATCGCCATCGGCAGTGGCCCGGCCGGTGAAAGCGCAGCGCTGAACGCCGCCAAGCACGGGCTGGCCACCGCCGTCATCGAAGCGGCGCCGCGTGTCGGTGGTGCCTGCACCCACAGCGGCACCATTCCATCGAAGGTGTTGCGTCACTCGGTGCGGCAGCTGGTCCGCTTCAACACCAACCCGATGTTCCGCGTACTCGGCCGCCAGCAGGAGTTCAGCTTTCCGCAGCTGCTCGGCTCGGCCGGTGAGGTGATCAACAAGCAGGTCAAGATGCGCAGCAAGTTCTACCAGCGCAATCGCATCGAGGTGATCCACGGCCGTGCCCGTTTCGTCGACCGCAACACCATCGCCGTGCAGCTGGCGGATGGCGCGATCGCCCGCTACAGCGCGCGCACCTTCGTCATCGCCAGCGGCGCCCGCCCCTATCGGCCGGCCGACATCGACTTCTCGCACCCGCGCATCTACGACAGCGACACCATCCTGCAGATGCAGCACACGCCGCAGAAGATCCTGATCTACGGCGCCGGCGTCATCGGCTGTGAGTACGCGTCGATCTTCGCCGGCCTCGGCGTCAAGGTGGAGCTGGTCAACCAGCGCGACCGGCTGATGGAGTATCTGGACGACGAGATCACCGACGCGCTGAGCTACCACCTGCGCGACAACGGCGTGATGATGCGCCACCGCGAGACCTACGCGGCGGTCGAGACGAGCGACCACGGCGTCACGCTGCAGCTGCGCTCCGGCAAGCGGCTGCACGGCGACGCGCTGCTGTTCTGCGCCGGCCGCACCGGCAACACACAGGAGATGAGGCTGGAGGAGATCGGCATCACGCCGGACCACCGCGGCTACCTGCCGGTCGACCAGCACTACGAGACGGCTGTCGAGAACATCTTCGCCGCCGGCGACGTCATCGGCGTGCCGAGCCTGGCCAGCGCCGCCTACGACCAGGGCCGGGCCGCCGCCGCGTCGGCGCGCGGCAAGGAGCACTGCCGCTTCGTCACCGACGTGCCGACCGGCATCTACACCATCCCGGAGATCAGCTCGCTCGGCAAAACCGAACGCGAGCTGACCGAGGCGAACATTCCCTACGAGGTCGGCCGCGCCTTCTTCAAGGAGACCGCGCGCGCGCAGATCTCCGGGGACGTGACCGGCATGCTGAAGATCCTGTTCAACGCCGACACACTGGAGATCCTCGGCGTGCACTGCTTCGGCGCCGAGGCGACCGAGATCATCCACATCGGTCAGGCGATCATGAACCAGCAGGGCGACGGCAACACGGTGCGCTATTTCATCAGCAACACGTTCAACTACCCGACGATGGCCGAGGCCTACCGCATCGCCGCGCTGAACGGCCTGAACCGTCTGCACCAGAACCAGCACTGAAGCCGCCACAAAAAGAAACGGGGCAGCTTCTGGCTGCCCCGTTTGCGTTCCGCACCGCGCCTTTCGCGCCGTGCTCAGCTTCCGAATTTGGCCGAGACCATCGGCGACAGGCTGCTCTTGGCACCCTTGGTGTCGATAGCGGAGATGGCAAAGTAGTAGGTGCCGGCCTTCAGGTTCGAGATCTTGTAGCTGGCGGTGGAGGCGCCGGAGACCGAAACGGTCTGCGACACGTTCAGATCCTCGCTGGTGTAGTAGATCTCGTAGCCCTTCAGCTCGCTGAGCGCCATCGGCGTACCGTCCTCGCGCGTGCTCGGTGCCGACCAGTTCAGGTTGGCCGAATAGGTCGTCGCCACGCTGCCGCTCGAACCCGAGCCGCTGCCGGCAGTCGAGCCCGAGTAGGGGCACCAGTAACCGTTGTTGTAATAGAGCGCCTTGGCGCCATCACTGCAGACCGACGCGGAGGCCTTGGCGTAGGTCTGACCCCAGTAGACCGCCGTCACCACGCTGCTGCCACTGGAGCTACCGCTGGAACTGGAACCGCTACTGCCAGAGGAAGAGCCACTGCCGCTCGAACCGCTGCCACCACTCGAGGAAGAGCCCGAGGAGGAGGAGCTGCCGCTGGATGCGGGCTCGGTCCCCTCGAGGCACCAGTGACGGTTGGTGTAATACAACGCCTTCTGGCCATTCCCACAGACCGATGAGGAGACGGAAACGTAGTTCGCCCCCCAGAACACCGCCGTCTCGGCCTGTGCCATCGACGGCAACGCGGCAGCGAATGCCACGGGCAACAGACATTGAGCGATTTGGGCAAATTTCATGGGGTATCTCGCTTGCGCTAAGACGCTTCGACTTTTCGTTGTTACATCCAGAAACAGATGTCGATTTCCTTTACGCCTACTTTAGCCGAGCGGTAAACGGATGGGCGAACCTCTGAGCAACTTTGTGAACCCCTGCGCACAACTTTCCGGAAGCCCGCCACCCTGTCACAAACCGGTGGCCACCGCCACCGGTCTGCTGCCGCCCATCACTTGCCGAACGTGGCCGAAACCATCGTCGACAGCTTGCTTTTCAGGCCATTGCTGTCGATGGCCGAAATTGCGAAGTGATAGGT
>CAZEVP010000195.1:0-2568 GCA_964515735.1 uncultured Verrucomicrobiaceae bacterium | reverse complement strand
ACCCCCTGAGCACGTCGGTACGCGCACGGTAGTCGTCGATGGCATTGCGGAGCGGGTTGACTTCCAGCATGGGGGAATCTGGCCTGCGGGACGAAAAAACGAGGGGCGCGATTCTACCCGATCGGGCCGGCCGGGTTAACCCGCCGACTCCAGATACTCGACCAGCAGCTGCACCGACTGCCGCCCCTTCCACTCGTTGACGTCGATGCGGTAGGCGATGCGCAGCCGCTGCACGTCCGGATCGGGCCAGCGCCGGGTGTCGACCTGGAAAGCGATGGCGTCGATCGTCCGCTGCCGGTCGGCGGGATCGGCCAGCACCATCTTCAGGTGGCGCTCGCCGACGATGCGTTGATTGACCAGCAGGAACTCGCCGTCGAACAGCGGCTCCGGGAAGTGCTGTCCCCATGGCCCGCCGTCGCGCAGCTGCTGCGCCAGTTCGAGCGACAGCTCGTCGAACGGCAGTTCACCATCGCTCCACAGCACCGCTTCGAGATCAGCGGCATCGAGCTGGCTGCGCACAGTCTCGTCGAAGGCCTGTGCGAAGCGCTCGAAGTGGGCGCGCGGCAGCGTCATCCCCGCCGCCATCGCGTGGCCACCGAACTTGGTCAGCAGGCCCGGATGGGTGGCGGCGCAGGCATCGAGCGCGTCGCGGATGTGCAGCCCCGGGATCGAGCGCGCCGAACCCTTGATCACATCACCGCTGTCGGCATCGGCGAAGGCGATGGTCGGGCGATGAAAGCGATCCTTGATGCGGCCGGCAACGATGCCGATGACCCCCTGGTGCCAGGTCGGCTCGTACAGGCACAGCCCCCACGGCAGCTCGCCCTCACGCTCCAGATGCAGCATCTCAAGCGCGCCGACCGCCTGCCGCTGCATGTCGGCCTCGATCGCGCGGCGGTCGCGGTTCAGCTCGTCGAGCTGCTGCGCGATGTCGCGCGCCAGCCCCTCGTCGTCGGTCAGCAGGCACTGGATGCCGAGCGTCATGTCGTCGAGCCGCCCCGCCGCGTTCAGACGCGGGCCGACGGCAAACCCCATGTCGGTGCTGACGATCCGCTCCAGCCTGCGCCCCGCCACTTCCAGCAGTGCGCGAATGCCGGGCCGGCAGCGACCGGCGCGAATGCGGCGCAGCCCCTGCGCCACCAGCACGCGGTTGTTGTGGTCGAGCGGCACCACGTCGGCGACGGTACCGAGCGCAACCAGATCGAGAAAGTCGGCCAGATTCGGCTCACTGATGCCGGCCCGCGCAAACCAGTCGCGCCGGCGCAGTTCGCCACGCAGCGCGTTCAGCACGTAGAAAATGACGCCGACGCCAGCCAGACACTTGCTCGGAAAACCGCAGCCGGGCTGGTTCGGATTGACGATGGCCGCGGCCACCGGCAGCTCGGCGCCGGGCAGGTGGTGGTCGGTGATCAGCACGCGGATGCCGGCCGCATTGGCGGCGGCGACACCGTCGAGACTGGAGATGCCGTTGTCGACGGTGATCAGCAGATCGGGTTGCTGCTGCGCGGCGACGGCGACGATCTCCGGTGTCAGGCCGTAGCCGTATTCGAAGCGGTTCGGCACCAGGAAGTCGACATGCGCCGCGCCCAGAGCGCGCAGCGCCAGCACCGCCAATGCGCTGCTGGTGGCGCCGTCGGCATCGAAGTCGCCGACGATCAGGATGCGGTCGCCGCGCTCGATGCTGTCGGCGATCAGCGCGGCGGCATCGCTCAGCCCCTTGAAACGTTCCGGCGTGCCGAGACGGTTCAGTTCATGCGCGAGCTGCGCGTCGTCGGTGACGTCGCGCGCGGCGTAGATATTGACGAGAACGGGAGGGATCGACAAAGCGAAGCGTGGAAGCTCGGATGCAATTTGGCGGCGGCGAATCTGCTTTTGCATCAATGGCTCTTCGACGTTCACATGCACTCGCGAAAACGCCGGAAAGCATGTGGCAGGGAGGTGCTTTCAGAATCGTCGGCGACAGGACGTCGCCGACGAAGCTTACAGGGATGTACTTGCAGCGGTTCTGAAAGCACCTCCCTGCCGCAGGCGCCTGCGATGACACAGGTACCGGCAGAGAACAAACGACTTACGCAGTGATATTGGCCTTCATGAACTTCTGCACCTCCGCCAGATCGTGCGGCAGCACCGTGCAGCGCTCCTCGCGCTGGAACAGATCGGCCATATGGTGCGGCAGTGGCACATCGTTCGGGTAGCCAGCCTGCTTCACCGCATCGGGGAACTTGGCCGGGTGCGCGGTGGCCAGCGTCACCATCGGCACGCTCCTGTCGCGACGGCACTCGCGCGCTGCCTTCACACCGATAGCCGAGTGCGGGTCGAGCAGGTATTCAGTCGCGTCCCACACTTCGCCGATGGTCGCGACGGTCGCCGCATCGTCGACCGCGTGGCTGTCGAACAGCGCGCGCGCCTTCGCGAATGCCTGTTCGTCGAGCTTGACGTCGCCCTTGCCGAAGTTGTCCATCAGTGTCTGGATCGCCGCACCGTCGCGGCCATAGACATCGAACAGCAGCCGCTCGAAGTTGCTGGAGATGACGATGTCCATGCTCGGCGACAGCGTGTGCTGCAGCG
>CAZEVP010000194.1:0-2597 GCA_964515735.1 uncultured Verrucomicrobiaceae bacterium | reverse complement strand
CACCCGGTGCACCTGCACGGCATGTGGAGCGACCTCGAAAACGGCAGCCCGCACTTCTATCCGCGCAAGCACACGGTGACGGTGAAACCGGGCGAGCTGCTCAGTTATCGCATCAGCGTCGACGCGCCCGGCACGTGGGCCTACCACTGCCACCTGATGTACCACATGGAGGGCGGCATGTTCCGCAAGGTGATCGTCGACGGAGAGCCGGCGTGATGAAAACACCGACTCGACTGATGGCGACGATCGCGCTCGCGATGACAGGCAACGTCGCACTGGCCGCCGCCGGCCACCATCACGACCAGGGGCACACGATGCTCGACACGCTGCACTTCTCCACGCTCAGCGTCGACGAACTGGAGTGGCGCGGCGGCGATGGCGACGACGCGCTGCACTGGAACGCCGAACTGTTCCACGGCAGCGACCTGCATCGCTTCGGCATCGAGACCGAAGGCGCGCACCGCGATGGTGCAACGACGGAAGCCGATGTCGAACTGCTCTATCGCCGTGCCATCGCGCCGTTCTGGGATCTGAAAACAGGCTGGCGCAGCGACATCCAGCCACAACGGCGCGACTGGTTCGCCATCGGTATCGACGGTCTGGTGCCGTACGGCATCGACGCCGAAGCGATGCTCTACGTCGGCGCAGGGGGCCGCGCATTGCTCGACCTGAAGCTCGGCTACGAACTGCTGCTGACGCAGCGACTGGTACTGGAACCGGAACTGACGTTCGGCTTTTCCAGCGAGAAGGATCGCGACACCGACACCGGCAGCGGGCTGACCGGCACGCAGGCGAGCCTGCGGCTGCGCTACGAGATCACGCGCAAGTTCGCGCCGTATGTCGGTGTGATCTGGCAGCGAGCCAGCGGCGACAGCGCGGAACTGATCTCGGCCGGCAGTGGCGATCCGGAGCGGACGCAGATCGTCATCGGTCTGCGGTTCTGGCTATGAAAGGTCGCAGGCGGCAGTTTTCAGAAGTCTCGCACTGACCTTGCCGGGTGCGGCACCGCGCCTCGCACTGCGCTCGACGTCTTTCGTCGAACAGCACGGCCCATTGCCTTTTACACATCGCCGCCGCGAAGATAGCCCGCCTGCTCCGAGGAGCTTCCACACCATGACCGCCAGCGGCATTTCCGACCGCGCCGTCGCGCGTTTCTACCAGCGCGAATGCGACCGCTTCCGCGCCGCCAACCCGCGCTCGCTGGCGCTGGCCGAGCGCGCGCGCCGCTCGCTGTTCGGCGGCGTGCCGATGCACTGGATGAGCGACTGGTCGACGCCATCACCGCTGTTCGTCGACGCTGCGCGCGGCGTCCATTTTCACGACGTCGACGGCCATGACTACATCGACTTCTGCCTCGGCGACACCGGCGCCATGTTCGGCCACTCGCCGGCACCGGTGGCGCGCGCGATCTCGGAGCAGGCACACCGCGGCCTGACCACGATGCTGCCGGGCGAAGACGCGGCGCTCGCCGGTGAACTGCTGGCACAGCGCTTCGGCCTGCCGTTCTGGCAGGTCGCCACCACCGCCACCGACGCCAACCGCTTCGTGCTGCGCTGGGCGCGCGCGATCACGCAGCGTCCGGTGATCGCCGTGTTCGATGGCTGCTACCACGGCAGCGTCGACGACACGATGGTGCGGCTGCGCGAGCAGCACACCGTGCAGCGCGGCGGCCTGCTCGGACAGGTGCACGACCTGACCCGTTTTTCACGCGCGATACCGTTCAACGACATCGACGCACTGGAAACGGCGCTGGCACCGGGCGATGTCGCGGCGCTGATCTGCGAACCGGCGCTGACCAACATCGGCATGGTGCTGCCGCAACCCGGCTTCCTCGACGCCGCGCGCGCACTGACGCGCCGCCACGGCACGCTACTGATCGTCGACGAGACCCACACCATCTCGACCGGCCCCGGCGGCGCAACACGGCTGTGGCAGCTGGAATCGGACTTCCTGACCATCGGCAAACCGATCGCCGGCGGCGTGCCGTGCGCGGTCTACGGCTGCACCGCGGCGATGACCGAAGCGATGCGGCAGGCACGCGCGCGCAACCATGTCGACGGCCACGGCCACAGCGGCATGGGCACGACGCTGTCGGCCAACGCGCTGCAACTGCACGCGATGATCGCCACGCTGCGTGAAGTGATGACCGACATCGCCTACGACTACATGCTGGCGCTGGCGGCACGGCTGGCGAGTGGCTTGCGCGCGGTGATCGCGAAACACGATCTGGCGTGGTCGGTGACCGAACTCGGCGCGCGCTGCGAATTCCAGTTCCGCGCCAGCCCGCCGCGCACCGGCGCCGAGGCCGAAGCGGCCTTCCACGACGCACTGCAGCGCGCGCTGCACCTGTACCTGATCAACCGCGGCATCCTGATCACCCCGTTTCACAACATGACACTGTGCTGCCCCGACACACAGCACGCCGACGTGCAGCGCCTGCTCGACACACTCGACGCCGCGCTGTGCGAACTGCTGGCCGAACCCGACGCACGAGACTCCTGACATGGCCTTCGCCACTGCTGAAGAGGCGCTCGACTTCCTCGACGCCCACCCCGACGTCAACAGCTTCGAGCTCTACCTGATCGACGCCAACGGCG
>CAZEVP010000193.1:0-2633 GCA_964515735.1 uncultured Verrucomicrobiaceae bacterium | reverse complement strand
CGTCGCCACGTATTCGCAGCGAGTCTCTTCAGAAAAACAACCGCTGCAACTCCGCCCCCGGATCCTTCGCACGCATGAACGCCTCGCCGACCAGGAAGGTGTTGACGCCATGCGAGCGCATCAACGCCACGTCCTCGCGGCTGTGGATGCCACTCTCGGTGACGACGATGCAGTCATCCGGCACGCGACCGAGCAGCCCCAGCGTGGTGTCGAGCGTCACGTCAAAGCTGTGCAGATCGCGGTTGTTGATGCCGAGCAGGCGGTTGCCGAGCGGCGCCGCGCGCGACAGCTCGTCGGCATCGTGCACCTCGACCAGCACGTCCAGCCCCCACTGCAGCGCGACGTCGGAGAGTTCGTCCATCTGCTCGTCGTCGAGGGCGGCGGCGATCAGCAGGATGCAGTCGGCGCCGATCGCCCGTGCCTCGACCACCTGGTACGGGTCGATGACGAAATCCTTGCGCAGCACCGGCAGCTCGCAGGCGGCACGCGCCGCCTGCAGGTAGGCATCCGAGCCCTGGAAGAAGTCGATGTCGGTCAGCACCGACAGGCAGGCAGCGCCGCCATTCTGGTAGCTGGCGGCAATGGCGGCCGGGTCGAAGTTGGGGCGGATCACCCCCTTCGACGGCGACGCCTTCTTCACCTCCGCGATCACCGCCGGTTCGCCGGCGGCGAGGCGCGCCTCGATGGCACCGACGAAATCGCGCGGCGCGCTCTGCGCATCGGCGCGCGCCTCCAGCTCGGCGAACGGCAGCTTGCGGCGCCGCTCGGCCACCTCCTCGCGCTTGCGGGCGAGGATCTTCTTCAGCACGGTCGGCGTCGAATCGATACTCATAGCTTCAACCCCTGGGTAAAGACCGCCAGCTCTTCCAGCTTCTCGCCGGCGCGGCCGCCGTGGATCGCATCTTCGGCCAGCGCCACCCCGTCCTTCCAGCTCTTCGTCACGCCGGCCGTGTACAGCGCGGCACCGGCATTCAGCGCGATGGTGTCGGCCGCCTTGGCGCCCAGCTCATCGCGCGGCATCAACCCGAAGGCGGCGCTGACCAGTGCCAGCGAGCCATCGGCATCGGCTACGTCGAGCCCGATCAGGCTCTGGCTGGCGATGCCGAAGTCCTCCGGCCGCACATCGTACTCGCTGACGGCGCCATCCTTCAGCTCGGCGACATGCGTCGGCGTCGCCAGACTGATCTCGTCGAGGCCGTCGCGGGCGTGCACGACCAGCACATGGTCGCTGCCGAGCCGGCCCAGCACCTCAGCCAGCGGCCGGCACAGACGCTCGTTGAAGACACCGACCACCTGCCGCCTGACACCGGCCGGATTGGTGATAGGACCGAGAATATTGAAAATCGTGCGCAGGCCGAGTTCCCGGCGCGGGCCGACGGCGTGCTTCATCGCGCCGTGGTGATTGACGGCGAACATGAAGCCGACGCCGACCTCGCGGATGCAGCGGCCGACCTGGGCCGCGTCGAGATCGAGGCGAATGCCCGCCTTCTCCAGCAGGTCGGCGCTGCCGCTCTTCGACGACACCGCGCGGTTGCCGTGCTTGGCGACATGGGCGCCGGCCGCCGCGCAGACCATCGCCGCCGCAGTCGAGACGTTGAACAGGTTGGCGCCGTCGCCACCGGTGCCGACGATGTCGACCGCGTGCGCCACGCCGCCGATGTCGACCGGCATCGCCAGCTCGCGCATCACCCGCGCCGCCCCCTCGATCTCGTCGAGGCTCTCGCCCTTCATCCGCAGAGCGACGAGGAAGGCGCCGATCTGCGCCGGCGTGCACTCGCCGGTCATGATCGCGCGCATCACCGCCTGCATCTCGGCCATCGACAGGTCGATCTGCTGGACGAGGCGGTTCAGCGCCTCCCTGATGTCGATTGCCACAGCACTCATGCCGATGCTCCTTCAAGGAAGTTTTTCAGCATGGCGTGGCCGTGCTCGGTCAGGATCGATTCGGGGTGGAACTGTACCCCCTCCACCGCCAGCGTCCTGTGACGCACCCCCATGATCTCGTCGATCGAGCCGTCGTCGTGCTGCGTCCACGCGGTGATTTCGAGACAGTCGGGCAACGTGTCGCGCTCGATCACCAGCGAGTGGTAGCGCGTCGCGTTGAACGGGCTCGGCAGGCCGCGAAAGACCGAGGTGCCGTTGTGGAAGATCGGCGAGATCTTGCCGTGCATCACCTGGCGCGCACGCACGACGCGGCCGCCGAACACGGCGCCGATCGACTGGTGGCCGAGGCAGACGCCGAGAACCGGAATCTCGCCGGCGAAGGCTTCGATCGCCGCCATCGACACGCCGGCCTCGCGCGGCGTGCACGGGCCGGGCGAGATGACGAGCTTCTCGGGCTTCATCGCGCGGATCTGTTCGACAGTGACCTCGTCGTTGCGCACGACTTTGACGTCGGCATTCAGCTCGCCGAGGTACTGCACGATGTTGTAGGTAAACGAATCGTAGTTGTCGATCATCAGCAACATGGCGGCGTCCTCAGCTCGAAGCGGTGTCGTTGGAAACGATGGCTTGCGCCATGGAGGCGGCGCGGAACACCGCGCGCGCCTTGTTCATCGTCTCCTTCCACTCCAGACGCGGCACCGAATCGGCCACCACGCCGCCGCCCGCCTGCGCATAGAGGCGGCCATCCT
>CAZEVP010000192.1:0-2686 GCA_964515735.1 uncultured Verrucomicrobiaceae bacterium | reverse complement strand
GCCGCCCGGGCGGCAAGCAGACCAATTTGAAAGAGCGACCCCGTTCCCCCACCGTCGTCACGCTGGAGCCGGCCGACACCCGTCTGCTGGCCAATCTGGCCGGCCAGTTCGACGAGCATCTGCGGCTGATCGAACAGCGCCTCGGCGTGCACATCCAGCCGCGCGGCAACGAATTCCACATCGACGGCACGCCGCCGCGCATCGCCGCGGCGCGCCGGCTGCTGCTGGCGCTGCACGACGAGGCGTCGCGCGGCGTCGAGCTGACCCCGGAGGCGATCCACCTGCACCTGCGCGGGCTCGACGGCGAACTGCCGGCCGGCGACAGCGAGCCGGTGGTGGCGTCGATTCCGGTCATCAAGACCAGGAAAGAGATCATCAAGCCGCGCGGCCGCAACCAGCAGGGCTACGTGCGCGCGATCCAGAGCCACGACATCAACTTCGGCGTCGGCCCGGCCGGCACCGGCAAGACCTACCTCGCCGTCGCCTGCGCGGTCGAGGCGCTGCTGGCCGAGCGCGTGCAGCGCATCCTGCTGGTGCGGCCGGCGGTCGAGGCCGGCGAGAAGCTCGGCTTCCTGCCCGGCGATCTGGCGCAGAAGATCGACCCGTACCTGCGCCCGCTCTACGACGCGCTGTACGAGATGCTCGGCTTCGAGAGCGTCACCAAGCTGATCGAACGCCAGATCATCGAGATCGCACCGCTGGCCTACATGCGCGGCCGCACGCTGAACGACTCTTTCATCATCCTCGACGAGGCGCAGAACACGACGCGCGAGCAGATGAAGATGTTCCTGACCCGGATCGGCTTCGGCTCCACCGCCGTCATCACCGGCGACGCCACCCAGATCGACCTGCCGCGCGGCACACCATCCGGGCTGACGCACGTGCTGAAGGTGCTCGACGGTGTGCCCGGCATCAGCTTCACCTTCTTCCAGGCCGGCGACGTCGTGCGCCACCCGCTGGTGCAGGCGATCGTCGAGGCCTACGACCGCTTCGAACCGCCCGCCGACACCCCCGCCACCGACAGCGATTTCGAGAAGCGAAGGCCATGAACCTGACCCTCGACATCGACGACGTCAGCGGCGCCGCCGATGCTCCCGCCCCGGCGCTGCTCGAACGCTGGGTCGGCGCCGCGCTGGCCGGCCACCGCGACGAGGCCGAACTGAGCCTGCGCATCGTCGACAGCGCCGAGATCACCGAGCTGAACCGCCACTATCGCGGCGGCGACTACGCCACCAACGTGCTGTCGTTCCCGGCCGACCTGCCCGACGAACTTGAATTGCCACATCTCGGCGATATCGTCGTCTGCGCCGAGGTGGTCGCGCGCGAGGCGGTCGAGCAGTGCAAGCCGCTCGACGCGCACTGGGCGCACATGCTGGTGCACGGCACGCTGCACCTGCTCGGCTACGACCACATCGACGACGCCGAGGCCGACGAGATGGAGGCGCGGGAGCGCACGATCCTCGCCGGCCTCGGCTATCCAGATCCCTATCTTCCCGCAGAGGACAGAACCCAAAGCCATGGCTGAAGAGCGACAGAGCCAGGAACACGAGGAGCGTTCCTGGCTGGAACGACTGGCCCATGTATTTTCCGGCGACCCGCGCAACCGCGACGACCTGCGCCAGCTGCTGGTCGAGGCGAAGGAAAACCACCTGATCGACGGCGACGCGCTGAACATCATGGAGGGCGCGCTGCACGTCGGCGACATGCAGGTGCGCGAGATCATGGTGCCGCGCGCGCAGATGGATGCGCTGAAGGCCGACCAGTCGCTCGACCGGCTGCTGGCGAAGATCATCGAGACCGGCCACTCGCGCTACCCGGTGGTCGGCGAGAACGTCGACGAGGTGCTCGGTATCCTGCTGGCCAAGGACCTGCTGCCGCAGCTGCTCAAGCGCGACGAGCCGTTCGACATCCGCCAGCGGCTGCGGCCGGCGGTGTTCGTGCCCGAGAGCAAGCGCCTGAACGTGCTGCTGCGCGAATTCCGCGAGAACCGCAACCACATGGCGATCGTCATCGACGAGTACGGCGGCGTCGCCGGACTGGTGACGATCGAGGACGTGCTGGAGGAGATCGTCGGCGACATCGAGGACGAGTACGACGTCGAGGAGGACACCTTCATCAAACAGATATCGGACACCGACTATCTGGTGAAGGCGCTGACGCCGATCGAGGCGTTCAACGAGGAGTTCCACACCGAGTTCAGCGACGAGGAGTTCGACACCATCGGCGGCATCGTGCTGCAGCAGTTCGGCTACCTGCCGCACCGCGGCGAGATCGCCACCGTCGGCACCTACCAGTTCCGCGTGCTTACCGTCGACAACCGCCAGATCCACCTGCTGCGGATGAGCCCGGTGGCGGAGGCGGCGGAGTAGCGCCGCCCCGGAGCCCTCCCCTTGCTGCGAAAACTGCTCTCCCCCGGCTGGCCCGGCCACCTGCTGGCGCTGGTCGCCGGCCCGCTGGTCACGCTGTCGCTGGCCCCGTTCGACATCGCCGTCGCCGGCATCCTCGCGCTGGCGCTGCTGGCGCTGCTGCTCGACCGGCTGACGCCGGCGCAGGCATTCGCGCGCGGCTGGTGGTTCGGCGCCGGCTTCTGGCTCTCCGGTGCGTCGTGGGTCTACGTCTCCATTCACGACTACGGCTACGCCCCGGTACCGCTGGCACTGGCGCTGACGCTCGGCTACTGCCTCGG
>CAZEVP010000191.1:0-2820 GCA_964515735.1 uncultured Verrucomicrobiaceae bacterium | reverse complement strand
CGACCTCGGCGCCGAGGCGGGCGAAGTCGGCGGAGAGAATCGAGGGGGCGATCCAGTAATCAGTCATGGCAACTCACGGCAGAGATAGCGCCATCAAGCATGGCAACAGGGGCGCAATTGTAATGAAATGGCGGCGCCCGACTGCACTCCGGATTTCACCGATGCGCGCCCTATCGTCACTGCCGCTGCTGTTCGCCCTGCTCGCCGCGCCGCTGTTCGCGCAGACACCGCCGGCCGCGCCGACACCCGCCGCACCCGCGACGGCACCGAATACGACAGAAGTGAATACGGCGCCGCCGGCGGCAACCGGCAGCTGGGTCGGCGAGCACCGGCCGCGCCCGCTCGATGCGATTGCGCCCGAACAGCGGCTGATGCTGAGCGCCGGCAGCGAGCAGTTTCCGGCCCGCTACGTCGCCGACCTGACCGGCCAGCCGCGCGGCGCAGTGCTGTTGCTGCACGACGCCGGCCAGCACCCGAGCTGGCCGTTCACGCTGGCGGCACTGTTCGAGGAGCTGCCGCTGCACGGCTGGAACACGCTGGCGATCGAGTTGCCGACACCGGCAGCAGCCGGTTCGCCGGAGGCAGAGCTGGCGCCGGCCGCCGCACCTGCGCCCACGGCCACCACTTCACCTGCCACTCCACCCGCCACGCCCCCGGCCGCGACGACACCACCACCGACCGCAGCTACGCCACCGGCACCGGCAACACCAGCCGCCACCGCCCCGAATCCGCCCGCCGCCCCGACACTGTCGGCCGGCGAGATGGCGGTACAGGCACGCATCGAGGCCGGCATCCGGCATCTGGTGCCGACACCCGCGCCCGAAGGTGCCGTCGTCATCGTCGGCTTCGGCAGCGGCGGGATCCGCGCGGCGGAAGCGGTGAAGCAGCGCGCCGCCGGCAACGGTGCGGGTGCGCCGGCTCCACTGCAGGCGCTGGTGCTGGTCGGCGCCGAAAACACGCTGCCGGGCATGGCCGAGACGCTGCCGCAGCTATTGCCGATTAGTGCGCTGCCGACACTCGATCTGGTGCAGGCGAAACAGAAGATGCAGCTGGAAGCGCAGGAGCAACGCCGCCGCGCCGTGCTGCGCCAGCGCGAGCGGCTCTACCGCGCCGTGGTGCTGCCGCCACTGAACGCAGCCAATGGCAGCGACAGCTCGGCATTGAGCAAGCGCATTCGCGGTTTCCTGCAGCAGTTGCCGCAACCGGTTGGCGACCCGGCGGTGAAGAGCGTGCCGCCGGCGGCGGTGCCGGTGCTGCCCTGAGCGTGAGTGCCAACGAAGGTGCTTGGAGGCAGGCGCAAGGAGCGGTGCCGTACCTGTCGCCGGGACACGCAACGACGTCCATCCATGGACAGGCTCGGGTGTCGCCTTTATGCCCGGCCCTTTGGGTAATCCTTGGCGACACACGGTCCCGGCGACAGGTACGGCACCGCTCCCACCAGCGTCAGTGCGAGCACCTTCTCTCGGATGGCGCAGAAGAGCTCAGCCCACAGCCAACGCCAACCGCTCCGCCTCCCGCAACCGCTCCGGCGTGCCGACATCGAGCCACTGCCCGCCGTGGCGCTCGCCACTGACGGCGCCAGCCGCCATCGCCTTCGCCAGCAGCGGTCGCAGAGGAAACACACCCGGCTCGCAGCCGTCGAACAGGCGCGGATGCAGCACGGCCAACCCGCTGTAGGTCAGCCGCCGCTCCTCGCCGGCCTCGGTGACGCGACCATCGGCCGCCAGCGCGAAATCACCGCCCGGGTGGTGCGGCGGGTTATCGACGAGGACGAGATGAGCGAGGTCGATCGCGCGTTCACGCAGCGGCGACAGCGGATGGTCGATCCAGATGTCGCTGCTGATGATCAGAAACGGCGCATCGCCGAGCAGCGGCAGCGCGCGCAGGATGCCACCGCCGGTTTCCAGCGGCGGCATTCCCTCCGGCGAATAGCGGATCGACAGGCCAAGGCGGCTGCCATCGCCGAGCGCCGCCTCGATCTGCTCACCGAGCCAGGCGTGATTGATGACGATCTCGGTGAAACCGGCCGCCTTCAGCCGCAGCAGATGGTGTTCGATCAACGGCCGACCGGCCACCGGCAGCAGTGGCTTCGGCGTGTGGTCGGTCAGCGGCCGCATCCGGGTGCCGAGCCCGGCCGCCAGCAGCATCGCCTTCACGGCGACAGCTCCGCCAGCAGCTCGCCGAGCGGCGCCAGTTCGGCGCGGCGCGCGCAGGCACCCTGCAGATAAGTGAAGAAGCGCGGCACGTCGTCGAGGTACTTCGGCTTGCCGTCGCGGTGGCAGAGCCGCGCGAAGATGCCGATCACCTTCAGGTGGCGATGGGCGCCGATGAAATCGCAGCCGGCGTAGAAGGCCTCGAAAGTGTCCGGCAGCGGCAGGCCGGCGCTGCGGCCGCGCTGCCAGTAGTGCGTCAGCCAGTCGACCACGCGCGGTTCCGGCCAGCTGATGAACGCATCCTTGAACAGGCAGATCGGGTCGTAGGCGATCGGACCGCAGACCGCGTCCTGAAAGTCGAGCACGCCGGGCAGCGCATCGGAGGTCTGCACCTCCATGCCGTGAGACACCATCAGGTTGCGCGGCATGTAATCGCGGTGCACCAGCACGCGCGGCTGCGCCAGCGCCCGGTCGACCAGCAGATCGAAGGCATCGTCGAGCACCTTGCGCTTGCGTGGATCGAGCGCCACACCGCGCTCGTGCTGCAGGTACCAGTCCGGAAACAGCGCCAGCTCGCGCCGCAGCAGCGCTTCGTCGTAGCGCGGCAGATCAGCCGGGCAGTCGATCCGCTGCAGCCGCAGCAGCGCCTCGATGGCGGCGCGATAGA
>CAZEVP010000190.1:0-2840 GCA_964515735.1 uncultured Verrucomicrobiaceae bacterium | reverse complement strand
ATTGTCGGAACAGACCCAGATCGCGGCGCGGTGCTCGACGGCATGGGTGCGCGCGTACTGCAGCATCGACGCCACCTCGTTGCTGACCCCCAGGGTTCGGTTGTTGTTGATCAGCTGGTTGAAGCTCGGCACGGCGAAGGCCGCGAGGATCCCCACCAGAATGACCATGATCAGCAGCTCCACCAACGTGAAGCCTCTTGTCTTGAGGCCCCGCGTCCTGAAGCCCTGCGCTGTCGAACCCTGCGTTACCCCGGAGAACTCCATCGGGCGTTCCTCGAACCTGTCCGGCGGCAATGATGGCTGCCACTTTCCGGACTGTCGTCGAACGCGGGACGACCGGGCCGGGTATGACGACGACCGGTCGACGAAGCGAGGGAGCGGCTGGATGTCAGGCGGAGGGGCAGTAGCGTCCATCCGACGCCTGACTGGCCTCCAGACCGGCCACGCGACGAACCCGGCCCTGCCGGTTCAGCACCAGCTGCCAGACCACCGCGGCCTCCCGGTCGCAGACGTAGAAGCGGCCATTCCCCAGCGGGGCCGTGCCATTGCTGCGAAACAGGATGGTTTCACCACGCGTCCAGCGCAGATGGTCCTGAGGGGTCAGCTGGTGGTACCGGAGCGTTTCACCGCTGCCTCTCAGCCGGACTATCCAGCCGTGCTGCCACCCCTGATCGCAATCCGTGCCGTTGGATGAGCCACAGAATTCGACGTCGGCATTGCGGGTGACGCTGCTGGCTCTGGCGAAGTGGAGATGCGCCTGCAGCTGATCGGCCAGTGTCGTGGCGCGCTGGCGTTCGATCAGCGTGCCGAAGGCCGGCAACGCAAACAGGCCGAGCAGCGCCACCAGAACGGCGACGACCAGCAACTCGATCAGAGAAAAACCGCGGGGGAAAATTCGATCCATGATTCACGACCCTGTGATTGACGTCGGCCTTCCTGGCCGACCGGACAATAGCTACGGCGACAGCCGGTCAGGACATGTCGCTATCGAACACCTGCTCCAGCGAAGGCGCATCCAGTAGCCGTTCGGCCCAGGTTTCCAGCTGCCCGAAATCGGCTTGCGCCAGTCGCCGCAGCGCTGCCGGTGGCAGTTCGCCGAAGCGGCGGGTCAGCTGGCGCTGCACGGTGGCAGCCAGCTGTTGGCGACCTTCCGCTTTACCTTCCGCTTTACCTTCCGCTTTACCTTCCGCGAATCCCTCGGCGATGGCCTGGCGCTCGGCATCCCTGAACCTGTTCCCTACGCGCTCGGCCAGTGTGTGCCCTGCCTCCTGCATGTCGTCGATGCGACCGAGTTCGTCGACACGGGGCGGAGTCCATATTTCCTCAATGTCCTCCACTCCTTCGGTGAGGTACAGCAGATAGGGCAACGCCTTCGCCGGAAATGCCTCAAGCTTTTTCTCGGCCCACTCGGGGAAGTTGTGAAATCCAAACTGGATGACCGCCCGATAGAGCGGCGCCATCATCTCTGTTTCATCCAGTCCGTCTTCTGCCCACTGTATTTTCCAGCGCGCGATCCGTTCATCCAATGACATGGGGGTTCCTTCCTCTCATTCCGGGGAGGTGGTTTGCGGCCTGCGATCCAGTACGGGGGATTCCGGTTATCCGCGACGTCGCAGATGTCACCCGCGACGTTTACCCTCGTCGGGTCCGGCAGACTCTGAGAACACTTCATCCAGCGTGGCAACATCCAGCAGCCGTTCGGCCCAACTGTCCAGCTGCGCGGCGGTGGCATTGCGCAGGCGCTCCACGGCCCACGCCGGCACCGCGCCGAAGCGGCGCGTCAGCAGCCGCTCCAGCAGTTCGGCCTTGCCTTCCGCGAATCCCTCGGCGATGGCCTGGCGTTTGGTGTCCCTGAGCCAGGTTTTCAGACGTTGCTCCAGCACGGGTTCATCCTCCAGCAGGTCGTCGATATCGTCGATGGTAAGGTCCGGGTCCATGCGCTTCAACAGCACGCGGGTCCAGCTGTCGAAGGCACGGCGCAGGGACTGGCCGCTGTCGTCGTGCAGCAGGACGTTCAGTGTGCGCAGCACGGGGCGGATATCCGCCAGGGTGCGGCCCTGCTCCAGCGTGAACAGCGCTGCGGCGAAGTTGCGCACGGCTTCGGCGGGGTGCAGCCGCAGGCGGGCTTCGTCCACCACGTAGTAGCGCAGGGCTGGCAGGAACGGTTCGAGGCCAGCGGGTGGCGTCACGAAACAGTCGCGCGCGTCGAGCGGAGCGCGCCAGCGCGGTTCGCCGCGATAGAGCACCAGCGGCAGGATCGGCGGCAGCTGGCCGTCGTGCAGTTCATTCCGGCGGATCAGATCCTGGGCGAGCAGGCCGACATAGACCAGCATCCGCACCGCCATCCAGCGCTCGGGGCGATTCTGGAATTCCAGCAGCAGGTAGACCCACAGCCAGCGATCCTTGACCCGGACGCGCCAGATCATGTCGTCATGGCGCTGCTTGCCGGTGTCGGAGACGAAGCTGGCACTGTCGCGTTCGAGGGTGGAGAAGTCGGCGTCGGCGATCCAGTCGCCCGGCACGAAACCGGTCAGCAGGTCGCGCACCATTTCGGGGTGGGAAAACAGCAGTTTGTAGCCGGTGTCCTGTCGGCCTGACATGGCGGCATCCTTTGCCTTCGGGGTAGTGCGGTGTAACGAGCCGTGTGGCGATGGTGCGGGAAAAGCAAGGGAAGCCACATTCCATTGTGTTTGCACACCCTGTGCAATCGATCGTCGCTGATCGGCATCCTTGCAAGTCGTTCATCCCGAACGACGCGGCGAGTATGCAGGAAGAGAGACCGGCTGGATGTGAGCCATGCCGCATCAAACAGAATCGACGTCGGGTCGATGGCGCCCCGT
>CAZEVP010000189.1:0-2849 GCA_964515735.1 uncultured Verrucomicrobiaceae bacterium | reverse complement strand
GTCTCGCGCGGCCACAGCACCAGCAGGCCGACGGCGTGCAGGATCGGGTTGCGGCCCGAGTCGTTGCGCGACGGCAGCGGGCGCCGTTGCAGCGGGCGCAGCGGCGGTCTGGCCGGTGCATCGGTCGCGGGTTCCGGTGTCGCGGTTGGTGCCGGTGGCGGCGTCTCCTGCAGCAGCGCGCCGAGGCGTTCACTGCTGAGGCCGGTGCGGCGCGCCAGTTCGTCGACCATCAGCTGGCGGAACACGCCCTGCGGCAGCAGATTGATCAGCGGCGTCGCCAGCTTGGCGAGGCGGGCGCGCCCCTCCAGCGTTTCGGTGTCGGTCTCCTCGCCGAGGCTGCCGAACAGGTAGTCGGCCAGCGGCAGTGACTCGCGGCTCAGCATCGTCTCGAACGCCTCGCGGCCGCGCGCGCGCACCAGCGAATCGGGATCCTCGCCCTCGGGCAGGAACAGGAAGCGCGCCTGGCGGCCGTCCTCCATGACTGGCAGCGCCGCCTCCAGCGCGCGCCGCGCCGCCTGCCGTCCGGCGCGGTCGCCGTCGAAGCAGAAGATCACTTCCGGGCAGTGGCGGAAGATCTTGCGCAGGTGGTCGGTGCTGGTCGAGGTGCCGAGCGTGGCGACGGCGTAGGGGATGCCGTACTGCGCCAGCGCGACCACGTCCATGTAGCCCTCGACGACGACCAGCCGCGTCAGCTGGCGCTGCGCCTTGCGCGCCTGGTAGAGGCCGTACAGTTCGACGCCCTTGTGGAAGATCGGCGTCTCCGGCGAGTTCAGGTACTTCGGCTTGTCGTCGCCGAGCACGCGGCCGCCGAAGGCGATGACGCGGCCGCGGCTGTCGAGGATCGGGAACATGACGCGATCGCGGAAGCGGTCGTAGCAGCGGTTCTCCTCCTCGCGCACCACCAGCATGCCGCTGTCGAGCAGCAGCTGGCGGTCGTGCGGCTCGCTGCCGAACGCGCGCAGCAGGTTGTCCCAGCCCGGCGGCGCGTAGCCGATGCCGAAGCGTTTGGCGATCTCGCCGGAGAGGCCGCGCTTCTTCAGGTAGTCGACGGCGCGCGCCGCCTGCGGGTGGCCGCGCAGCTGCTCGCGGTAGTGGCGGGCGGCGTTGTCGAGGATCTGGTAGAGGTCGCGTTTGGGTTTTTCCGGCTGGCGGCGCGCGTTCGGCGTCGTCTCCTCGCGCGGCACTTCGAGGCCGGCGAGCGAGGCCAGGTTCTCGACCGCCTGCGGGAAGTCGACGCGGTCGAAATCCATGACGAAGCCGACCGCGTTGCCGGAGGCGCCACAGCCGAAGCAGTAGTAGAACTGCTTCTCGCCGTTGACGCTGAACGACGGTGTCTTTTCGTCGTGGAACGGGCAGCGGGCGACGTAGTTGCGGCCGGTCTTGCGCAGCTTCACGCGGCGATCGATGACCTCGACGATGTCGACGCGGTCGAGCAGATCGTTGATGAAGGCTTGCGGGATGCGGCCGGCCATCGAAGGGCGTTCCTGCGCGCGGATCGGGTCGGAGGATGGGGCGCTACTGTAGCGCAGCCGGAAGCTGGTGCGGTCGATGCCGCCCGCCCGGCGCGGTGATCAGCCGAGCCGGCTCTTGACCAGTTTGCTGGCGCCCGCCATGTCGGCGCGGCCCTGCAGCTGCGGCTTCAGGATCGCCATCACCTTGCCCATGTCGGCAGCGCCCTGGGCGCCGCTGTCGGCGATGGCGCGGTCGATCAGGGTGGCCAGTTCGGCCTCGGTCAGCGGCTGGGGCAGGAAGCCGGCGATGACGGTCAGTTCGAACGCCTCGCCATCGGCCAGGTCGTCGCGGCCGGCGGCGCGGTACTGGCTGATCGAGTCGCGCCGCTGCTTGGCCATCTTGTCGAGAATAACGAGCACGCGGGGGTCATCGACCTCCGTGCGCTCATCGACTTCGATGCGTTTGATCTCGGCGAGAATCAGCCGGATCGCGCTCAGGCGTGCTTTTTCCTGGGCGCGCATGGCGCTCTTCATCGCCTCGGTGAGGCGGGTTTTCAGCGAAGAGTCGGCCATGGGCGGATCCTGCGGTCAGTCGGGGGACTGGGGCGGATCAGTACGGACGCTGCAGTTTGCGGGCTTCGCGCTGCAGTTTCTTCAGGTGCCGTTTGACGGCGGCAGCGGCCATGCGCTTGCGCACCGAGGTCGGCTTCTCGTAGCACTCGCGGCTGCGAACTTCGGCGAGGACGCCGGCTTTCTCGCAGGCGCGCTTGAAGCGGCGCAGGGCTACGTCGAACGGCTCGTTGTCTTTCAGCTTGACTGAGGGCATTACCAAACCTTGTCGATGAATCGTAAATAGGGGCGAAAGCGCGTGCCGGTCGGGCACGGGTCCGCCAAGGGGCCGGCATTTTAAGCCCGCCCTTTCCGGTTTGCCAAGTCCCCGCAACTGGCGGCTGCGGGGGCGACTCGCTATGATGCCTGCCCTCTCCCGGCCGGCCCCGCGGCCCGCGCCTTTTCATACGTGCCACTGCCCATGCGTGTAATCGGTATCGAAACCTCGTGCGACGAGACCGGCATCGCCGTCTACGACAGCGAGCGCGGGCTGCTGGCCGATACCCTCTACAGCCAGATCGAACTGCACCGGCGCTACGGCGGCGTGGTGCCGGAGCTGGCTTCGCGCGACCACATCCGCAAGACGCTGCCGCTGATCCGGCAGGTGCTGGAAGAGGCCGGCACGGCGCCGGGCCAGATCGATGCCGTCGCCTACACGGCCGGGCCGGGGCTGGTCGGCGCGCTGATGGTCGGTGCCTGCATCGCGCGCGGACTGGCGTTCGGCTGGGGGGTGCCGGCGCTCGGCGTTCACCACATGGAGGCGCACCTGCTGGCGCCGATGCTGGAGGA
>CAZEVP010000188.1:0-2925 GCA_964515735.1 uncultured Verrucomicrobiaceae bacterium | reverse complement strand
AGCTTGCCGTCTCAACTTAAACCAACTGGCCTCCACGAATCCCGGGGCGATTCAGTCAATTGTCAATGCGGCTGGCGAGCTGAAGTATGTAAGTCAGATCAAAAAGCTTCTGACAGGGCTACTAACTAACCCGGATGAGGATTTTATCAAGTTTGTCGCCTCTCGAGTCTACGAGGGGGTGGTTACCCAGAAAGTGCGAGAGCTGTTCTCAGAGTTGACGCGCAAGGCCGCCGTTCAATTCTTGAACGATCAGGCTAATGACCGTTTGAAGTCGGCGATCAGTGGGGCTCCTGCAGCGGTCGCTCAAGTTAGAGAGTTGGATGCTGGTGCTGCTGAGTCTGAGTCTGAGGCTGATGATGGTTCAAAGATTGTTACGACTGAGGAAGAAATTGAAGGCTTCATGATCGTTAAGGCTATTGCGCGCCATGTCGTTGATGTCAAGCGTGTGGCTGTTCGTGACAATCAGAGCTATTGTGGCGTTCTGCTTGATGACAACAATCGTAAGCCAATTTGTCGCCTGCACTTCAATCGCAGTCAGAAGTACCTGGGTATTTTTGATCAAGATAAGAATGAAACTCGAATTCCGATCAATGATGTGGATGACATCTATGCGCACTCGGAAAGGCTAATTGAAACAATTAAATATTATTTGTAAGTGCTGCTAGGGCCGGCCACGGGCTCCCTGTGGCCGGTTTTTTATTCCCTAAACGCCTCCGTCCCCGGACACGCACAAAACAAATTCCGATCCCCGTACACATTATCGATCCGCCCCACCGGCGGCCAATACTTGTTCAGCCTCTGATCCGGAAGCGGATACGCCGCCGCCTCGCGGCTATAACCGTGCCCCCACTGATCCGCCACCAGCTCCGCCGCCGTATGCGGAGCATTCTTCAACGGGTTGTCCTGCGCATCCCACTCGCCGCTCTGCACACGCGCGATCTCGTTGCGAATTCGGATCAGCGCATCGCAGAAACGATCCAGTTCCTCCTGCGATTCGCTTTCGGTCGGCTCGATCATCAGCGTGCCCGGCACCGGGAACGACATGGTCGGGGCGTGGAAACCGAAATCCATCAGCCGCTTTGCCACGTCCTCCTCGGTGATGCCGCTCGCTTCTTTTAAGGGTCGCAGGTCGATGATGCATTCGTGCGCGACGCGGCCGTTGCGGCCGGTGTAGAGCACCGGGAAGTGGTCGCGCAGTTTCGCGGCGACGTAGTTGGCGTTCAGGATCGCCACTTCGGTAGCGCGCTTCAGCCCTTCGCTGCCCATCATCGTGATGTACATCCACGAGATCGGCAGGATCGACGCGCTGCTCCAGTGCGATGCCGACACAGCGTCGCCTTTCTCTTTCAGCGCCAGCGGGTTCTGCGGCAGGAACGGCGTGAGGTGCGATTTGACGGCGATCGGACCCATGCCGGGGCCGCCGCCGCCGTGCGGGATGCAGAAGGTCTTGTGCAGGTTGATGTGCGAGACGTCGGCGCCGAACTCGCCCGGCGCAGCGAGGCCGACCAGCGCATTCAGGTTGGCGCCGTCGACGTAGACCTGACCGCCGTGCTGGTGGATCAGTGCGCAGATTTCAGTGATGCCCTCCTCGAACACGCCGTGCGTCGACGGGTAGGTGGCCATCAGCGCGCACAGTTCATGGCTGTGTTTTTCCGCTTTCGCTTTCAGGTCGGCGATGTCGACGTTGCCCTGATCGTCGCAGGCGGTGATGACGACGCGCAGGCCAGCCAGTGCGGCCGAGGCCGGGTTGGTGCCGTGCGCCGACGACGGGATCAGCACGACGTCGCGATGCGCTTCGCCGCGGCTCTCGTGGTAGCGCTTGATGGCGAGCAGGCCGGCGTATTCGCCCTGCGAGCCGGCGTTCGGTTGCAGCGAGGTGGCGTCGTAGCCGGTGCAGTCGGCCAGCATCCGTTCGAGGTCGGCGAAAAGTTGCAGGTAGCCTTCGGCCTGATCGAGCGGTGCGAACGGGTGCAGCCGGTTGAACTGCGGCCAGGTGATCGGAATCATCTCGGCGGTGGCGTTCAGTTTCATCGTGCAGGAGCCGAGCGCGATCATCGTCTGGTTCAGCGCGATGTCCTTGCTTTCGAGATGCTTCAGGTAGCGCAGCATTTCGGTTTCGGAACGGTGGCTGTTGAACACCGGGTGGGTCAGGAACGGCGATTTGCGCGCCAGCTTCTGCGGGAAGCCCGTTTTTCCGGCGAGCGACCTGTCGGCCAGTTCGATGTCGAAGCCGACCGCGCGGCCGGCGATGACGTCGATCAGTGCCGACACTTCGTTCGGTGTCGTCGTCTCGTCGAGGCTGATGCCGATGCGGTTGTCGTCGACGGCGCGCAGGTTGAAACCGGCGGCGATGGCGCGGTCGAGAATCTCTTTCTGTTTGTTGCCGACTTCGAGCGTGAGGGTGTCGAAGAAGTCGTGATTGCTGCGCGGCAGTTTCAGTTCGTCGAGCGCAATGGCGAGGATCTGCGTCAGCCGGTGGATGCGTTGCGCGATGCGCGCGATGCCATCGGGGCCGTGGTAGACGGCGTAGAGGCCTGCGCAGATCGCCAGCAGCGCCTGCGCGGTGCAGATGTTCGAGGTCGCCTTCTCGCGGCGGATGTGCTGCTCGCGCGTTTGCAGCGCCATTCGCAGTGCCTGATTGCCGTGGCGGTCGATCGAGACACCGATGATGCGGCCCGGTGCGCTGCGCTTGAATTCGTCGCGCGTCGCGAAGAAGGCGGCGTGCGGGCCGCCAAAGCCCATCGGTACGCCGAAGCGCTGGCTGTTGCCGACGACGACGTCGGCGCCGAGTTCGCCGGGCGGCGTCAGCAGCGCCAGCGCCATCAGGTCGCTGGCGACGACGACCAGCGCGTTGTTGGCGTGCGCGGTGTCGATGATGGCGCCGAGGTCGTAGACGTCGCCGTAAGTGCCGGGGTACTGCACCAG
>CAZEVP010000187.1:0-2950 GCA_964515735.1 uncultured Verrucomicrobiaceae bacterium | reverse complement strand
AGGAGGACCACGTGCGCGCGACGCTGGAGCGGATCGGCGAGCTGCGGCTGTGGAAACTGGCGATCAAGCCGGGTAAGCCGCTGGCGTTCGGCCGCATCGGCGAAACTCCCTTCTTCGGGCTGCCGGGCAACCCGGCTTCCGCCTTCGTCACCTTCCTGCTGCTGGCGCGGCCGTTCCTGCTGAAGCGGCAGGGGGCGGCGCAGTGGTCGCTGCCGCGCTGGCGGCTGCCGGCGGCGTTCGACTGGCCGACGCCGGGTACTCGTCAGGAGTATCTGCGTGCGCGCCTGCAACCGTCCGCTGGCGGGCTGACGGTGGCGATCTATCCGAATCAGAGTTCCGGCGTGCTGGCGTCGGTGGCGTGGGCCGATGCGCTGGTGGAGATACCGCCGGGAAGCACGGTGACGGCGGGGGAGTTCGTCGAGGTGTTGCGGCTGATGTGAGCGCGCCGCCGTGAAAGATCGCCGGGAGCGATTTTCAGCATCGCGTCAGCGACGACCCGGAGGGTGGTCGGCAGGCCATAAAAAAGCCCCCTCGTCCGTACAGGGTGGATGCTGGACGAGGGGGTGCCCGAGAAAAAGTGCGCGTTTCGCCGGTCTTCGCGATGTTTCGTCGGCGATCCTTTCGATGCGCTGTCGGGGCTAACAGTAAGTTCGTGGGGAGGGTGAGGCAACCGCGAAGTGCGGAATCTGGTCACAGTTTTGACGTTTCCCCGGTTTTCGTCATCGCTGCTGGCCGGAAATGACAGTTTTCTGTCGAGTTGATTACGGGTGTCGGGAGGCCTGGCGCGCGCTGCGCCGCTGTTGTGCGAGCGCCAGGATCTGGTCGCGTTCGGCGCTGGAGGCGGCATGCCAGCGCAGGATCTCGTCGAGGTGCCGGCCGCAGCCGGCGCAGACATCGTCGTCACCGAGGCAGCAGTTGCGCACGCAGGGGGCGTCGCGGGTTGGTTCGGACGAGGGAGAAAGCATGGCGGTCCGGTATCGGCGGGGCGGTGCCATTGAGTCTAGTATCGTTCGCGCGGCACGTCGGCTACCATCGCGCGGCCGGCCGCAACGCGCCTGGCACATCCGGATCACGACGGGAACCACGGTGGATATGAGCGACAACGAATCGCTGGCTGAGGAGCTGTTGCAGCTGCAGGAGCGTCACCGCGAGCTCGACCGTGAGATCGTCGAGCTGGAGGCCTACCCGTATCGCGACCAGCTGCAGCTGCAGCGGCTGAAGAAGGAGAAGCTGCGGCTCAAGGACGCGATCCACCGCCTGCGCTCGATGCTGATTCCCGATCTGGACGCCTGAGGATGCTGATCGACCTCGCCGGATTGTCGCCCAATCGCGTCTATTTCACGCTGATCCAGACGCTGATTCCGCGCCCGGTGGCGTGGGTGCTCTCCGACGACGGTGACGGCGGCCTGAATCTGGCACCGTTCTCCTATTTCAACGGGGTCTGCAGCGACCCGCCGCTGCTGATGCTGTCGGTCGGCAAGAAGAGTGACGGCACGCTGAAGGATACCCGCCGCAACATCGTCGAACGTGGTCACTACGTCATCCATATCGCCCACCGCGAGCTGCTGCCGGCGCTGAACGCCAGCTCGGCCGAGCTGCCGGCCGGCGTGTCGGAGCTGGCCGCCAGCGGCCTTTCCACCGCGCCGTTCGGCGATTTCCCGCTGCCGAGGCTGGCCGACTGCCGGGTCGCCTACGGCTGCCGGCTGTTCCAGCTGGTCGAGCTGGGGCCGCTGCCGCAGGCGCTGATTCTCGGCCGGGTCGAGCAGGTCTACATCGACGATGCCATCGTCGAGCAGGGAGAGGGCGGCCGTTTCAGGGTCGACGCGCACCGGCTCGACCCGATCAGCCGGCTCGGCGGCGACGAGTACGGCCTGCTGGGCGAGGTGGTGGCGCTGCCGAGGCCGCGCTGAGCGTGTGAGATATCTCGCACAGCCTTTGGCGGCAACGTCTGCTGGCGGTGATCCCCGAAATGTGGAAAATACGTATTGCACCGGACGCAGTAACGGCGCTCATACGGAGATGGGCGCGACAAAGGAAGTCAATCAACCGGAAGCCGGACCCGCGAGGGTCCGGCTTCTTTCGTTCCGGGGCTCGAACGTAGCGGGTTCGGGGCCACCGTCAGCCGGGCGGCCAGCGCATGCCGCGGCCGCCGATCAGATGCAGGTGGATGTGGTAGACGCTCTGGCCGCCATCCGCGTTGCAGTTGAATACCAGCCGATATCCCTTCTCCGCGATGTCGAGTTCGACGGCCAGCTGCCGTGCGACGTCGATCAGCTCGCCGGTCAGCACGGTGTCGGCCGGGGTCAGGTCGTTGATCGTGGCGATGTGGCGTTTCGGCACGATCAGCAGGTGGTGCGGCCCCTGCGGGTTCAGGTCGCGAAAGGCGATGACCCGTTCGCTGTCGTGCAGCAGCGTGGCCGGAATGGCGCCGCTGGCGATCTTGCAGAAGATGCAGTCGTTCATCGGAAGCTCTCTCGTCTCGATGCGCGAAGTCCCGGCGCGCATGGTCTCGGTGCGTGGATGATACCGGCGGTGCGCGTGTCGGTGCGCGTCAGTCCGCCGGCACCGTGCGCTCGCGCGCCCAGGCGCGCAGCGCCTCCACCTTCTCCGCCATCGTCACCGCCAACGGGAAGGTGTTATCGATCTCGTGCAGCACGGCATCGGTCGACAGCGGCTCGCGCCGCGCCGAGCAGCCGTACAGCGCACCGACGATCGCCTGCTCGATCTCGGCGCCGGAGAAGCGTTCGGCCTGCAGCGCCAACCTGTCCAGATCGAAGCGCGCCGGGTCGAAGTTGCGGTTGCGCAGGTGGATGGCGAATATCTCGCGGCGCGCGGCGGTGCCGGGCAGGTCGACGAAGAAGATCTCGTCGAAGCGCCCCTTGCGCATCAGTTCGGCCGGCAGCGCCGAGACGTCGTTGGCGGTGGCGACCATGAACACGGCGCCGGCGCG
>CAZEVP010000186.1:0-3082 GCA_964515735.1 uncultured Verrucomicrobiaceae bacterium | reverse complement strand
CAGGACGTCACCTTCGAGCGCACGATCTATCAACCGGCACCGGCGCGCTTCGAAGCCGGCACCGGCAACATCGCCGACGCCGTCGGACTCGGCGCCGCGATCGACTATGTCGAGAAGCTCGGCATGGAGAACATCGCGCGCTACGAGCACGATCTGCTGGTCTACGCGACGCAGGGACTGAAGACGGTGCCGGGGCTGCGGCTGGTCGGCACCGCCGCCGACAAGGCCAGCGTCGCCTCGTTCGTGCTCGACGGCCACAGCAACGACGATGTCGGCAAGGCGCTGAACCGAGAGGGCATCGCCGTGCGCACCGGCCACCACTGCGCGCAGCCGATCCTGCGCCGGTTCGGGCTGGAGAGCAGCGTGCGGCCGTCGCTGGCGTTCTACAACACCTGCCAGGAGGTCGACGTGATGATCGCGGCGCTGCACCGGTTGCAGGCGAATCGCTTCACACCGCCACCAACCCGCAGGATGGGTTGAGCGCAGCGATACCCATCGATGACGACGGTGGATGCTGCGCGGTTCGATGGGTATCGTCGCTTCGCTCCTCGACCCATCCTACGAGCCACAAACGAAAACGGCGGCCCCAAGGCCGCCGTTTTCGCTCGTGCATTCACACCGCGGCGACTATACCGCCACCAGCTCCTCGCGGCTCGCCACCGCCTCGGTGATGCGCGCCTCGGTCAGCGCCGGCGCGCACATTTCGATGAAGCGATAGGCGTAACGGCGCAGCAGGTGGTTGCGGCGCACGGCGATCAGCGTCTGGCTGGCATCGAACAGGTGATCGGCCGACAGCAGCGCCAGTTCGCGATCGCGCTCCGGCTCGAACGCGACGGCGGCGATGATGCCAACCCCCATCTCCAATTCGACGTAGGACTTGATGACGTCGGAATCCATCGCCGACATGACGATGTCCGGCACCACGCCGGCTTCATTGAACGAACGCTCGATCAGCGCGCGGCCGGTGAAGCCCTCGTGGTAGGTGATGATCGGGTACTCGGCGATCGCCTCCAGCGTCAGCGGCTGCACCTGCCGCAGCGGGTGGTCGACCGGCACGATCACAGCGTGGTGCCAGCTGTAATAGGGAAACGACACCAGCTCCGGCGCCGAGCCGAGCGTCTCGGTGGCGACGCCGATGTCGGCCTCGCCCTGGCGCAGCATCCGCGCGATCTCGGCCGGGCTGCCCTGATGCAGTTTCAGATGCACCTTCGGATAGGCGCGGCGGAACGTCGCCACCACGCGCGGCAGCGCGTAGCGCGCCTGCGTGTGCGTCGTCGCCACCACCAGCTCGCCGGCATCCTGCTGGCTGAACTGCGCGGCGAGGCTCTTGATGTTGTGCGCATCGAGCAGCATCCGCTCGACCAGCCGCGCCACCTCCTCACCCGGTTCGGTCAGGCCGAGCAGCCGCTTGCCCTTGCGCACGTAGAGCTCGACGCCGAGCTCGTCCTCGAGATCCTTGATGTGCTTGGAGACACCCGACTGCGACGTGTGCAGCGTGTTCGCCACTTCGGTCAGGTTGAAATTGCGCCGCACCGTCTCGCGGATGATGCGCAGTTGCTGAAAGTTCATGGCGCCCTCTTCTCCACGGAGTTCCGCTCCAGCGTGTCGGCGATCACCGGCGCGCGCTCGAACAGTTTCAGCCGCGACGGCAGCAGCCGCACCAGCTGGCCCGGCTGCAATGCCAGCTGCTCGACGCGTTCACGCGTCAGCTCCACCTCGTAGTGCTGCCCGCTGTTGCCGTTGACCCCGTCCAGTTCGACCCGCACGCTGATGCCGAACGCCAGCACGCGCGAGACGCGGGCGCCGATGCCGGCATCGCTGCCTTCATCGGTGACGATGTCGAGTTCGTGCGGCCGGGCGAAAGCGTAGACGTCGCTGCCATGTGCAACGTCATCGCTGCCGTGCGGCACCGACTCATCACCGATGCGCAGATGCTCGGCATCGACGCGACCGTGGAACAGGTTCACCGAGCCGAGAAAGCCGTAGACGAACGGCGTCTGCGGGTGGCGGTAGACCTCCTCCGGCGTTCCGACCTGCTCGACGTGGCCGTGGTCCATCAGCACCACACGGTCGGCCACTTCGAGCGCCTCCTCCTGATCGTGGGTGACGAAGATCGAGGTGATGTGCAGCTCGTCGTGCAGCTGCCGCAGCCAGCGCCGCAGCTCCTTGCGCACCTTGGCGTCGAGCGCGCCGAACGGCTCGTCGAGCAGCAGTACGCGCGGTTCGACGGCGAGCGCGCGCGCCAGCGCGATGCGCTGGCGCTGGCCGCCGGAGAGCTGCGACGGGAAGCGGTCGGCGAGCCAGTCGAGCTGCACCAGCTCCAGCAGTTCGTGTACGCGCTTTTTGATCTGCGTCTCGCCCGGCCGTTCGTTGCGCGGTTTCATGCGCAGGCCGAAGGCGACGTTGTCGAACACCTTCATGTGCTTGAACAGCGCGTAGTGCTGAAACACGAAACCGACCTGACGCTCGCGCACGTGCGCGCTGGTGGTGTCCTCGCCGTCGAGCAACACACTGCCGACATCGGCCTGTTCGAGGCCGGCGATGATCCGCAGCAGCGTCGTCTTGCCGCAGCCGGAGGGGCCGAGCAGCGCCACCAGCTGCCCGGTCGGGAAATCGAGCGAGACGTTGTTCAGCGCGACGAAATTGCCGAACCGCTTGTGGATGTTGCGAACCTGGATACTCATCGTCCCATTCCTCGAAGAGGGTCAAATCGGTCAGTCGGCGGCGTCACGCACGGCGAGCTGTTCCACCCATGTCTTGATGATCAGCGTCACCAGCGCCAGCAGCGCCAGCAGCGAGGCCACGGCGAACGCCGCCGCGAACTGGTATTCGTTGTAGAGAATCTCGACGTGCAGCGGCATCGTCGTGGTTTCGCCGCGGATGCGGCCGGAGACCACCGACACCGCGCCGAACTCGCCCATCGCGCGCGCATTACAGAGAATGACGCCGTACAGCAGGCCCCATTTGATGTTCGGCAGCGTCACGTGCCAGAACGTGCGCCAGCCGCTGGCACCGAGCACGACGGCGGCCTCCTCCTCCTCGCGCCCCTGCGCCTGCATCAGCGGAATCAGTTCGCGCGCGA
>CAZEVP010000185.1:0-3082 GCA_964515735.1 uncultured Verrucomicrobiaceae bacterium | reverse complement strand
ACGTCGAAGCCCCACAGCGTGTGCAGGTGCTCCAGCACGCGCTGGGTGTTCTGGTTCAGCGGGCGACGGTTGTGCTGCGTGTGGTGCAGATAGAGCGCGCGATTGCCGCGCATGTCGACGTCGACGATCTGGATGTTCGGCTCGCGGTCGCCGAGGTTGTACTGCCGCGACAGCTGTTCGCGCACGCTGCGGTAGCCGTCGTCGTCGTGGATCGCCATGATCTCGATGTCGTTGCGGGTGTCGTCGTCGAGCACGCAGAACAGTTTCAGGTCTCGCATCACCTTCGGCGACAGGAACTGCAGGATGAAGCTCTCGTCCTTGAAGCTGCGCATCGCGAACTGCAGCGTCTGCTTCCAGTCGCTGCCGGCGATGTCCGGGAACCAGCGCCGGTCCTCGTCGGTTGGCGCTTCGCAGATGCGGCGGATGTCGCGGAACATGGCGAAGCCGAGCGCGTACGGGTTGATGCCGCTGTAGTGTGGGCTGTCGAACGCCGGCTGATGGACGACGCTGGTGTGCGACTGCAGGAACTCCATGATGAAGCCGTCGGTGACGCGGCCGCGGTCGTACAGTTCGTTCAGCAGCGTGTAGTGCCAGAACGTGGCCCAGCCCTCGTTCATCACCTGCGTCTGCCGCTGCGGGTAGAAGTACTGGGCGATCTTGCGCACGATGCGGATGATTTCGCGCTGCCACGGCTCCAGCAGCGGCGCGCGCTTCTCGAGAAAATAGAGCAGGTTCTCCTGCGGTTCGTCGAGGAACGGTTTCTTCTTCTGGTTCTTCTTCTCGCCGCGACCGCTCGGAATGGTGCGCCACAGGTCGTTGACCTGTTGCTGCAGGTACTCGGCGCGCTCGGCCTGACGCCGCATCTCCTCTTCCGGCGAGATCGCGGAGGGGCGCTTGTAGCGATCGACGCCGTAGTTCATCAGCGCGTGGCAGGCGTCGAGCACGTTCTCGACCGCGGCGATGCCGTGCTTCTCCTCGCAGTCGGCGATGTAGTTCCGCGCGAACAGCATGTAGTCGATGATCGAATCGGCATCGGTCCAGGTACGGAACAGGTAGTTGCCCTTGAAGAACGAGTTGTGGCCGTAGCAGGCGTGGGCGATGACCAGTGCCTGCATCGTCATCGTGTTCTCCTCCATCAGGTAGGCGATGCAGGGGTTGGAGTTGATGACGATCTCGTAGGCCAGCCCCATCTGGCCGCGGCTGTAGTTGTTCTCGATGCCGAGAAAATGCTTGCCGAACGACCAGTGGTGGTAATAGACCGGCATGCCGGAGGCGGCATAGGCGTCCATCATCTGTTCGGAGCTGATGATCTCGATCTGGTTGCGGTAGGTGTCGAGGCCGAACGCCTTGGCCAGCGCGCCGATTTCGCGGTCGTACTCCTCGATCAGCTCGAAGGTCCACTCCGAGGTGGTGGAGATCGGGTTGCGGGCAGTCATGCCGGTCTCCTCGTTCATGCGGGTCTTCGCTGAAACAGTTCGCGGAATACGGGGTAGATATCCTTGACGTCGATGATCTGCTGCATCGCGAAACTGTCCGGATAGCTGCCCTTCACCTGCTCGTATTCGTACCACAGTGCCTGGTGTTCGCGCGGCGTGATCTCGACGTAGGAGTAGTGCTGCAGGAACGGCAGGATCTCGTTGACCAGCAGGTCGTGGCAGACGCTGGAGTCGTCGTTCCAGTTGTCGCCGTCGGAGGCCTGCGCGCCATAGATGTTCCACTCCGACGCCGGGTAGCGCGCGACCATGATCTCCTTCATCAGCCGCAGAGCGCTGGAGACGATGGTGCCGCCGGTTTCGCGCGAATAGAAGAACTCCTGCTCATCGACCTCGCGAGCGGAGGTGTGGTGGCGGATGAACACCACTTCGGTGTGGTCGTAGTTCCGCTTCAGGAACAGATAGAGAAGGATGAAGAAGCGCTTGGCCATGTCCTTGGTGGCCTGGTTCATCGAACCGGAGACGTCCATGATGCAGAACATCACCGCCTTCGAGCTCGGCTGCGGCTCCCTGACGTTCAGGTTGTATTTGAGATCGAATTCGTCGATGAACGGCAGCTTGTCGATCTTGCGCAGCAGCAGCGCGATCTCCTCCTCGATCACGGTGATGCGCTGTTTGTCGCGCAGCGCCTCGTCCGTTTCGAGCAGCATCTCCAGTTCGTGTTCCAGCTCGCGGATGCGGCGCCGCTTTGGCCCGCCGAGCGCGATGCGGCGTGCGTTGGCGGCGCGCAGCGAGCGCACGATGTTGATCTGATTCGGCGTGCCGACGCTGGAGAAACCGGCGCGGCGCAGCTTGAACGATTCGGTGCCGGCGAGCTGGCGCTTGACCAGATTGGGCAGCTCCAGATCCTCGAACATGAATTCGAGGAACTCTTCCTGCGTGATCTGGAAGACGAATTCGTCCTCGCCCTCGCCACTGTTGCTGGCGCGGCCATCGCCACCGCCGCCGCCACCCGCACCGCCGCGGCGTGGAATGTGGTCGCCGGCGATGAACTCCCGGTTGCCGGGGTGGACGATGGTGCGGCGGCCGCCGGGGCCGTTGCCGAGCACCGGCTCGTCGACATCCTCGCCGGGAATGTGAATCTTCTCGCCCTGTTCGATGTCGGTGATCGAGCGCTTGCCGACGGCCTCCTGCACTGCCTTCTGGATGTGGCGCTTGTAGCGGCGCAAAAAGCGCTGACGGTTGACCGCGCTCTTGTTCTTGCCGTTCAGGCGACGGTCGATCAAGTGGCTCACGGAGACTCCTCCACCGCTGATGCGGCATCACGCAGCGCGGCAATCAGCCGCCGCGCTGCCCGGGAGCACCGCCGGTATGGCGCGATGCTCGCTCTTTACGACAGCTGCATCACTGCGACTTGCGCACGCGCAGGTACCACTCGGAGAGCAGCCGCACCTGTTTCTCGGTGTAGCCGCGCTCGACCATGCGCTTGACGAAGTCGTTGTGCTTCTTCTGATCGTCGGCCGATGCCTTGGCGTTGAACGAGATGACCGGCAGCAGATCCTCCGTGTTGGCGAACATCTTCTTCTCGATCACCGCGCGCAGCTTCTCGTAGCTCTTCCAGTCGGGGTTGCGGCCGTTGTTGTTGGCGC
>CAZEVP010000184.1:0-3098 GCA_964515735.1 uncultured Verrucomicrobiaceae bacterium | reverse complement strand
AGCTTGCCGTCTCAACTTAAACCAACTGGCCTCCACGAATCCCGGGGCGATTCACGTGTGGCTACTCGCCTGATTCTGAGAATCCTCAAATAATTTATCGCGCCAAATTCCCCCTTATACCGATCAACCAAAAGATAAAAGCCGAAATTCCTCCTAATGGAGCCAATGCCACAACAAGATCTACCAGCTGCAAGTTGGGATCGAGGAACACCAGCCCGACAGCCAAGAAAATCCCAACAAGTACTCCTGCCAATACTATTTTTAAACCACTAACCCAGCCGATTCTGAGCACCCAAAAAACAAACGGTATTGCCATTACGGTGGCAATGACGACTACAGGCAGTCCGTACCATGTAAATCCTGTAATTCCAGCCCAACAGTTCGAGGCTTGGGTAAATGGGGCTGCCGCGCAGTTTGTTAGCGGAACCAAATAAAGCGTGATTAGGGGGCTGATAACCAACCCCAAAATGAATCGCCTCCAACTAACGAATAGTCTTCTCATGGCGAAAATAAAATACCTGAGTCGTAACGTGCTGTGAGTTGGTCGTTGGCGTAGAACGCCGTGGGCCGGTTGCGGATGTTGTAGTCGAAGCGGCGGTTTTCGCTTGGGCCAGCTTGAGCTTGCCCGGCGTCTGTCGTTAACGTCTCTGCCATTAGGTTGCCACGGTCGTCGATCAGCACTTCCGTGTCGCCACGCTTGATCAGTCGATTGCCGGCGCCGTAGCGGTAGTCGGTGGTCGTGCCGTTGCGCTGCTCCCGGAGACGGTTGCCCACCGGGTCGTAGGCATAGGCGATGCGATTGTCCTCGCCGGTCTCTTCGATCAGCCTGTCCACGGCGTCGTAACCGTAGCGATGGGTGGTGTCATCGACCGTCAGCCGCTCGATGTTCTGGTACAGGTCGTAGTCGTACCGCTGCGACCACAGCGGATCATTGTCCACAGCGCTTTGGCTCGACCACGGCAAGCCGCGCCGTTTCGGCCGCAATGTGATCTCGGTGATGCGCCCATCCCAATCCAGAGTCTTCGTTTGCATCAGGCCATTGCCGTAGGTCCAGCGGACCGGGCCGCCGAACGGAGCATGGGCGATGTCGTCGACGACGGTGTGGGTGGTGCCGGCTGGTTCGCGGTAAGTGACTCGCGTGATGCGCTCCCGGTCGTAGTGGTAGCGCGCTTCACTGCCGTCGGGGTAGCCGATGGTGGTGAGGCGACCGCCGCTGTCGTAGCGGTAGGTCAGCGTAGTGGTGTGAGTGATCTTGCCCTCAGTGTCCTTGTCTTGCGCAGCTTCGGCGATCCGTCGGCCGAGGTCGTCGTAGCGATAGTCGAGTATCTGCGCGCTGGTCTCGATCCGCGTCAGCCGGCCGGTGCCGTTGCCGTGCTCGAGGCCGGTCTGGTCGTAGCTGTAATGGATGTCATCGGCTTCACCGGGGTAGTCGATAGCGGTCAGCCGGTTCAGCGCGTCGTAGCGGAAGTGGGTGGCGCTCTCGCGCGGGGCGTCAGCGGCGCGGCGCTCGATCACATTGCCCACGACATCGAAACGCTGGACCACGTCGCCACTGGCCGGACTCCGCTCGCGGATCAGTTCGCCGAAGCCGTTGCGCGTGTAGGTGGTGGCATTGCCGTTGGCGTCGGTGACCGCCGCCAGGTGCCCCGCCGGGTCGTACTGGAAGTGCGTGGCGTGGCTGGCGGCATCGACCCAGGCGAGCAGCCGGCCGAGGGTGTCGTAGCCGGCATGGCTGGTGCGGGTCAGATCGGCCTTCGCCGGATTCTCGTGCCCCTGACGCAGGCGAATCGGGTTGCCGTGCGGGTCGTAGTCGACAGTCGTCTGTTGGCCGGCATTGCCCTCCAGAGCCACCAGCTGACCGCGCGCGTTGAAGCGGCGGTGGCGCTGTTGCTGGAGGTTGCCATCGGCGGCAAGCAGTTGCAGCTGTTGCCACTGGCCGTGCAGGGCATTGGGCGTCAGGTCGATCCGCTCGCCCCAGCCGTTGGCGACCTCGATGAGCTGGCCGGCGCTGTTGTGAACGAAGCGCTGTTCGCTGCCATCGGGATGCGTCAGGTGGATCAGCCGGCCAACGGCATCGTAGCCGGCTGTGATCGTTTCGCTCAGCGCGCCCCCGGTGCGCACCAGCTGGATCGGCTGGCCGACAGCATCGTAGGTCAGGCGCAATTGCTGGCCGTCCGGCAGGTCGATCCGCCCGGGCCGGCCGCGGCGGTCGTGGGCGCCGAACCGGGTGGTCTGATTCAGCGCGTTGGTGATCATCTGCAGCCGTTCGTCATCGTCGTAGGTGTAGACGGTGGTGTGGCCGCGCGGATCGGTGACGCGGTGTTCGACGAGCCGTGTGCGCTCGGGATCGGCGAAGGTGTAGGCGTGCTGCCACTCTCGCGACCTGCTGTCAGGGTCTCCGCTCGTATCGAGCAGATCGCGCTGGCGGGCGAGGGTCGGGCGACCGCCCTCGTCGTAGCGGTAGTCGCGCCGTTGTACCGGCTGCCAGCGGCCCTGCGGATGACGGTCGTCGGTCTGCCAGCTGAAGTGCGTTTCGCTGGCCAGCCACGGACGCTCGGGCAGCCAGCGGCGCTCGATGCGCACAGCGCCGGGAGCGGATTCGAGGTGTTCGGTGCGGTCGATGTGCAGGCCGTGGCGTTCGTCGATCAGCCGGCCGCGGGCGTCGCGCCGGTAGTGGCTGGCGATGCCGTCGCTGTACTGCAGTGTCAGGAAGCCGCGCTCGTCGTAGCGGTGCTGCTGCCGCACGGCGACGCAGTCGATGGCCGGGGCGCCATCGATGGAGCGCAGCCGCCACTTACCGGCGCGGGCCGGCTCCAGCGTGTAGGTGGCGCGGTGGCCTGCCGCATTGGTGACGGTGACGCGACGCTCCCGGGCGGTCGGGGCCGCTGGACCGGTCGAGCTGGTCGCAGGGAGGTAGTCGATGGTGATTCGCTCGGCACCGTCGCCGTGTTCGCTGCCGATGGCGCGGCCCACAGCGTCGTAGCGCCAGGTGGCGAAGCGGGCACCGGTGGCGTCGTCCAGCCCGGTCAGCGCGTGCGGGTGGCGCGCGTCGTCGTAGTGGTAGCGGCGCTCGGGCGTGCGCAGGCCGGCGAACAATC
>CAZEVP010000183.1:0-3111 GCA_964515735.1 uncultured Verrucomicrobiaceae bacterium | reverse complement strand
GACCTGGATGATCCGCTCCGGCTCGGCGTACTGCAGCTGCAGCAGCTTCTGGCAATCCTGCCGGTGCACGCTGACGCCGCGGCCGATGGTGATGTAGCCGACGATGGCGTCACCCGGCACCGGCCGGCAGCAGCCGGCGATGTGCGTCAGCAGATTGCCGACGCCCTGAATGTGGATGGCGTCGCGCGGCTCGCTCGGCGGGCGCCGGCGCAGCACCGGCGTCACCGGCGGTTCGCTGCGTTCGTCGCCGCTGGTCAGCGACTGCGCCGTGTGCAGCACCTGCGCGACGCTGATGTCGCCGCTGCCGACCGCGGCGTAGAGATCCTCGACCGTCGCCTGTTTCAGCCGCTCCGCCACCGCCTTGTAGTCGAGGCTGGTCAGCGCCATGCGCCGGAACTCCTTTTCCACCAGCGCGCGACCGGCGGTGATGTTCTCGTCGCGCGCCTGCGCACGGAACCACTGCTGGATCTTGGCGCGGGCGCGGGCACTCTTCAGGAAGCCGAGGTTGGCCTGCATCCAGTCGCGGCGCGGCGCGTTCTCCTTGCCGGTCAGAATCTCGACCTGCTCGCCGGTCTGCAGCGGGTAGGTCAGCGGCACGATGCGGCCGTTGACCTTGGCGCCGCGGCAGCGGTGCCCGACCTCGGTGTGGATGTGGTAGGCGAAATCGAGCGGCGTCGACCCCTGCGCCAGCGTGACGACGTGACCGTCCGGCGTGAACACGTAGACGCGATCCTGCGCGCGCGCGAACTGCTCCTGCACCGCGCCGACGGCGCCGGTCTCCTCGTGCCAGGCCAGCACCTGCCGCAGCCAGGCGATCTTCTCCTCGTAGCTGGAGACGCCCTTCGAGCTGGCATCCGCGCCCTTGTAGCGCCAGTGCGCGCAGACGCCGAGCTCGGCCTCCTCGTGCATGTCGAAGGTGCGTATCTGCACTTCGAGCACCTTGCCCTGCGGGCCGATCACGGCGGTGTGCAGCGAGCGGTAGCCGTTGTCCTTCGGGTTGGCGACGTAGTCGTCGAACTCGTTCGGAATGTTGCGCCACAGGCCGTGCACGATGCCGAGCGCGGCGTAGCAGTCGCGCAGTTCCGGCACCAGGATGCGCACGGCGCGGATGTCGTAGACCTGCGAGAAGCCGATGCCCTTGCGCTGCATCTTCCGCCAGATGCTGTAGATGTGCTTGGCGCGACCGGACAGCTCGGCGTCGATGCCGGACCGCGCCAGTGCCGCGCGCAGCTCGTCCATCACCGCCTCGATGTAGCCCTGGCGGTCGAGGCGGCGCTCGTCGAGCAGCTTGGCGATCTTCTTGTAGGCGTCGGGCTGCAGGTAGCGGAACGACAGATCCTCCAGCTCCCACTTGATGTGACCGATGCCGAGCCGGTGCGCCAGCGGCGCGTAGACGTCGGCCACCTCGCGCGCGACGCGCTGGCGCTTCTCCTCCGGCGCCTCCTTCAGTGCACGGATCGCGCAGGTGCGTTCGGCCAGCTTGATCAGCGCGACGCGGACGTCGTCGACCATCGCCACCAGCATCTTGCGGATCATCTCGCTCTGATCCTCGACCTGGCCGAGCACCGCTCCACGTCCGCTGCCGTTGACGCGGCTGATCGCCGCCATCCGCAGCACGCCCTCGATCAGTTTGGCGATGGCAGCGCCGAATTCGGCGTCGATACGCGCCAGCGTCAGCTTGCCCTCGCGCACGGCGCGGTAGAGGATCGCCGCCACCAGCCCATCCTGGTCGAGATGCAGGTCGGCGAGGATCTCGGCCATTTCGAGGCCGGTGCGCAAACTGCTGTCGCCCCAGCCATGCTCGGCGTCGGTGCGCGCGCGCGCCTCGGCGTCACGGGCGACATCGGCCGCGTGCAGCAATGCGTCGCGGCTGATGCCGGCCGGCACCGGCAGCCGCGCGACCCAGCGTTCGAGGTCGATGCTGCCGTCGGCCTTCTCGGGGTGTTCCTCGCGAACCTTGACCATCTGTCGTTCCGTTCCCTCTGTCGCGGGCCGCGCCCGGCGCGGTCCTCGGTGATTCGTCGCGCGCGGCAGCGTTCCGGCTCGCGCGGCTAGTTCGGCGTCGGGTCGAACACGCCGGTGGAGAGATAGCGGTCGCCGCGGTCGCAGATGATGGCGACGATCACCGCGTTCTCGACCTCGGCGCTGATCCGCAGCGCGCCGGCCACCGCGCCACCGGAGGAGACGCCGCACAGGATGCCCTCGCGCATCGCCAGCTCGCGCATCGTCCACTCCGCCGCCTGCTGGTCGACGTCGATGATGCGGTCGACGCGCTGGCGCTCGAAGATCTTCGGCAGGTAGGCCTCGGGCCAGCGCCGGATGCCGGGGATGCTGGAACCGTCCTGCGGCTGCAGGCCGACGATTTCGATCGCCGGGTTGCGCTCCTTAAGGTAGCGCGACGTCCCCATGATGGTGCCGGTGGTGCCCATCGAGCTGACGAAGTGGGTGATGCGGCCGCCGGTTTGACGCCAGATCTCCGGGCCCGTTCCCTCGTAGTGGGCACGCGGGTTGTCGGGGTTGGCGAACTGGTCGAGTACCTTGCCCTTCCCTTCCGCTTGCATCTTCAGCGCCAGGTCGCGCGCGCCTTCCATCCCCTCCTCGCGGCTGACCTCGATCAGCTCGGCGCCGTAGGCGGTCATCGCCAGCTTGCGCTCCAGGCTGCCGCTCTCCGGCATGATCAGGATCATGCGGTAGCCCTTGATCGCCGCCACCATCGCCAGTGCGATGCCGGTATTGCCGCTGGTCGCCTCGATCAGCGTGTCGCCGGGACGAATCTCGCCGCGCAGCTCGGCGTTGCGGATCATCGACAGCGCCGGCCGGTCCTTGACCGAACCGGCCGGGTTGTTGCCCTCCAGCTTGACCAGCACGACGTTGCTGGTCTGGCCGGGCAGCCGCTGCAACCGCACCAGCGGCGTCTCGCCGATCAGGCTTTCGATGGTTGGGAACTGAAGCGCGGAGAAAGGATCGGTCGGAGCGGTCATCGGGTCGGATTCCGGACAGTACGGCGGCCGTCGTGGCCTGTTTCAGATGAAGCGCGGCAGCGGTGACAGCCGTCGCCGGGGTTGCCGATGATACCCGCTCCGCCGCAGGCCGGCCCCGGGATCAGGCACC
>CAZEVP010000182.1:0-3182 GCA_964515735.1 uncultured Verrucomicrobiaceae bacterium | reverse complement strand
TCCGGCATGCTCTCGCGCGGCGTGCTGCCGCCCGACAGCATCTGCAGCGGCAGCAGCGTCAGTATCATCAGCAGGCCGAACTGCGGCATCGAGCGCGCCACCGTCGCCATGAAAATGCCCATCGATGTGGTGGCGAACAGGTGCAGCGCGGCGAGGCCGAGGAACAGCCGCACCGAGCCCTCGATCGGCACCGACAGCGCGCCGCGCACGACGAACGTCAGCGAGAACGCAGCCGCGCACAACACCACCAGCCCCATCGACCAGACCTTGGCCAGCATGATCTCGGACGGCGTCACCGGCATCACCAGCAGGTGCTCGATGGTGCCGTGCTCGCGCTCGCGGATCAGCGCGGCACCGGTCAGTACGATCGACAGCATCGTCACGCTGTTGATGATCTCCATCAGCGAGCCGAACCAGGCGCGTTCGAGGTTCTGGTTGAAGCGCATCCGAAGAGCAAGATCGACCGGCAGCGCGGTCGGTTCGCGGTAGCGTTTGACGAATTCGTTGACCTCGTCGAACACCATCTGCTGGATGTAACCGCCGCCGGTGAAGGCCTGGCTCATCCGCGTCGCGTCGATGTTGAGCTGGATCTGCGGCTGGCGGCCGGCCAGCACGTCGCGCTGGAAATTGGGCGGGATGTTCAGCGCGAAGGTGTAGCGGCCGGCATCGAGCGCAGGGTCGACCTGATCGAGTTCGATGTAGTCCGGCGGCAGGAAGCGGGGCGGGTAGAAGCTGGCGCCGATGCGGCCGGACAGCGGCGAGTGATCCTCGTCGACGATGGCGATCGGCGCCATGTGCAGTGTCTCCGGCATCGACGTCGCCGCCGAGTAGATCGACAGCGTGAAGGTGTAGACGATCAGTACCAGCATCACCGGGTCGCGGGCGAGGCTCCACAGTTCCTTGATGCCGAGCCGGTAGACGGTGCCGATCCGTGCCATTTCAGCGCTCCTGTTTCTTCAGCAGCGCGACGGCCAGCCCGAGGATCACCGGCACCGACAGCGACATCGCCCAGAAGGCGTCGATCAGCTGCGGCAGGTCGAGCGCCTTGCTGAACACGCCGCGGCTGATGGTCAGGAAGTAGGTGACCGGGTAGAACTCGCCGATGACGCGGCCGGCCCCCTCCAGCGACGACACCGGGTTCAGCATGCCGGCGAACTGCACGGCGGGAATCAGCGTCGCGATCATCGTGAAGAACATCGCCGCCACCTGGCTGCGGGTCATCGTCGAGGCGACCAGCCCGAGTCCGGTGGTGGCGACCGAGAACACCGCCGCCGACAGCAGCAGCGTCGGAAACGAACCTGTGATCGGCACGTCGAACAGCGTCACGGCCAGCAGCGTCAGCAGCAGGAAGTTCAGCACCGACAGCAGTACGTAGGGCAGCTGCTTGCCGAGCAGGAATTCGGTGCGGCTGACCGGCGTCACGTACAGGTTGATGATCGAGCCGAGTTCCTTTTCGCGCACCACCGCCAGCGCGGTCAGCATCGCCGGAATCATGACCAGCAGAATCGGGATCACCGCCGGCACCATCGCCGGCAGGCTCTTCACGTCGGGGTTGTAGCGGTAGCGGGTCTCGATGCCGGCGGCGGCGCCGCTGCCATCGATGCCGCGCACGCGTGCCTGTTCCAGCAGCCAGCTCTGGTGGATGCCCTGCACGTAGCCGCGCACGGTCTCGGCGCGCATCGGCATCGAGCCGTCGACCCAAGCGCCGATTTCGACCGCCTTGCCGCGCTGCGCGTCGCGCGCGAAGCCGGGCGGAATCTCGATCGCCAGCGCCAGCTCGCCGCTGCGCATTCGTTTGTCGAGTTCGTCATGGCCGGCGAGCGGCGGCCGCTCTATGAAGTAGCGCGAACCGGACAGGCTCAATGCGTAGTTGCGGCTCAGCGTGGTCTGGTCGAGATCGAGCACGGCGTAGGTCAGGTCCTCGACGTCCATGCTGATGCCGTAGCCCATGATGAACAGCAGGATGGCCGAGCCGGCCAGCGCCAGCAGGCCGCGCACCGGGTCGCGCAGCAGCTCCAGCGTTTCGCGTTGGGTGTAGCTCCAGGCGCGGCGCAGGTCGAAGCCGCGCCTGCGCGGTGGTGAAGCGTGGGCCGGAGCGCCGCCGGCGACGTCGATGTCGGCGGCCGCGGCGGCGCCGTCGCCGCTGGCCTCCTGCAGCCAGGCGATGAAGGCCTGTTCCAATGTGTCGACACCGCGTTGCGCCACCAGCGCCGCTGGCGTGTCGCTGACCAGCACCTTGCCGGCGTGCATCAGCGACATGCGGTCGCAGCGCTCGGCCTCGTTCATGAAGTGGGTCGAGATGAAGATGGTGACGCCGTCGTTGCGCGACAGGTCGATCAGCAGCTGCCAGAAGTTGTCGCGCGCCACCGGGTCGACGCCGGAGGTCGGCTCGTCGAGGATCAGCAGTTCGGGTTCGTGCACCAGCGCCACCGCCAGCGACAGCCGCTGGCGCATGCCGAGCGGCAGCGCGTCGGGTAGCGCATCGCGCTCCTGTTGCAGGCCGAAACGTTCGAGCAGCGCTTCGACGCGCGCCGGGATCGCGGCCTCGTCCACCTGGAACAGCCGCGCATGCAGCACCAGGTTCTGCAGCACCGTCAGCTCGCCGTACAGCGAGAACGCCTGCGACATGTAGCCGACGCGGCGACGGGTATCGAGATCGTGCGGGTCGATGGCGTTGCCGAACAGCCAGGCCTCGCCCTCGGACGCGGGTAGCAGCCCGGTCAGCATCTTCATCGTGGTCGACTTGCCACAGCCGTTGGAGCCGAGGAAGCCGAAGATTTCGCCGCGGCGGATGCGGAAGTTGACGTGGTCGACGGCGACGAAATCGCCGAAGCGCATCGTCAGTTCTCGCGCCTCGATCGCGATGTCAGTGCTGTCGTCGACGGCCAGCGGCGGAATCACCGGCGCGCGGTGGCCGCGCCGCTTTTCCTCCGGCATCAGCGCGATGAAGGCCGCCTCCAGCGAGTCGGTGCCGGTGCGCGCGTGCAGTTCGGCCGGTGTGCCGGTGGCGAGCACGCGGCCATCGTCCATCGCCACCAGCCAGTCGAACTGTTCGGCCTCGTCCATGTAGGCGGTGGCGACGATGACGCTCATGCCGGGGCGGGCGGCGCGGATGCGCCCGATCAGCGCCCAGAACTGGCTGCGCGCCAGCGGGTCGACGCCGGTGGTCGGCTCGTCGAGGA
>CAZEVP010000181.1:0-3298 GCA_964515735.1 uncultured Verrucomicrobiaceae bacterium | reverse complement strand
CGATGTTCTCGATGGAACAGATGATGATGCAGTTGTCCTTCTTGTCGCGGACAACCTCCATCTCATATTCCTTCCAGCCGATCAGCGACTCGTCGATCAGCAGCTCCTTCGTCGGCGACAGGTCGAGGCCGCGCTCGCAGATCTCGACGAACTCCTCGCGGTTGTAGGCGATGCCGCCGCCGGAGCCGCCCATCGTGAACGACGGCCGGATGATGCACGGGAAGCCGATCTGGTCGAGGACCTGCAGCGCCTCCTCCATGCTGTGGGCGATGGCGGCGCGCGGCGATTCGAGGCCGATGCGGTCCATCGCCTGGCGGAACAGCTGGCGGTCCTCGGCCTTGTCGATGGCCTCTTTCTTGGCGCCGATCATCTCGACGCCGAACTGCTCCAGCACGCCGTGCTTGGCCAGGTCGAGCGCGCAGTTCAGCGCGGTCTGGCCGCCCATCGTCGGCAGCAGCGCGTCGGGGCGCTCCTTCTCGATGATCTTGGCCACCGTCTGCCAGTTGATCGGCTCAATGTAGGTGGCGTCGGCCATGCCCGGGTCGGTCATGATCGTGGCCGGGTTGGAGTTGACCAGGATGACCCGGTAGCCCTCCTCGCGCAGCGCCTTGCACGCCTGCGCGCCGGAGTAGTCGAACTCGCAGGCCTGGCCGATGACGATCGGGCCGGCGCCGATGATCAGGATGCTCTGGATGTCGGTGCGCTTTGGCATGTCTCTACTCGTTTCTAGCGTGGCCGAACCCGTTCAGGCTCGTTTGTGCAATCTGGTTGTACTGCTGCCGCTGGCAGCGGGTGTCCGGGGTGTGGCGTGAAAACCCTCACGATATGGATGTCGTGAGGGAGCTACAGGGATGTATTCATGCGTTTTTCACGCCACACCCCGGACACCCGCCCGCACACTGCCTAGCGCCGTGCCTGCATCAGCTCGATGAAGTGGTCGAACAGCGACGCGGTATCGTGCGGCCCCGGGCTCGCCTCGGGGTGGCCCTGGAAGCTGAACGCCGGCTTGTCGTTGCGGTGGATGCCCTGCAGCGAACCGTCGAACAGCGACTTGTGGGTGACGCGCAGGCTGGCCGGCAGCGATGCCTCGTCGACGGCGAAACCGTGGTTCTGGCTGGTGATCATCACGGTGCCGCACTCGATGTCCTGCACCGGGTGGTTGGCGCCGTGGTGGCCGAACTTCATCTTCACGGTTTTCGCGCCGCTGGCCAGACCGAGCAGCTGGTGGCCGAGGCAGATGCCGAACACCGGGATGTCGGTCTCCAGGAACGCCTTGATCGCCGCGATCGCGTAGTCGCACGGCTCCGGGTCGCCAGGACCATTGGAGAGGAAGATGCCGTCCGGGTTCAGTGCCAGCACCTCGCTGGCCGGCGTCTGCGCCGGCACCACGGTCAGGCGGCAGCCGCGGTCGGCCAGCATCCGCAGGATGTTGCGCTTGACGCCGTAGTCATAGGCGACGACGTGGAACCTGAATTCGTCCGGCGACACGAAGCCCCGGCCGAGCTGCCAGCTGCCCTGCGTCCACTCGTACTTCTCCTTGACCGAAACCACCTTGGCCAAGTCCATCCCCTTCAGGCCGGGGAAGGCGCGCGCCCTGGCAAGCGCTTCGGCCTCGTCGACATGGCCGGCCATGATGCAGCCGTTCTGGGCGCCCTTGTCGCGCAGGATGCGGGTCAGGCGGCGGGTATCGATGTCGGCGATGCCGACCACGTTGCGCGCCTTCAGGTAGTCCGACAGCGACTGCTGGTTGCGGAAGTTGCTGGCCAGCAGCGGCAGGTCGCGGATGACCAGACCAGCGGCCCAGACCGCGCCGGACTCCTCGTCCTCGCCATTGGTACCGGTGTTGCCGATGTGCGGGTAGGTCAGGGTGACGATCTGCTGCGCGTAGGAGGGGTCGGTCAGGATCTCCTGATAGCCGGTCATGGCGGTGTTGAACACCACCTCGCCGACCGAGCTTCCCTCGCTGCCGATCGCAATGCCGCGAAAGATGCTGCCGTCTTCGAGCGCAAGCAGGGCTGGAGCGGTCAAAAAAACCTCCCGAATTACGAAGAGTTGGGCCACCGTGACAGGCCGGGCCGGCCACCCTGGGCGACACCGGGCACGCGGGCGTGCGCACCCGGGCCTCGTCGGTGCGGAAGGCAGGCTCCCGCGAAACGGGACTCCCTTTGCCAGGAAACGGGCGCGCCGCTTGCAAAAAAGCGAGATGAAGTGGAAGCCTCATCTCGCTTTCAGGGAATTCTCGCCGGCGTGGAGGTGCCCGGTGTGATTTGTGTGTGGGCGCGGATTCTACGCGAGCGGCGCCGGCACTGTCCACTTCCATGGCCCCTCTGCGCATGTGCAAACAGGGGCAATCCCGGCTAAACCAGTCGAACTTTCGGCGCCAATGCCGCGAGGTTACTGGTACTTCACGATTGCAGCTGCAAAGGTCGCTGATTACCATGCGCGCCTCCCGGCAGCACCCGACGGCCCGCAACCGGGTCAGGAGAACGCCCATGCTGCATGTCTTCACCATCGTCGACGCCACCCTGCGCGAACACCGCCCGGGGCCGGACGCCGTCGCGCTGCCGCTGACCAAGGCCTGCTGGGTCGACATCACCGCGCCGACCGCCGAGGAGCGGGCGCGCATCCAGACCATCCACGACGCGCCGCTGCCCGACCCCGACGACGTCGAGGAGATCGAGGCCTCCGCCCGCTACTTCATCGATGGCGAGGGCATCCACGTTCACTCGCTGTTCCTGTACCAGAGCGAGGGGCGCCACCGCACCGACTCGGTCGCCTTCATCCTGAAGCCGGACCAGCTGCTGACCTTCCGCGACACCGAACTGCCGGACTTCCGGCTGCTGCGGATGCGCGCCCACCGCGGCTGGGTCGAGGCCAACCACTCGCTCGACGTGATGCTGGCGCTGCTGGAGCAGAAGGTCGAGAACCTCGCCGACACGCTGGAGGACATCCACAAGCGGCTGGAGGACGTCAGCCATCTGGTGCTGGAGGACGAAGAGGGCGAGATGGAGGACGCCATCGACAAGCTGGCCAAGCTGGAGGACAGCAACGGCAAGGTGCGGCTGTGCCTGATGGATACGCAGCGCTCTATCTCGTTCCTGCAGCGCCACATCCGCCGCTTCCCGGAGCAGCAGGAGACCTGCCGCGAAATCTACCGCGACATCGAGACACTGATGTCGCACACCGCGTTCCTGTTCGAAAAGATCAACTTCCTGATGGATGCCGCACGCGGCTTCATCAACATCGAGCAGAACCAGATCATCAAGATCTTCTCGATCGCCGCCGTCGTGTTCCTGCC
>CAZEVP010000180.1:0-3310 GCA_964515735.1 uncultured Verrucomicrobiaceae bacterium | reverse complement strand
TCGTCTTGCCATGGTCTACGTGACCGATGGTGCCCACGTTCACGTGGGGCTTGGTGCGCTCGAATTTTCCTTTGGCCATTTCGACAGTCTCCTAGCCGACCGACTTTTAAGAACACAAAGGCAAAAGCCGAACCCGACTTTCGCCGCTAGAATGAGTGGAGCTCATGACCGGAATTGAACCGGTGACCTCATCCTTACCAAGGATGTGCTCTACCGACTGAGCTACATGAGCCTTTCTGTTAACTTCAACACCTGGAGCGGGTAGCGGGAATCGAACCCGCATCATCAGCTTGGAAGGCTGAGGTTCTACCACTGAACTATACCCGCGCTCTGCTATAAACCCTTTGCATCCAAGGAGATACAAGCAAGTGGTGGAGGGGGCAGGATTCGAACCTGCGAAGCTCGCGCGTCAGATTTACAGTCTGATCCCTTTGGCCACTCGGGAACCCCTCCGCAGAGAGCGGGCAATTCTGCTTGCCGCCCCCACTCTTGTCAACCAAAACAGGCTCTTGAGTGAGGGTCATCGAAGGCGCATGGAATGGAGCTGGCGAGAGGAATCGAACCCCCGACCGGCTGATTACAAGTCAGCTGCTCTACCTGCTGAGCTACGCCAGCAACATACGCGACAAGCCGCCCCGCCTTAGCGAGGGGCGCGATTCTATTCGAACTATTTGGCAGTGACAATCGCATCGCATGGGTTTTTTCGATATTCGATGCCAGGGGCGACGGACAACAGCTGATTGCGTACCGACTCCGCCAATTCTCCTCCTTCTTTTATTACTACCCACAACTCCGGCACGCTCCGGGGAATCTCGCGCAGGGATGCCTGATGCCCCTGAGCTTTGCGCGTGGCCAGCAACGCCTCGGCCGAGGCCTTCTGACGAAACAACCCCAGAGAGATGCCATTGGCCAGCTCCCCGTCTCCGATGAGGAAGCTGTCCACCCCTTTCTGCTGGAGCTCACGCAATACCGCCATTGCCCGTTCACGGGACGGATACGGCCCCATGTGCACCCAGTAGTCCGTCCGGACGGTGACCGGAATTTCGGCAATCTCGGCAGAGACGCCCAACGCCAGCAACCTGTCCCGAACCTGCCGGGCACTGATCTGCTCGCGGAAGGTACCGATCATTCCACAGAGAGAGGGATCGGCAGCCACCGCCATCGTTTTCGCTTCTCCACCCACTTGCCGGTTTCGAGCGGGCTCCGATCCGGTATCGGCATTCGCCCCAACCAGTTCCAGCGCAGGCCCCTTCGGACGGAAATCGACAACAGCCGCTTTTTCGTCGACCGAGCTACCGACATATCTGTACCAACCGAACATCAGAACATTGGCCAGCAGCAACGCCACGACCATCCAGCGCATTTCACTCCCTCCCGAAGTTGTACATCAGGGCAGCACGTAGCGAAGACCGTCCATGACCAGATCCGGTCTGTAGCTGGCCCGCCCGAACTGCGGCAACCGCATCAGCTCCGGAGCATAGCCTCCCGTGAGAAACAGCGTGGGCTCCACGCCGAGCATTTTCCGCGCCTCGACACCAGCCAGCGCCACCGCACCAGCCATTGCCAGTACCACCCCATTCAAAACACAGGCCGACGTACTTTGGCCAAAGGCCAGAGAGACATTCCAAGCATCAGCATCGAACCGTATGCGATCGGTCGATGAGGTCAACACCTCCCGCATCAGCCGAGGCCCCGGAATGATGAATCCCCCTTGATGGACACCCTGTGCATTCACCAGATCGATCGTTACCGCCGATCCCGCATCGACGATCAATGCAGCACTTTTTATCTCGGAATAGGCCGCGACCAGCGCCAGCCAGCGATCGACCCCCATCATGGCAGGATCGGCGTACGCGTTCTCGACATCACCACACGTTTTGCTTACCGAGGCGACCTCAGCCACCACCTCGCAATGCCGCTCAAGAGCATCGACCAGCGCGGCCACTATCTCCTCGCCCCTCACCGATGCAATGCGAACTCGCCGCAACCCCGCGCGCCACTCACCCGGAAGATTCCCTGTCACCCACGTCGAGACATCATCACTACCTGCCGCGATGACTTTCGCGCCGCTCCCCAACAGCCGCCACTTCGCCCGGGTGTTCCCGATATCGATCTCCAGAATCAAGACTGCGGCCTCACGCTGACCTCTCCGCCATGAATGACCTGCACCGATCCCTCGATATCGAGCTTCAGCCCCCCGGATGAATCCAGCCCGATGGCAATCCCCTCCAGGCTCCGCCCCCCACTCTCAATCACCACGACCTTGCCCCGCAGATAGTCCCTCAATGTCCACTCATCCAGAAATGCCCCGAATCCATCACGCTCGAATGTCGACAGCGCCGGAACCAACTCCCGAATCAATGCAGAGAGCAATGCATTCCTGGAAACGGGTGCGTCTGCAATGCTCGCCACGTCGGTCCACGCCTGATCGATGGAGACGACCTCTTTCGCTCCCGCCATATCCACATTGACACCGATGCCGATGATCACCGAGCAACGACCATCGAGATCACCAACCACTTCCAGCAAAATGCCGGAGATTTTTTGCCTCTCGACCAGAACATCGTTCGGCCACTTCAACTGCACGTCGCGACGGGTCAGCGGTGCCAGCACTCTTGCAACCACCACCCCGACCACCAGACTCAGCCCTTCGAGCGCGGAAACGCCTCCCTCGAAAGTCCACAACATCGAACAGTAGATGTTGCGCCCGAACGGACTCACCCAGCGTCGCCCCCGGCGCCCACTGCCAGCGCTCTGCTGCTCGGCAACCACGACGAGACCGGATTCGGCACCGCGCTGTGCCAGCTGTGCCACCCGTCGATTGGTCGAGTCGATGAGGCCGTGTATCTCGAGGCACTCCAGCCAACTAGAAACATCCGGCGGCAACGATTCTCTTATTTGCTCACCATTCAGCAGCTCGACCGGATCGAGCAACCGATACCCCTTCCCCCTGACAGACTCGAACTGCAATCCCAGCAGCGCCTGCAACTGCTGAAGACGTTTCCAGACCGCGGCTCGGCTCACACCAAGCAAGCGCCCCAGCTCCTCGCCCGAGTGAAAGGCGCCATCGGCAAACAGCCTGATCATGGCAAGAGACTCGCTCGAAATCGTCTGATCGATTCGTGCCTGATCCTCAGACATGCACACACGCTCCCAAACCTACTGAAGGTCGGCATCCGCCTTCGGCAAGTGCCACTCAAAAGGACGATCAGCTCGAATCAGCTTCGCGGCGAGATTCCACCACTTTTCGATCCCCAAACAAAAGCCCCCTGTGGGTATCCACAGGGGGCTTGGTCCATCAGCGGGGCCA
>CAZEVP010000179.1:0-3435 GCA_964515735.1 uncultured Verrucomicrobiaceae bacterium | reverse complement strand
CGATGCCGGCATCGCGCTGCGACTGCGCCAGCTGCACCAGTTCGCGCGCGTAGTTTTCGTCGAACAGTCTGGCTTCGCGCGCCAGCGCCTGCCCGACGTTGGCGGCCGGCATCGCGGTCAGCGCGACGGGAATCTTCGGATCGACGCTGTAGGCACCGGTGATGCCGATGCGCAGCTTGTTGTTGCTCTGGAACCATTGCTGCGAACGGTCGTTGAAATGCCGCTGCGCGAGGTCGTACAGCGCGACGTCGTCGCGCCGCGCCTGCACCGCCTGCCACAACACGCGGTCGGCCTGCGCGTAGTGGCCGCCAGCTTCGTACCAGGCGAAGGCGGTGTCGCTGCCGGCGGCGAGCCGGCCGGCCTGCTCGGCGGCCTTCGCCAGTGCCAGCGCCAGCGGCGCCGCGCGTCTGGCCGCATCGGCGGCGACCGGATTCGGATCGCAGGTGTAGCCCTGCGCGCGCCGGTAGCCGAGCACCGCCGCGCGGCTGTCGCTCTTCGACTCGGCCGCCTGCGCGCGCGTAAAGGCCGCGCGTGCTTCGGCGACGGAAATATCCTCGACGCAGTCGGCGAATGCGGAACCTGTTGCCAACACCAGCAGCGCGACACCGGCTGCCCTGACCAAAGAACGCATGATGACTCTCCCTGTTGTCGGGCTGATGTGGTCGGACTCAAGTCCCCTCTCCCTTCAGGGAGAGGGGAAAGTTTCCTCAGCGCCCCATCGGCATGCCGAAACCGCCCATCGACGGCATCTTGCTGAGGCCGGCCGGCACCTCGAACAGCGACGCCTCCTGCGGGGCGATCTTCAGGTTCTGCAAGCGCATGACGACGCGGTGCTTGTCGTTGCCATCCTTCGCCAGCATGTCCATCTTCAGCGGGATGTTCTCTTTGGTCAGCCACAGGAAACCGCCGGCCGACTTGTCCTTCATGATCATCTTGTATTTGGTGGTGGCGATGCCGTCGACCGTCTCGCCGCCCATCTCGGTGATCTCGATGCCAATGTCGGGACCGCTGGCCGGCTGCTTCTCCAGCGCCTTCTTCAGCTCCATCTCCATGTACATGTTCTGCGCCGGCATCAGCGTCCACATCACCTGCTTGTCGCGGCGCAGGATCGACACGATCTGCATGCCGCCCATGCTCATCTCCATCCGCTCCTTGAGGCCGGAGGCCTGGACCTTCTGCGTCATGTTGCCCTGCGCCGATTCGATGATGCGGTCGGCGCTGTAATCGGCGGTCGGCGCCTCCAGCGTCAGGGCGGAGGTGACGGTGGCGAACAGCGCGAGCAGCGCGGTGGCCAGGATGCGGGGAAGCAGGGTTCTGGCGATCATGGGGACTCTCTCCGTGGTCGGATGAAGGTGCAACCGGGTCGTGGCCCGGGCGTTATGGCAGCGGGCATCCTGCCCGGCAGCGCGTCGCAAAAGCAACGGGGACGGTACCGGGGAAAATACCGGGCCGACGGCCGGCCAATAAAAAATCGCCGGGAGCGATTTTTCAGCGTCGCGCCAGCGACGACCCAAAGGGTGGCCGCCATGGATGGCAGGCCAATAAAAAAGGCCCCGCAGGGCCTTTTTCGTCTCACACCGTGCACGTCACTTGGCGCGCGAACGGAACTCGCCGGTGCGGGTGTCGATCTCGATCTTCTCGTTGTTCTCGATGAAGGCCGGTACCTGCAGCTCGTAACCGTTGGCCAGCTTGGCCGGCTTGGTCACCTTGCCCGAGGTGTCGCCGCGCGCGGCCGGCTCGGTGTAGACCACTTCGCGCACGATGATGGTCGGGAACTCGACCGAGATCGCCTTGCCTTCGTAGAACACGGCTTCGCAGACTTCGGTCATGCCGTCTTCGAGGTAGTTGATATTGTCGCCGAGGTTCTCGGCCTCGACTTCGACCGGGTTGTAATCGGGGTCCATGAAGACGTACAGCGGGTCGGCGAAGTAGGAGTAGGTGACCTCCTTGCGCTCGAGCATGACCTGCTCGAACTTGTCGTCAGCCTTGTAGACGCTCTCGGTGTTGGAGCCGTTGAGCAGGTTCTTCAGCTTCATCTTGACGACGGCGGAGTTGCGGCCCGACTTGTTGTACTCGGCCTTGATCACGACCCACGGCGAGCCACTGATGTCGATGACGTTGCCGGCGCGTACTTCTTGTGCAGTCTTCATGGGGAATTACCAGATCTTGGGGCAGCCGCGACAAGCAGCTACGAACAGTGGCGACGAAAAAAGCGGCCGGCACTATAACCGATTCGAGCAAAAACGCACCAGCGCGCCGGCCAGGTCGGGCTGTGCCGCCAGTTCGTCGGCCCAGCCGCGCGCGCGCGCCCGCACCGCCGGCCAGTCGGGCCATGCCTGCGCCCACGCCTCGGTGAAATCGCCATCGCCGTTCCAGGCGCGATTCAGCCGCCGCCACGTCGGCAGCGCCGGCAGGTAGCGGCCGAGGAAGGCGTCGAGCTTGTCGCGGTGGGCACCGTCGGCCTGCGGGTAGATCTGCCACAGCAGCGGCCGGCCGGCCCACAGCGCGCGCACCAGCGAATCCTCACCGCGCACGGCGTTGAGGTCACAACTCCACAGCAGCGTGTCGTAGTCGTCCTGGCGCAGGAACGGCAGCGGCACCACGGTGACGGCACCGCGCCTGTAGTGGCCGCCAGCGGCAACCGGCTCGCCGAGCCAGCGCTCGACATCGGCCATCACCCGTCCTTCCGGCACCAGCACCCACCACGGCTCGCCGGCCGTCGCCAGCTGGTCCAGCAGCGCGGCGACGGCGTCGTTCTCGTAGGCGAACAGCGACAGCAGGCGCGCGCCCGACGCATCGCCGAGCCCGAGTCCTTCAAGCCCAAGCCCATCAAGAAAACGGGCCCGCGCCGCCGGCTCGGCCTCGAACGCGCGGCACCGGTCGAGCAGACCGGCCTCGCGCAGCAGACCGCCGCTGCGCTCGTCGAAACCGGGAAAGAAGAAGTGCTTGGTCAGCGCCAGCCGCGGGTGTTGCGACGGCAGGCCATGGCAGCCGGCCACCCACGCCTCGGCGCTCAGGTATTCGAGATTGATCCAGACCGGCGGCCGCGCCCGCCGCGCCATCGCCTCGACATAGGCTTCCGGCAGTTCGCAGGCGAAGGCTTCGATGACGACATCGGCCGAGCCGTCGACACCATCCGCCGGTAGCGGCGACCGCCAGTGCCGCACGTCGACACCGGCCAGCCGCTGGCTGTCGGCGTTCGCATCCGCCTGCGGCCACAGCCGTGCCAGCGCGCGCAGGTCGTCGACCCACAGCCGCACCGCGATGTCGTGCCCGGCGGCCAGCTGTCGCGCCAGCCGCCAGCAGACGCCGATGTCGCCGTAGTTGTCGACGACGGCGCAGAAGATGTCCCAGCGCCTCATCTCACCGGCCAGTGCCGCGCCGCGCGCAGCTGCGGCAGCACCACGTCCACCGGCTGCGGCATGGCGATGTGGT
>CAZEVP010000178.1:0-3436 GCA_964515735.1 uncultured Verrucomicrobiaceae bacterium | reverse complement strand
TTCCTGCGCTCGCAGGTGTCGAAGGTGATGAGCGCGCGCACGACGCCGAAGCTGAAGTTCCAGTTCGACAGCAGCGTCAGCCGCGGCGCGCGGATGAGCCAGCTGATCGACGAAGTGGTCGCGGTCGATCGCGAACATGCGCGCGAGCGCGGCGACGACGCCCCCGGCAGCGACGGCGGCGAGCACTGATGCGCAGGCGCGGCCGCCCGATCGACGGCATCCTGGTGCTGGACAAGCCGCGGGGCATCACCTCGAACGGCGCGTTGCAGCGGGTCAAACGGCTATACTCCGCCGCCAAGGCGGGGCACACCGGCAGTCTCGACCCGCTGGCGACCGGCGTGCTGCCGATCTGTCTCGGCGAGGCGACCAAGTTTTCGCAGTACCTGATCGATGCCGACAAGGCCTACCGCGCGACGGTGGTGTTCGGCGTCACCACCGCCAGCGGCGATGCCGATGGCGAGGAGCTGAGCCGCTGCGATGCCGGCGCGCTCGGTGCCGACGACGTCGAGCGGGCGCTGGCGCCGCTGCGCGGCGAGATCGAGCAGGTGCCGCCGATGTATTCGGCGATCAAGCGCGACGGCCAGCCGCTCTACAAGCTGGCGCGCGCCGGCATCGAGGTGGAGCGCGCGCCGCGCCGCGTGGTCGTGCACGAACTGCTGCTGGAGGCGTTCCGCCCCGGCGCGCAGCCGCAGGCCGATCTCTACATCCGCGCCAGCAAGGGCACCTACGTGCGCACGATCGCCGAGGATCTCGGCGCTGCGCTCGGTTGCGGCGCCCATGTCGCGGTGTTGCGCCGGGTCGCGGCCGGGCGCTTCACCGAGGCCGACTGCGTGACGGTCGAGCAGCTCGAAACCCTGCGCGAGCGCGAGGATTTCGCCGCGTTGGACGCGCTGCTGAGTCCGCCGGAGCTGGCGCTGGCGGCGCTGCCCGATCTGGTGCTGGCCGAGTCGACCAGCTTCTACCTGCGGCAGGGGCAGCCGGTGCTGGTGCCGAAGGCGCCGACCGCCGGTCTGGTACAGCTGCACTCCGCTGCCGGCGAGTTTCTCGGCATCGGCGAAATTCTGGACGACGGGCGCGTGGCGCCGCGGCGTCTGGTGGTCCGGTCGCAGTCGGCGGCCGGATAGAAATCCCCCGGCAACGGGGGCGAACCTGTCTGTAGATATGCGCGGGCAGGCTCGATTCAGTCGCATATCCGTAAATGAGGAAACGAGTCATGGCGATGTCCGCCCAAGAGAAAGCGCAAGTCATCAAGGATTACCAGCAGGCCGAAGGCGACACCGGTTCGCCGGAAGTTCAGGTTGCCCTGCTGACGGTCAACATCAACAAACTGCAAGGCCACTTCGGCGATCACAAGAAGGATCACCACTCGCGCCGCGGTCTGATCCGCATGGTCAACCAGCGTCGCAAGCTGCTGGACTACCTGAAGCGCAAGAACTTCGATCGCTACGCCAAACTGATCGAGCGTCTCGGTCTGCGTCGCTGAGCGGGCAATGCCGTTGCGGGGAGCCGAGCGCTCCCCGCTGCGTTATGGTCCCGGGCTAAACGTAGCCCTCCAAAAAATTCCAAGGGAGGAATTCATCCGTGAATCCCGTCATCAAGTCGTTCCAGTGGGGCGCGCATCGCGTCACGCTGGAGACCGGGCGCATCGCCCGGCAGGCCACCGGTGCCGTTCTGGCGACGATGGACAACACCACCGTGCTCTGCACCGTGGTCGGTGCCAAGTCGGTCAAGCCGGGCCAGGATTTCTTTCCGCTCTCCGTGCACTACCAGGAGCGCACCTACGCCGCCGGCAAGATCCCCGGTGGCTTCTTCAAGCGCGAAGGCCGCCCCAGCGAGAAAGAGACGCTGACCTCGCGCCTGATCGATCGCCCGATCCGCCCGCTGTTCCCGGAAGGCTTCATGAATGAGGTACAGGTGATCTGTACCGTCATGTCGGCCGAGAAGCACATCGATCCGGACATCATCGCGATGATCGGTACCTCGGCGGCGCTGGCCGTCTCCGGCATTCCGTTCAACGGCCCGATCGGCGGCGCCCGCGTCGGCTACAGCGATGTCAACGGCTACCTGCTGAACCCGACCCACGACCAGCTCAAGAGCAGCAAGCTCGACATGGTCGTGGCCGGCACCAAGGAAGCCGTGCTGATGGTCGAATCGCAAGCCGAAGAGCTGACCGAAGACCAGATGCTCGGCGCCGTGCTGTTCGCGCACCAGGAGATGCAGCCGGTCATCCAGGTCATCGAGGAGTTGGCGCGTGAAGCCGGCAAGCCGCGTTGGGACTGGCAGCCGCCGGCGCCGAACACTGCGCTGATGAAGGCGCTGGCCGACGGCTTCAAGGAGCAGCTCGGCGAGGCCTACCGCATCACCGAGAAAGCGGTGCGCTACGACCGCGTCAACACGCTGAAAGCCGAAGCCGTCGCCCAACTGGCGGGCGAGGGCAGCGAATTCAGCGCCGACGATGTCAAGGGCATGTTCAAGGATCTGGAGGCGAGCATCGTTCGCCATCGCATCCTGAACCAGGAGCCGCGCATCGACGGTCGCGACAACAAGACCGTGCGTCCGATCAGCGTCGAAGTCGGCCTGCTGCCGAAGGCGCACGGCTCGGCCCTGTTCACCCGCGGCGAGACGCAGGCGATCGGTATCGCCACGCTCGGCACCACGCGCGATGCGCAGATCATCGATGCGCTGGAAGGCGAGCGCAAAGACGGCTTCATGCTGCACTACAACTTCCCGCCCTACTCGGTCGGTGAAGCGGGCCGCATGGGCGGCGCCGGCCGCCGCGAGATCGGTCACGGCCGTCTGGCGCGCCGCGGTCTGGCCGCCGTGCTGCCGACCGTCGACGAGTTCCCGTACACCATTCGCGTGGTCTCCGAGATCACCGAATCGAACGGTTCCAGCTCGATGGCGTCGGTCTGCGTCGGCAGCCTGTCGCTGATGGACGCCGGTGTACCGCTGAAGGCGCCGGTGGCCGGCATCGCCATGGGTCTGGTCAAGGAGGGCGAGCGCTTCGCCGTGCTGACCGACATCCTCGGCGACGAGGATCACCTCGGCGACATGGACTTCAAGGTGGCCGGTACCACCAACGGTGTCACCGCGCTGCAGATGGACATCAAGATCCAGGGCATCACCGAGCAGATCATGGAGATCGCGCTGGGTCAGGCGCTGGAAGCGCGCCTGCACATCCTCGGCCAGATGAACCAGGTGCTGGCTGCGCCGCGCGAGGCGCTGTCGGACAACGCGCCGAACATGACCACGATCAAGATCGACTCCGACAAGATCCGTGACGTCATCGGCAAGGGCGGCGCGACCATCCGTTCCATCTGCGACGAGACGCAGGCACAGATCGACATCGAAGACGACGGCACCGTGCGTATCTACGGCGTTGACAAGGCGTCGACCGAAGCCGCGCTCAACCGCGTGCTCGGCATCACCGCCGAAG
>CAZEVP010000177.1:0-3460 GCA_964515735.1 uncultured Verrucomicrobiaceae bacterium | reverse complement strand
CAGCGTCAGATCATCTACCAGCAACGCAACGAGCTGCTCGAGGCCGAGTCGATCGCCGATACCATCGATGTGATTCGCGCCGATGTCGTTGGCGCGCTGATCGACGAGTTCGTGCCGCCGGATTCGCTCGAAGAACAGTGGGATATTCCCAGCCTCGAAAAACGGCTCGAAATCGATCTGGCGCTACCGCTGCCGGTGCAGCAATGGCTCGACGAGGACACCTCGCTGCATCACGAATCGTTGCGTGAGCGCATCCTCGACGCGGCGTCCGATGCCTATCGGCACAAGCGCGAAGAGGTCGGCGGCGAAATCGATCGTCTGGAAAAGATGGTGATGCTGCAGGTGCTCGACACCCTGTGGAAAGAGCATCTGCAGATGATGGATCACCTGCGCCACGGCATTCATCTGCGCGCCTATGCGCAGAAGAATCCGAAGCAGGAGTACAAGCGCGAGGCGTTCGAGCTGTTCCAGCAGATGCTCAACAGCCTGAAGAACGAGGTCGTCCGTTTCCTCGCGCATGTGCAGATCCGGCGCGAGGACGAGCTGGAGCGCCTGGAACGGCAGCGCCGTGAAGAGGAGGCGCGCACGCGCATGCAGTTCCAGCACGCCGATGCCTCCGCACTGACGGCCGAGCCGGAAATGGCCGCTGCCGGCGAGCCGGCAGCGCCGCTGCCGTTCGTTCGCGACGAGCCGAAGGTTGGTCGCAACGAGCTGTGTCACTGCGGTTCGGGCAAGAAATACAAGCATTGTCACGGCAAGCTGGGCTGAGGCCTGCCGATTTTCAGGAGAGTCGATCGCGATGGCGGTGGGAAGTGGTGAGCTGCCGGAGCTGCATCCGGTCGCGGGGTTCGAGCTCGGTATCGCCAGCGCCGGCATCAAGAAACCCGGCCGTCTCGATCTGGTGGTGATGCGCCTGCGCGAAGGCAGCAGCGTCGCCGCCGTGTTCACGAAGAACGCCTTCTGCGCAGCGCCGGTGCAGGTAGCGAAGCTGCATCTGGCGGCCGGCGCGCCGCGTTACCTGCTGATCAATACCGGCAACGCCAACGCGGGTACCGGCGAGTCCGGTCTGGCCAATGCCCATCGTAGTTGCGACGAGCTGTCGAAGCTGGTCGATGTCGCATCGCAGCAGGTGCTTCCGTTCTCGACCGGCGTCATCGGCGAGCCGCTGCCGCTCGACAGGATCGTGGCCGCATTGCCGGCCGCCATCGCCGATCTGCGCGCCGACAACTGGGCGCGGGCCGCCCAAGGCATCATGACCACCGATACGCGGCCGAAAGCGGCGTCGGTACAGGTTCAGGTCGGTGGCAAGATGGTCACCGTCACCGGCATCTCCAAGGGTGCCGGCATGATCAAGCCGAACATGGCGACGATGCTCGGCTATGTCGCCACCGACGCCGCCATCGCGCAACCGCTGCTGCAGCAGCTGATCGAGCGCGCGGTCAACAGATCGTTCAACCGCATCACCATCGATGGCGATACCTCCACCAACGACTCCTGCGTGCTGGTCGCTACCGGTGCTGCCGGCAACGCGCTGATCGACAGCGATCGCGATACCGATTTCGCCGCGCTGGCGGCAGCCATCGACAGCGTCTTCGTCGAGCTGGCCCACGCCATCGTCCGTGACGGCGAAGGAGCGACCAAGTTCGTCGCGGTGCGGGTCGACGGCGGTCGCGATACCGACGAATGCCTGAGGGTCGCCTACACCGTGGCCGAATCGCCGCTGGTCAAAACGGCACTGTTCGCCAGTGATCCGAACTGGGGCAGAATCCTCGCCGCCATCGGCCGTGCCGGTGTCGACGGGCTCGACGTCAGCCTGATCAGCGTCCGCATCAATGATGTGCTGATCGCCGAGCACGGCGGTCGCGCCGCCAGCTACAGCGAGCAGCAGGGGGTGGCGGCGATGGCGCCGGCCGAGATCACCATCGCCATCGATCTGGCACGGGGTTCGGTATCGGACACGGTGTGGACCACCGACCTGTCGCACGACTACGTTACGATCAACGCTGAATATCGGACGTGATGCGGCGCAGCGAATCCGAAGCAGCGCGCGAACTCAAAAGAACCTGAAAACGACAGAGCGGAGCTGAGCATGAGCGATCGGATTCCGGTAGTGCACGTTGCGGTGGGAGTCGTCATCGACACGAGTGACCGCATTCTGGTCGCACAGCGGCCGCAGCATCTGCACCAGGGCGGGCTCTGGGAGTTCCCCGGTGGCAAGGTCGAAGCGGGCGAGCTGGTCACTGATGCGCTGAAACGCGAACTGCGTGAAGAGCTGGCCATCGAGGTGATCGACGCCGAGCCGCTGATCGAAATCGAGCACGACTATGGCGACAGGGAGGTGCTGCTCGACGTCTGGCGGGTAACGGCGTTTCGTGGCGAGCCCCACGGGCGCGAGGGGCAGTCGTGGCGCTGGGTTGCGCGGGGTGATCTGGAGTCGCTGGAGTTTCCGGCCGCCAATATCGCGATCATCGAAGCGCTGATCGGTTCGCCGGAAGACTGAGCGGCCGTCCTTTTCGTTCAGCTCCTGGGCGGCAGGTCGCCCGACAACAGGTCGTCGTACTCCTCGCTGCCATCGATTGCATGGTCGCCGTTGGCCCAGGCGATGAAATCCTGATTGCGGCAGCGGGACGAGCAGAACGGACGAAATTCACTGCTTTCCTGCCACACCACCTCGATACCGCAGCCGGGGCATTTGACGGTCAGCGGTTTCTGCTGCGCCATTCCGGTTACCTCCATCAGACTGACTGCTGTGTTGCCAGCTGCAGATAACGCCGGTGCAACGCTTCCACCTTGGTCCGCAATTCGGTGAGCGTACCGGTGTTTTCGATCACATCATCGGCGCGGGCGAGCCGCTGTTCGCGTGAGGCCTGGCTGGCGATGATCCGTTTCACCTGCTCGGCATCGTTGTCGTCGCGTGCCATCGTTCGCGCCAGCTGCACTTCCTCTGGTACATCGACCACTAACACACGGTTACACAGCGAGCCGTGTGTTCCCTCCACCAGCAGCGGCGACACGAAGATCGCGTAGGGCGAAGTCGCCTGTTCCAGCTGGTGATGCACTTCCGCATTGATCAGTGGATGCAGCAGAGTTTCCAGCCAGCGCTTTTTCTCCGGATCGGAAAAAATCTCGCGACGCATCGCCGGCCGGTTCAGCGTGCCGTCGGCCAGCAGCATGTCGGGGCCGAAGCGATCGGCAATGGCGGCCAGTGCCGGGCGGCCCGGTTCGACGACGATGCGGGAGGCGACATCGGCATCGACGATAGCGATGCCGAAATCGGCAAAGCAGTTGGTGACGGCCGTCTTGCCACTGCCGATACCGCCGGTGACGCCGACTACGAACATGGGGACATTCCAGAAACGGGGACGCAAAGTCTAACTGAAGGAGGGCACAGCGTGGTTCGGAGTCAGTGGAGTCCGGCGAACTGCAGATAACCGTCGATCAGCGCCTGTCCCCAGAACAG
>CAZEVP010000176.1:0-3468 GCA_964515735.1 uncultured Verrucomicrobiaceae bacterium | reverse complement strand
CGGATTAGCGGTTGAACGGGGTATCCGATGCCCCTATAATGCCGCCGCTTTGCATCGACGATGAGTGCAAGCGGCAGCTTTGGTGCCGGCTACGCGGATTCCTGAGAAGGTCTTTGCCCGAGATGACGCAGCAACCTGTACCGGCGCCCGGTCGCGGTCAGGGGGCCGCCATCGCCAGCCCCCCGATCGGGAAGCTCTATGCCGTGTTGACCGTCGCGCTGCTGGCGCTGTGCGCCGCGCTGTTGATGGTCGATTTCGCCACCGCCTATTCGGCGCTGTTCGGCGGCCTCATCGCGATCGCACCCAATATGTTCTTTGCGCGCCAAGCCTTCCGGTTCCGTGGCGCGCAGGTTACCCGCCATATCGCCCAGGCGTTCTATCTTGGCGAAACCGGCAAGTTTGTTCTAACGGCAGCCGCCTTCGCCGCGGTGTTCACGCTGGTCGAACCGCTGAACGCCTGGATGCTGTGGGCGGTGTTTGTCGCGACGACGTTGGGTCACTGGTCGTTGTGGCACTGGCAGCTGGCCCGGCGCCGGTAGCCGCGTGTCGACGATCGGTGATTGAGAAGAATTAGGTAGCACGAGACGGGACATGGCAGCGGAAAACTTGACCACCACTGGTTATATCCAGCACCACCTGACCAACCTGACCTACGGCAAGCTGCCCGCCGGCTATCAGCGTCGTGATGCCGACGGCAATGTCGTCGAGGCGCTGGAGCGCGACACCTGGACGATGGCCCACAGTGCCGAAGAGGCCAAGGAGATGGGCTTCAACGCCGTCCACGTCGATTCGATGGCTTGGTCGATCGGCCTCGGTGCGCTGTTCTGTTTCCTGTTCTGGCGCGTCGCGCGCAAGATCCACAGCGGCGTGCCGCGCGGTTTCCAGAACGCCATCGAGATGATCGTCGAATTCATCGACGGCACCGTCCGCGACGGTTTCCAGCACAAGAACCCGACCATCGCCCCGCTGGCGCTGACCATCTTCATCTGGATCTTCCTGATGAACGCGATGGACCTGGTGCCGGTCGACTGGCTGCCGCAGCTGGCGGCGCTGATCAGCGGCGACCCGCACCAGTACTTCAAAGTGGTGCCGACCACCGACCCGAACGTCACCGTCGGCATGTCGATCACGGTGTTCTTCCTGATCATCGTCTTCAGCATCATCAAGAAAGGGTTCATCGGCTTCGTCAAGGAGCTGACCTTCCACCCGTTCCATCCGTCGTTCAAAGGCATTGGCATCCTGTTCGCGCCGATCCTGATCGTGATCAACTTCACGCTGGAGACGATCGCGCTGGTCTCCAAGCCGATTTCGCTGGGCCTGCGTCTGTTCGGAAACATGTACGCCGGCGAAATGATCTTCATCCTGATCGCCGTCATGTTTGGCGCCGGTCTGCTCCTCGGCATCTTCGCGGGCGTTCTGCAGTGGGCGTGGGCGGTGTTCCACATCCTCGTCATCACGCTGCAGGCCTTCGTGTTCATGGTGCTGACCATCGTCTACATGGCGATGGCTCACCACGTCGAAGATGAAGACCAGTTCAACCACTGATTTTTTCAACAAACGAAAGTTGTTTCACTTCACTTGATACAACCACAACCTGGGAGATCTCAAAATGGGTTTGGCTCTGATTGCTGTTGCACTGCTGATTGGTCTGGGCGCGCTCGGTACCGCCATCGGTTTCGCGCTGCTCGGCGGCAAGCTGCTGGAAGGCTCCGCTCGCCAGCCTGAACTGGCGCCGATGCTGCAAGGCAAGATGTTCCTGATCGCCGGTCTGCTCGACGCCGTACCGATGATCGGCGTTGGTATCGGCATGTACGTTCTGTTCGTCGTCGTTCCGACCCTGGGTGCCTGATCCGGGTTCGACCGGTAACGGTAATTTCATACCTGGAGCAGAGGTAACGGCGTGAATATCAATCTCACCCTTATCGGCCAGTCCATCACCTTTCTGTTCTTCTGGTGGTTCTGTCAGGCGTTCGTGTGGAAATTCATCCGCAACGCCATGACCGAACGCGAGAAGCGGATTGCCGATGGTCTCGAGGCCGCCGATCGCGCCGACCGTGATCTGGAGCTGGCGCAGGAAAAAGTCGCGCAGCAGCTGCGGCACGCCAAGGAGGAGGGCGCGACCATCGTCGAGGCTGCCAACAAGCGTGCCAGCCAGATCGTCGAGGAAGCCAAGGAGCAGGCACGCGAGGAGGCCGCCCGCATCAAGGCTGCCGCCGAGGCCGAGGTCGAGCTCGAAATGAACCGTGCCAGAGAGACGCTGCGCAAGCAGGTCGCCGAACTGGCGCTGGCCGGCGCCGAGAAGGTGCTGGAAGCGAGCGTCGACGCCAACGCCCACCGCGCGCTGGTCGACAAGCTGGCCGCCGGCCTGTAATCGAGGTGATCCATGGCTGAGTGGAGTACCCTGGCGCGTCCCTACGCCAAAGCGGCGTTCGATTACGCCCGCGAACGCAATGACCTCGGTGGCTGGTCGAAGCAGCTGGCCCTGCTGGCGGCGATCGTCGGCACCGACAAGATGGTGCAGGTGATCGCCTCGCCGGCGCAGACCGCCGAACGGCAGGCCGCGCTGCTGGTGCAGCTGTGCGGCGACGAGCTGTCGGAGAAGCTGCGCAACTTCGTCCGCGTGCTGGCCGACAACAAGCGGCTGCCGCTGCTGCCCGAGATCTCCGCTCTGTTTGACCAGTTCAAGGCCAATCAGGAGCGCAGCGTCGACGTCGAGGTCGCGACCGCATTCGAACTGGATCGCGACACCGCCGATCGCCTGGCACAAGCGCTGCGCGGCAAGCTGCAGCGCGACGTAACCATCAATACCGTCGTCGACAAGAGCCTGCTCGGCGGCGTCGTGGTGCGCGCCGGCGATGTGGTCATCGACGGCTCGGTGCGAGGCCGCCTGGCCAAACTCGCCAAGGCCATGAATTCCTGAATTTGATACAGGATTTGAGGAACAGAGCATGCAGCAGCTGAATCCATCCGAGATTAGCGAAATCATCAAGCAGCGCATCGACCAGCTCGATGTCGCCAGCGAAGCCCGCAACGAAGGCACCATCGTCTCGGTGTCCGACGGTATCGTCCGCATCCACGGCCTGACCGATGTCATGTACGGTGAGATGATCGAGTTCGACGGCGGCCGCTTTGGCATGGCGCTCAACCTCGAGCGCGACTCGGTCGGCGCCGTCGTTCTCGGCGACTACCTCGGCCTCGCCGAAGGCCAGAAGTGCAAATGCACCGGCCGCATCCTCGAAGTGCCGGTCGGTCCGGAACTCGAAGGCCGCGTCGTCGATGCCCTCGGCAATCCGATCGACGGCAAGGGTCCGCTCAACAACAAGATGACCGACGCGATCGAGAAGGTCGCGCCGGGCGTCATCTGGCGTAAATCGGTCGACCAGCCGGTGCAGATCGGCCTGAAGGCGATCGACGCGATGGTGCCGATCGGCCGCGGCCAGCGCGAGCTGATCATCGGCGACCGCCAGA
>CAZEVP010000175.1:0-3563 GCA_964515735.1 uncultured Verrucomicrobiaceae bacterium | reverse complement strand
GCGAGGTCTGCACCGCCGGTTCGCGGCTGCTGGTCGAGCGTTCGATCAAGGATGAGTTCCTCGAAAAGCTGATTGCGGCATCGCGTTCGCTGCTGCCGTCGCATCCGCTCGATCCCGGTTCGACGATGGGGGCGATGGTCGACGAGGGGCATCTGCAGCGCGTGCTCGGTTACATCGAGCGGGGCAAGGCGGAGGGGGCGCAGCTGAAGCTCGGCGGCGGTCGTCTGGATGTCGTCGCCGGTGGCTGTTACCTCGAACCGACCGTATTCGATGGCGTCGGCAACCGGATGACGATCGCGCGCGAGGAGATCTTCGGGCCGGTGCTGTCGACGATCGCGTTCGACTCGGCTGACGAGGCACTCGCGCTGGCCAACGATTCGGCTTATGGTCTCGCCGCGGCGGTGTGGACGCGCGATCTCAGCCGGGCGCATCGTATGGCGCGCAAGCTGCGCGCCGGTTCGGTCTGGGTCAACAACTGGGATGGTGGAGACATGACGGTGCCGTTCGGCGGCTTCAAGCAGTCCGGCAACGGGCGCGACAAGTCGCTGCATGCGCTGGACAAGTACACGGAACTGAAGGCGACGTGGATTCAGTTGTGAGGCGGTTGGTGCGTATTTTCGGTCGATACCACTGACGTTGGAGGCCGTGTGGGGGATACCTTTGCAGGACCTTCAGCGACAGGGATGTCGCTGAAGAGCTACAGGGATGTACTTGCTGCGAGTCCTGCAAAGGTATCCCCCACACGGCCCTTGGCACTGAGCTCAAAGTTTTCAGACGATAAGAGATTTCTCGGGAGGAAACATGCTGTTTCTGCTGGCTCTCATACTGTGGTTGTTGTTGGTCGCGGTGCTGCTCTACCGTGAAACGCCGCTGCTGGTCGGCTCGGCCATCGCCATCGGTGGCTGGTTGCTGCTGTCGCTGATCTGTCCGGTATTGCGCCATCCGCTGGTGCTGTTGCTGCTGGCGGCGCCGCTGGTGATCCTGAACGTGCCGGCGCTGCGCATCGCGCTGATCAGCCGGCGCGCGAAAAAACAGCTGGCCAAACTGCTGCCGCCGATGAGCACCACTGAACGCGAAGCGCTCGAAGCCGGCACCGCGTGGTGGGACAAGGAGCTGTTCTCCGGCAAGCCGGACTGGGAGTGGTACGGCCGCACCGACATGCCGCGGCTGACTGAGGACGAGCGCGCGTTCCTGAACGATGAGGTCGAGCAGCTGTGCGCGCTGCTCGACGAGTGGCAGATCCACCACGAGCTGAAAGACCTGCCGGAAGCGGCGTGGCAGTTCCTGAAAGAGAAAGGTTTCTTCGGCCTGATCATTCCGCCCGAGTATGGCGGCAAGGGCTTCTCGCCGTTCGCGCAGAGCTGCGTGATGACCAAGATCGCGACGCGCTCGATCACCGCGGCGGTGTCGGCGATGGTGCCGAACTCGCTCGGCCCCGGCGAACTGCTGATGCACTTCGGCACCGACGAGCAGAAACAGCGCTGGCTGCCGGGGCTGGCGCGCGGCGAGGAGATTCCATGCTTCGGCCTGACCGGCCCGGAAGCCGGCTCCGACGCCGGCGCGATTCCCGATATCGGCATCGTCTGCCGCGGCGAACTCGATGGGCGCGAGGTGCTCGGCATTCGTCTCTCGTTCGCCAAGCGCTGGATCACGCTGGCGCCGATCGCGACCGTGGTCGGCCTCGCCTTCAAACTGGAAGACCCGGACGGCCTGCTCGGCGATCCGTCGAAGCGCGACTACGGCATCACCTGCGCGCTGATTCCGGCCAGTCATCCCGGCGTCGAAACCGGCCCGCGCCACAACCCCGGCGCGCCGTTCATGAACGGCCCGGTCAGCGGCACCGACGTCTTCATTCCGGTTGACTGGATCATCGGCGGCCCGGCGATGGCCGGCAAAGGCTGGCGCATGCTGATGCACTGCCTCGGCGCTGGTCGCGGCATCTCGCTGCCGGCGATGGCGACGGCCAGCTCGAAGGTCTGCTATCGCGTGGTCGGCGGTTATGCGCGCGTGCGCGAGCAGTTCCATATGCCGATCGGCCGCTTCGAGGGGGTGCAGGAGGCGACCGCCGAGATCGCCGGCTTCGCCTACACGCTGGAGGCGATGCGACAGTGGGTGACGCGCTCGCTCGGCGACGGCTCGCCGTCGGTGGTGACGGCGATCGCGAAATATCACTCGACCGAAATGATGCGCAAACTGGTCGACAACGCGATGGACATCATGGGCGGCCGCGGCATTCAGCTCGGCCCGCGCAACCCGATCGCGCTGGCCTATCACTCGGTGCCGGTGGCGATCACGGTCGAGGGGGCCAATATCCTGACCCGCTCGCTGATGATCTTCGGGCAGGGGGCGATGCGATGCCATCCCTATCTGTTCGACGAGTTCCAGGTGCTGGCCGAGCAGGGCGGCGAGGCCGACCGGAAATTCGACCGGTTGCTGTTCTCGCACATCGGCTACACCAGCAGCCGCTTCCTGCGCATGATCGCGCTCGGCTGGGTGCCGGCGCTGGCACAGGCACCGACCAACGCCTCGGCCTTCGCCAAACCGTGGCTGCAGCTGATCGACCGGTTCAGCGCCGTGCTCGCCGTCACCGCCGATGTCGGTCTGCTGGTGATGGGCGGCAAGCTGAAGGTGCGTGAGATGCTGTCGGCGCGGCTCGGCGATGTGCTGAGTCAGCTGTTCATCGCCAGTGCGGTGCTGAAGTACCACGCCACGCTGCCGGCCGACGAGATCAGCGATCAGCACGCCGAGTACGCACTGCGCCGCTGCTTCATCGAGGCGCAGCGTGCGCTGCTCGGTTTCTATGACAACTTCCCGCTGCGCTGGCTCGGCGCGCTGCTGCGTCGGCTCGCCTTCCCGCTCGGCCTGCCGGTGTCGCACGAGAGCGATCGGCTGCGGCGACAGCTCGGCACCGCGATCATGGCGCCGAGCCGCGTGCGCGATGCGCTCGGTTTCTGCTGCTATCGCACCGAGGATGAGAACGACGCCGCCGGCCGCATCGAGGCGGCGTGGAAGCTGCTGCTGGAGATCGAGGAGCCGCTGCACAAGCTGCGCCGCGCCGCGCGCAAGGGCGAAGTCAGCGGGCGCGATTTCGCCGAGCAGCTCGACGGCGCCATCGCGGCCGGCATCGTCGCCGCCGAGCTGCGCGAGCCGATGCGGCGTTACGAACATCTGCGCCGCGAGTGTCTGTATACCGATACGTTCGATCGCGACCTGCAGCAGCTGGTCGGTGGGGCCTGATGCCGATCGATATTGCCCGATGAATGTCATCCGCCCGATGCGGCGCGACGATATCGATGCCGTACTGCGGATTCAATCGCGCTGCTACGACAGCATCGAACCCGAATCGGCCGGCGCGCTGCTCAGCCGGCTCGACGTCTCGCCGGCCACCTGCTGGCTGGCCGACAGCGAGCGCGGTTCGGCCGGCTATCTGTTCGCCCATCCGTGGACCAGCGATGCGCCGCCGGCGCTCGATCTGGTCATCGAACGGCTGCCGGCAGCGGCCGACTGCTTCTACATCCACGATCTGGCGATCGATCCCGACTGGCGCGGTACCGGTACCGGCG
>CAZEVP010000174.1:0-3604 GCA_964515735.1 uncultured Verrucomicrobiaceae bacterium | reverse complement strand
TCGAGTACTTGATCTCGGCATCGTCGAGCGCGACCAGCTCGACCACGGCGGCGTGCAGCTGGTTCTCGTCGCGCTTCGGCGCCGTGCAGCCTTCGAGGTAGGAGACGTAGCTGCCCTTGTCGGCGACGATCAGCGTGCGCTCGAACTGGCCGGTGTTGGCGGCGTTGATGCGGAAGTAGGTCGACAGCTCCAGCGGGCAGCGCACGCCCGGCGGGATGTAGACGAACGAGCCGTCGGAGAAGACGGCGCTGTTCAGCGCGGCGTAGAAGTTGTCGCCCTGCGGCACCACGGTGCCGAGGTATTTCTTCACCAGCTCAGGGTGCTTGTGGATCGCCTCGGAGATCGGGCAGAAGATGACGCCGGCTTCGTGCAGCGTCTCCTTGAAGGTGGTGGCGACCGACACCGAGTCGAACACGGCGTCGACGGCGACGCCGGCCAGCATCATCTGCTCGTGCAGCGGGATGCCGAGCTTCTCGTAGGTGCGCAGCAGTTCGGGGTCGACTTCGTCGAGGCTCTTCGGGCCGTCGGCCATCGATTTCGGCGCCGAGTAGTAGGCGATCGCCTGGAAGTCGATCGGCGCGATGTCGAGCTGTGCCCACTCCGGCAGCGCCATCTCCTGCCAGCGGCGGAACGCCTTCAGCCGCCACTCGGTCATGAACTCCGGCTCGCCCTTCTTCGATGAGATCAGCCGTACCACGTCCTCGTTGAGGCCGGGCGGAATGCGGTCCTCCTCGATGTCGGTGACGAAGCCGTGCTGGTACTCGCTCTGCACCAGCGCGTCGAGGGTGGCGGATTCGGACGAATTGCTCATGGCGGACTCCGGGCGGCGCGTCGTGAACTCTTCGGTTCGCCGTAGGCGCAGCTGCAAACTCTCTCACGGGAGAGGGGAAGGCATACTAATTTGGTCGGGTATTAAAATCAATACCGATTTGGTATAGACTCCGGCCTGCAGCGACCGGCCGGAAGGTCGGTCGACGCGCTCTATAAATGAGGTAAGTGATGCTGCGCATTGGAAAACTGGCCGATTACGGTCTGCTGATCGCCGACTGTCTGGCGCGCGCGGCGGGGCAGCTTACCACCGAGGCCATCGTTCGAGAAACGGGCGTGCCCGAGGCGACCGTGCGCAAGCTGCTGAAGCTGCTGGTCGACGGCGGCGTGGTCGCTTCGCGCCGGGGCCTGCGCGGTGGCTACCGGCTCGCCCGCGGCGCCGACCGCATCACCGTCGCCGAGCTGATCGCGGCGATCGAAGGGCCGATCGGCCTGACCGAGTGCACCCACGACGACTCCCACTGCAGCCTGACGCCGAGCTGCGCGCAGCGCGGCAACTGGCACGTCATCAACGACCTGATCCAGCGCCAGCTGTCGACCATCACGCTGGCTGACATGATCGGCGATCTCTCCTATCGCGGCGGCAGCCGCATCCCGCTGCAGACCGTCGCCGGCTGATCCGGCCTCCCGGCGCGCCGGCCGCGCAGTTCCTATACTGGGGCAGACCCGCTCCGCCGCGTCTTCGACGACGCGCGCCCGACCGGTGGCTGCGTTTTCGCGCGGTACCGACGCGTGGTGCCCCCATCCATCCCGACAGGCGATTCGACATGAATCTCAACGCGAACGAACTGGTGACGGCCCAGCAGTGGTACCGCCGTTCCGATCTCTACATGCTGTCGATCTCGGTGTTGCTGTTCCTGTACGCGCTGGGGCTGGCGGCCTGGCACGGCACCTGGGCGCTGGCGCTGCTGGTGGGTGGCGGCACGCTGGCGGCGGTGGCGGCGATCAGCCAGCTGGTGCCGGGTTCGCGGCTGTCGCGGATCGCCTTCGCCGTCGGCTTCATGGTGTTCAGCGCGCTGCACATCCACCAGGCGGGCGGCATGATCGAGATGCACTTCGGCATCTTCGTGCTGCTGGCGGTGCTGGTCTATTACCGCGACTGGTTGCCGGTGGTGGTTGCCGCGGCGGTGATCGCCGTCCACCACCTGCTGTTCTTCCATTGGCAGACGCAGGGGGTCGGCGTCCACGTGCTGCACGATGGCGATGCCCACTGGTGGGTGATCCTGCTGCATGCCGCCTATGTCGTGGTCGAGACCGTCGTGCTCTGCATGATGGCGGTGCGCGCGCGGGCCGAGGCCGACGAGGCCGAGGCGCTGATGCGGGTGACGCGCGACATCAGCCGCGATGCCACCGTCGACCTGACCTGCCGTGTCGATCGCGCCACACCGGTGGCCACCGGCTTCAACGCGGTGCTGGCCGACGTCGGCCGGCTGGTGCGGCAGGTGCACGAGTCGGCGGTCAGCCTCAACGCTGCCGGCAGCGACATGGGCGGGCTGACCGGCGAGCTGCAGGATGTCGCCGGTCGCCAGCGCCGCGAGACCGAGCAGGTGGCGGCGGCGGTCGAGCAGATGTCGGCGGCGGTGCGCGAAGTGGCGGGCAATGCCGAGCAGGCCTCGGCGGCGGCGGCGCGCGCCGATGGCAACGCGCGTGACGGCAGCAGCGCCGGTGATGCGATGGCGCGCGAAATCGACGTGCTGGCCGGCCAGATCCGCGCCGCCGCCGAGACCATCGGCGAGCTCGACAACGACAGCGCCCGCATCGGCTCGGTGCTCGACGTCATCCGCGGCATCGCCGAGCAGACCAACCTGCTGGCGCTGAACGCGGCGATCGAGGCGGCGCGCGCCGGCGAGCAGGGTCGCGGCTTCGCCGTCGTCGCCGACGAGGTGCGCTCGCTGGCGCAGCGCACGCAGGAGTCGACGCAGGAGATCCGGGCGATGATCGAACAGCTGCAGGCCGGCAGCCGCACCGCGGTGACGATGATGCAGTCGAGCCAGCGCAGCGTCGAACTGTGTGTCGACGAGACCCACCGCAACCGCGAGCGGCTCAACACGATCACCACCGAGCTGGCCGAGATCAGCCAGATGAACCAGCTGATCGCGACCGCCACGCAGCAGCAGCACGCGGTATCGCAGGAGATCGCGGCGAACGTGTCGTCGATCCGCGACCACAGCGAGACCGTGGCGCGCGACACCGACCGCGTCGCCGGCTCCGGCGCGCGGCTGCAGCGGATGGCCGACGATCTGGAGGCGCTGGTGCAGCGCTTCCGCGTCTGATGCTGGAGGTCTGAAACAGGGGAAGGGGACTCAGCGTTCGCGTCGCAGCCCTTCGAGCTCGCGGTTCAGGTGGCGCAGGTGCTCGCCGATGGCGGGGCCCTTCAGCCGCGCGACGCCGACCGCCAGCACGTCGAACACCGCCATGTGGGCGATGCGCGACGGCAGCGGCGTGTAGCGCTCGGTCTCTTCTTCTATATCAATGGCGATGGCGATATCGGCGGCGCGCGCCACCGGCGTGTCGCCCGGCGCCAGCGCGATGATCTGCGCGCCGGAGCGCCGCGCCAGCGCCAGCGACTCCAGCAGCGCCTGGGTGCGACCGCTCTGCGAGATGGCGACGACGACATCGGCGCTGCCGAGGGAGAGCGCCGACATGTGCTGCAGGTGCGGGTCGGCGTAGGCGGCGCTCGGAATCTGCAGCCGGAACAGCTTGTGCTGGGCATCCGAGGCCACCGCGCTGGAGGCGCCGAAGCCGTACAGCTCGACCCGCTGCGCGTGCGCCAGCG
>CAZEVP010000173.1:0-3605 GCA_964515735.1 uncultured Verrucomicrobiaceae bacterium | reverse complement strand
AAGCGCAGGTGTGGGGCAGCGGCGATGGTCGCGGCATGGTGGTGCTGACCGACGAACCGGTGTCGTTCCACCCGGGCAACAAGACCGCCAATGTCGTGCATGTTCCGTCGCTGCAGGATGCGGTGCGCTACGTCAACGTCGCGACGCAGACGATCGGCATCTATCCGGAGGCGGCCAAGGTCGCGCTGCGCGACCGGCTCGCCAACCAGGGCGCGCAGCGGGTGGTGCGGCTCGGCTCGGCGTCGAAGCACGTGATGGGTTCGCCACACGACGGCATGTTCGCGCTGCACCGGCTGGTGCAGTGGATGTCGCAGGAAGATGCCTGACCGCATCGGGCGCGGCCGTCATCGATGAGGGTCGCGCGCCCGTTCGCGAACATCGCCCGATAACGATAAGACGACGAGGTGAACACCGTGATCGACCGTCTCTACGCCGGCTGGAAGACCCACATCGGCATGTTCGTCTGCGCGCTGATCGTGGTCGGCACCACCGGCTACATCTTCGGTCTGTTCGTCATTCCGGTCAGCCGGGAGCTCGGGCTCAGCCGCGCAGAAATCAATAACGGCTACATCGCCTTTCTGGTCGGCGCGGCGCTGATCTCGCCGCTGGCCGGGCGCCTGCTCGACCGTATCTCGGCGCGCCTGATCATCGCGCTCGGCGGCCTGTCGTTCGGCGGTGGCATGCTCGGCATCGCCGCCACCGATTCGCCGCTGTTGATGCTGCTGCTGATCGCCGCGCCGATCTCGTTCGGCGTCGCCGCTTGCGGCACGCTGGCCGCCAATACCGTCGTCGTGCGCTGGTTCGGGCGGCGGCGCGGCACTGCGCTCGGCATTCTGGCGATCTCGACGTCGATGGGCGGCTTCATCTTCACACCGGTGGCGGCGCTGCTGATCGGCGGTTTCGGCTGGCGCTTTGCGCTGGTGGTGTTCGGCATCATCGCCGCCGCGCTGATTCCGCTGCTGAGCCTGCTGTTGATCCGCGACCGCCCGTCGGGCAGCGAGTCGGGTTGGCGCGAGGAGTTTCTCGACGCCGACGGAAAGCCGCTCGGCGACGCGCGCGGCGAGCAACGAGGCGATGGCGTCTGGTCCTATGGCGAGCTGTTCCGCAACCGCAATTTCTGGCTGCTGTCGATCGGCATCACGCTGCTCTACGCCAGCGATCAGGCGCTGCTGGTGTCGCAGGTGCCGCATTTTCAGGACGCCGGTATCGACGTCGCGGCGGCGGCGCTGATCGCGTCGTGCATGACGGTGTCGGCGATGGGCGGCAAGGTGGTGGTCGGCTATCTGGCCGACAAGGTTGACCTGCGCTTCGTCTTTCTCGCCGTTGCCATCGCCCATGCGGTGCTGTTGCTGCTCTACGTGACGCTGCCGTCGTACTGGCTGCTGCTGGCGCTGGCGACGCTGTTCGGTATCGGCGTCGGCGGTGTGTTTCCGGTCTGGACGACGATGATGGCGTGGCTGTTCGGCGCCGGCAGCTACGGCGCGATCATGGGCATCATGACGATTCCGATGAAGGTGGCATCGATCGCGGCGGTGCGGGCGGTCGGAGAGATTCACGACCGCACCGGCAGCTATACGGCGGCCTTCGTCGTCTTCGGTGTCATGATTCTGGCGTCGATACTGCTGGTGTCGATGATCCGGCCACCGGGTGGCGCGCGGCAGAGCGAGCGTCTCGAAGTTGCCTGGGAGAGAGGCTGAGGAGTGTGGTGAGGCGGACCCGACGGGTCCGCCGTTGCGATCGCGGAAGCTGTCCTGTCAGCCGTTGCGCTTCAGCGCCTGGTAGATGAACAGCACGACCAGCGCGCCGACGACGGCGGTGGCGATACTGCCGACGTTGATGCCGGTGACGGAGCCGAAACCGACCAGCGTGCCGAGCCAGCCACCGACGAAGGCACCGATGATGCCGAGCGCCATCGTCAGAATCCAGCCACCGCCCTGTCGCCCCGGCATCAGCCACTTTGCCAGCGCACCGGCGATCAGTCCGAGAATGATCCAGCTGAGAATACCCATCTGTGCAACCCTCCTGACGCGAATCGAATGCCGCCAGCGCCGAATGCGATGACGGTGGCCTACGGTAGCACGCCGTCACGCGATGGAATATGTATCGGCGCGGCAGGCGACGACCGGTAGAGCGACGCTACGACAAATCGACCAGCGCCCGCGCCGCGACGACGATGCCGTTGTTGTCGGCGTAGACGAAGTGGCCCGGCGCGAACGTGACGCCGGCGAAGCGCACCGGCACGTCGACGTCGCCTAGCCCGCGTTTGTCGGTCTTCAACGGATGGGCGTGCAGTGCATGCACGCCGAGTGGTGTCTGCCGGATAATGTCGACGTCGCGGATGCAGCCGTTGATGATCAGTCCCTGCCAGCCATTGCTTGCCGCCTTTTCCGCCAGCATGTCGCCGAGCAGCGCGTGGCGCAGTGAGCCGCCGCCGTCGACGACGATCACCTTGCCGCTGCCATCCCGCGCCACCAGCTCCTTCACTTTCGAGTTGTCCTCGAAACACTTGACCGTGACGATCTCGCCGCCGAACGCGGCGCGGCCGCCGAAGCTGGTGAACAGCGGTTCGGCGACCTGCACTTCGTCGGGAAACTGGTCGCACAGGTCGGGCGTGGTGAACGGTTGCATCGCTTCGCTCCTTGTCGGTGATGTTCCGTTGCGTCGGCGCGGTGTCAGACGCTGCGCTGCGCCAGTGCCGGCAGCCCCGACGCCTCGTACTTCTGGCGGCCGCCGTCGTTGGTCAGCACGGCGATGCTGGCGCGCTCCGGTTGCAGATAGGTTTTCGCCACCCGCTTCAGGTCGTCGAGCGTCACCGCGAGAATGCGCGCGCGGAAGCGGCGGCGCTGTTCCGGCGTGCGCCCGAACAGATCGTTGTGGAAGGCGTTCTTGGCTTCGCCGGCCGGTGAACCCGGTTTGTCGAGGCTGCCGATGACGCCGAGGATCGCCTGTTCCAGTTGCTCCGGATCGTGGTCGGCGTCGAGCAGCCAGTCGATGGAGGCGTCGAAGTCGGCCAGCGTCTCGGTCAGGCGCGGGTCGCGATACGAGTAGAAGCGGAACGCGCCGATGTTGGAGTCCTGCGCGGCGCCGCCGCCGTAGGCACCGCCCTGTTCGCGGATGGCGCGGTGCAGATAGCCGTTGCGCAGGAAGCCGCCGAGCACGGTCAGCGCCGCCGCGTCGGGGTGATCGACCGGCACGGTCGGGTAGGCCTTGGCGCAGAAGTTGACCTGCGTGTTGGCCAGCCACAACTCTCTGACGGTGTCGCGCTGGCGCGGCAGCGTCAGCGTCGTCGCATTGCCGGCCAGTGTCGTGCTGCGCCAGATGGCGCCGATCTCGCTGTCGAGACGCGGCGCATCGTGGCTCTCGGTGACCACCAGCAACTGCCGGCGGCCAGCGCAGATCAGCTGGTGCAATGCCTGCAGTTTCTCCGCATGGGCGGCGAGTTCATCGTCATGTTCGAGCGCGGCGTCGAGCTGCTTGACCTGTTGCAGCCCGGCCAGCCCGCCGAGTTCATGGCTCAGTTTCGCCGCCGGACTCATGCCGGCGCTGGCGGCGCTCATCGCCAGCTGGTGGCCGTTGCCGGTGACGCTCTGCTCGCGGCGTGCGCG
>CAZEVP010000172.1:0-3629 GCA_964515735.1 uncultured Verrucomicrobiaceae bacterium | reverse complement strand
CGGCGCTCGGCGTTCACCACATGGAGGCGCACCTGCTGGCGCCGATGCTGGAGGAGACGCCGCCGTCGCTGCCGTTCGTCGCGCTGCTGGTCTCCGGCGGCCACACGCAGCTGGTCGAGGTGGCCGGCATCGGCCGCTACACGCTGCTGGGCGAATCGATCGACGACGCCGCCGGCGAGGCCTTCGACAAATGCGCCAAGATGCTCGGCCTGCCCTACCCGGGCGGGCCGCACCTCGCCGAACTGGCCGAGAGCGGCGTCGCCCGCTTTCCGTTTCCGCGGCCGATGACCAACCGTCCCGGCCTCGACTTCAGTTTCTCCGGCCTCAAGACGGCGGTGCTGACGGCGGTTCGCGACCTTGAGGCGAACGGCGCGCTCGACGAGCAGGCGCGTGCCGACGTCGCCGCTTCGTTCCAGGCGGCCGTGGTCGATACGCTGGTGATCAAGTGCCGGCGCGCGCTGGAGCAGACCGGCCTGCGCACGCTGGTGATGGCCGGCGGCGTCAGCGCCAACCGCGCGCTGCGCGCTGCGCTGCAGCGTGAACTGGCGGCGATCGGCGCGCAGGTGTTCTACGCGCGGCCGCGCTTTTGTACCGACAACGGCGCGATGATCGCGTATGCCGGCTGCCAGCGGCTGCTGGCCGGCCAGCGCGACGACGGCGTCTTTCCGGTGCGCGCGCGCTGGCCGCTGACCGAGCTGCCGCCGGTCGCCGTGAACGGCTGAAGGAGCCCATCGTGGACACCGTTTTCATTCGCGGTCTGCAGATCGATACCGTCATCGGCATCTACGACTGGGAGCGCCGCGTGCGCCAGGGCGTCGTGTTCGATATCGAGATGGCGGCTGACATCGCGCGCGCGGCAGCCAGCGAGCGGATCGACGACGCGCTCGACTACCACGCCATCAGCGAGCGGCTGAAACAGTTCGTCGGCGGACAGCAGTTCCTGCTGGTGGAGACGCTGGCCGAGCAATGCGCGCAGCTGCTGATGCGCGAGTTCGGCGTGCCGTGGCTGCGGCTGCGGCTGGCGAAGCCGACCGCCATCACGGCGGCGCTCGAAGTCGGTGTCGAGATCGAGCGCGGAGTGCGCCCTCAGTGACGGCGGTTTATATCGGCGTCGGCAGCAATGTCGAGCGCGAGCGCAACATCGCCGCCGGTCTCGACCAGCTCGCCGCACTCGATCCGGTGTTGCGCATGTCGCCGGTCTACGAAAGTGCCGCCATCGGCTTTCGTGGTGATCCGTTTCTGAATCTGATCGTTGCGCTGGAGACGGCGTTGCCGGTCGGGGAGTTGGCGAAGGCGCTGCACGCGATCGAGCGCGCCAATGGTCATCCGGGCAATCTGCCCAAGTTCAGCGACCGCTCGCTCGATCTTGACATTCTTTTATATGGCGAGTTGTGCGGCGAGATCGACGGCGTGCGCCTGCCGCGCGGCGATATCCTCAAGTGCGCCTACGTGCTGTGGCCGCTGGCCGATCTCGCCCCTGACCTGCGCCACCCGGTGAACGGACAGCGTTGTGCCGATCTGCGCGCCACCTTTGCGCATTCGCAGCAGCTGGCGCGCGTGCCGTTCGTCTGGCGTGGCGTCGATCTCTCCGCTAGCTCAGGCTGAGGCCGCCATCGACGGCGATGATCTGGCCGTTGATGTACGGCGCATCGTCGAGCAGGAACAGTGCGGTGCGAGCGATGTCTTCGGGGGTGCCGAGCGCGTGTTGCGGAATCCTGCCGAGCAGTGCCGACTTCTCTTCCTCATTGAGCTCTTCGTGCGACGGCCACAGGATCGCCCCCGGCGCGATGCCGTTGACGCGCACCTCGCCGCGCAGATCGAGTGCCAGACTTTTCGTCATCATCGCCAGCGCCGCCTTCGCCATGCAGTAGAGCGGATGGTTCGGTTCAGGTTTTTCGGCGTGGATATCGAGCAGGTTGATGACGCAACCACGCCGCGCGCGCAGCGCCGGCAGCAGCGCCTGAGTCAGGAAGAAGGGGCCGCGCACATTGCTGTCGAACAGGTCATGCCAGTGTTCCGGCGTGGCGCTGCCGAGCGGTGTCGGGAAGTAGGTGGAGGCGTTGTTGACCAGCGCGTCGAGCCGGCCCCACGGTCGCAGTGCTTCAGTGGCTAGTCGCGTGATGTCGGCATCGCTGGCGAAGTCGGCGTGCAGCGCCAGTGCCGAGTCGGCGCGCTCGCGATTGAATCGCGCGGCAAGATCGAGCGCGGCGGCGTTGCCGCGATAGTGCAGCAGCACGCGGTGGCCGCGCCGGTGCAGCGCGGTGGCTATCGCTGCGCCGATACGCTGGCTGGCGCCGGTCACCAGCACCACTTTTTTGTCGTGTTCGTTCATCGTCTCGTCACTGCCAGCTGGCGGCGATCGCATCGCGCCGTTTCTGTTTCAGGGCGGCGCCGAGTTGCTCACCTTTCAGCCCGGCGGCGATCAGTTCCGCCGCGGTGACGGCACTGCCGGCGTCGAGCGCGCGTTCGAGCCGGCGCTGTGTCGCCGGCGGCGCACCCTCGGCATCGCACAGTGCGATGAACTGGCGGAAGCGGTCGGGGCGTCGCAGCGCATCGCAGCGCTCGAACAGTTCGATTGCCTGTGCCGGCGTCTCCAGCTGCAGTGCCTGCGCCAGCGGTGCGAGCGCGAGTCGCGCCAGTTCGGCGTAGCTGTTGGGCACCCGCCATTGTTGGCACAGCGCCTCGACGAGCGCGTCGTCGGTACCGGCCAGCAGCGTCGCGAAGCGCACCTCTCCGTCACAATTAGCGGCGGCGGCGCGCTGCAGTGCATCAGTGGCATGCAGCGACAGCGCAACGAGCGCGCCGCCGCTGATGCGCACCAGCGCGCCGACATCGGTCAGCGTGTCGAAATAGATCTCCGGGTTGCGTTCGAGCAGTGCGCGCTCGGTCTCCTTCCAGATTCGTTCCGGCACCAAATGGTCGACCTCACCGCTCGCCACCATCGTTCGCATCAGCGCCACTGTCTCGTCGGCGACACGAAAGCCGAGATGGTGGTAGCGCGCGGCGAAGCGGGCGACACGCAGCACGCGCAGCGGGTCTTCGGCGAAGGCCGGCGACACATGGCGCAGCAGTTTGCGTTCGAGGTCGTCGCGCCCGCCGTAGGGGTCGACCAGCTCGCCGCTGTCGGTCTCGGCGATGGCGTTGATGGTCAGGTCGCGACGCGCCAGATCCTGCTCCAGCGTCACGTTGGTATCGGTGTGGAACACGAAGCCGTGGTAGCCGTGTCCGCGCTTGCGCTCGGTACGCGCCAGCGCGTACTCCTCGCCGCTGTCGGGGTGGATGAAGACCGGGAAGTCTCGGCCGACCGGGCGAAAGCCGGCACGCAGCATGTCGTCCGGCGTGGCGCCGACGACGACCCAGTCGCGCTCGCTGAAGGGGTAACCCAGCAGTCTGTCGCGCACCGCGCCGCCGACCAGATAGCACTTCATGTTGGTATCGCCACCGTACCCGAAAAGAGACGGCGGCGATTATAGCGGCAGGCCGGCACCGTCAGGCGCGTTCGCGCTGATCCTCGTCCTGCGGCGGGAAGTGGAAGCTCTCGACCACCTGGCCATCCTGCAGCGAATCGAGATGGACGTCGAAGCCCCACAGCGTGTGCAGGTGCTCCAGCACGCGCTGGGTGTTCTGGT
>CAZEVP010000171.1:0-3745 GCA_964515735.1 uncultured Verrucomicrobiaceae bacterium | reverse complement strand
GCAGGTGGACGAGCTGATCGCCGACGGCACCATCTACGGCGGCATGCTGCCGAAAATCCAGTGCGCGCTCGACGCGGTCAAGGGCGGCGTCACCAGCGCCCACATCATCGACGGTCGTGTGCCGCACGCGGTGCTGCTCGAAATCTTCACCCACGAAGGGGTCGGTACGCTCATCACCAACCGCCGCGGCTGATCGCATCGCCAGCCGCCGCGATCCGACGAGCGGTCGCGTTCGCTGCGACCGGCGTCCGCCGGCGAGGTTGAAGCCCCCCGGGGCTGCGTCTACGATTGAGTCCGTTTTGGCGTCGTTCGCCGTCATCGAATGGCGTCGCCACCATCGCGCACAGAGATGAACGACCGGGCGCCCCTGCGGCAGTCACCGGTCATGCTGGTGCGAGCTGACCGTCAGTGCCCGTCATCGCGCCCGTTGAGAACCCCGCCATGATCAAGAAGAGCCCGCGCCGCCAGCAGATTCTCGAAGCGTTGGCGCAGATGCTCGAAGCCAGCCCCGGCGAGCGCATCACGACGGCGGGGCTGGCGCGCGCCGTCGGTGTCTCCGAGGCGGCGCTCTATCGCCACTTCCCGAGCAAGTCGAAGATGTTCGAGGGGCTGATCGAGTTCATCGAGGAGACGCTGTTCAGCCGCATCGCGCTGATCCAGTCCGAGGAGGCGACGGCGGCGGGGCAGTGCGAGAAGATCCTCGGCCTGCTGCTGGCGTTCGCCGAGCGCAACCCCGGCATCAGCCGGCTGCTCAGCGGCGACGCGCTGACCGGCGAGACCGAGCGGCTGCGCACGCGCGTGGCGCAGCTCTACGACCGTATCGAAACCCAGTTGAAACAGACGCTGCGCGAGGCCGAGCTGCGCGAGGGGTTGCGCACGACGCTGACCGTCTCCGCCAGCGCCAACCTGCTGCTGGCCGCCGCCGAGGGGCGCATCGCGCAGTTCGTTCGCAGCGGGTTCAAGCGGCGCCCGACCGAGGCGTGGCCGGAGCAGTGGCCGCTGCTGATGGACGGTTTCTTCCGCCCGACGCCGATGCTGCGCGGCGGCGCCGAGGCCGCCGGCCATTGAATCAGCCGCCGCCGTAGCCGCGACGGCGCGCCTCGATCACATCCTTCAACGACTGGAAACGCTCGATGTCGCGCTGGAAGCTGGCGTAGACCTCGTCGCGCTCGCGCTTGCGCAGCGCGATCGTCTCCTCGGTCACGGCGATCTCGCCGCGCAGATCGTCGATCGATCTGGCCAGATCCGTCGGCACCTGCTGCCCGCGCCGCTCGATGTCGGCGGCGCGCGCCTGTTCGCGCTCGATCTGCCCCTTCACCGACTGCAGGTTGCTGTTCAGGATCGAGATGCGGATGTCGAACTCGCGCAGCGCGCGCTCGCGCGCCGCTTCGATGTCGGCGACGGTGCTGTAGCGGCGCAGCAGCGATTCGTCCCACTCCCGTATCCGTTTGGCTTCGCTGGCGGCGGCGTGCGCGCGCGCGGCCGCTTCACCGCTGAGCTGCGGGCCGACCTCCTCGATGACGCGGCCGTCGCGGGTGATCACCTGGTAACCGTTCTTGATGAACTCCGGCGGCACGTGGTCGTCGATCGACATCACGCCGCGATTGTCGCGGTAGCGGTAGAGCAGCTGCCCCTTGCGCGGCTGTTCGGCGGCCAGGCCGACCTCGACGGCGAGCAGTGTCAGCGCCAGCGCGAGGGCGCCGTGGCGGATGCGGGCTCTGGTGCGACGTGTATTCATGGTTATTGGCGTCGGCGGTGGGTGAGTGGGCGGGTCAGATGCCGTACTCGGCGCGATAGGCGCGCACGCGCGCCAGCAGGTCGTCGTCGCCCTGCGTCTGCAGCCAGGCGACGATGTCCTCCAGCGCGATGATGCTGTAGACCGGCAGGCCGTAGTCGCGCTCGACCTCCTGGATCGCCGACAGCGAGCCCTTGCCGCGCTCCTGCCGGTTCAGGCCGATGACGACACCGGCCGGCTCGGCGCCGTGGGCGCGGATGATCTCGACCACCTCGCGCACCGCGGTGCCGGCGGTGATGACGTCGTCGACGATCATGACGCGGCCGCGCAGCGGCGCGCCGACCAGCGTGCCGCCCTCGCCGTGATCCTTCGCCTCCTTGCGGTTGTAGGTGAACGGCACGTCGCGGTCGAAACGCTCGGCCAGCGCGCAGGCGGTGGCGGCGGCCAGCGGAATGCCCTTGTAGGCGGGGCCGAACAGCAGATCGAACTGCGCGCCCTGCGCCACCAGCGTCTCGGCGTAGCAGCGCCCCAGTTCGAGCAGCGCGCGGCCGGAGCTGAACTTGCCGGCGTTGAAGAAGTAGGGGCTGATGCGCCCTGATTTCAGCGTGAACTCACCGAAGCCGAGCACCTGACGGGCGACGGCCAGTTCGATGAAGCGCTGCTGGTGGCTCTGCATGGGCGGCGATCCGGGCGGTAGTGGCCGGCAATTCTAGCGCAGCCGGGACGCCGGCGCTTCGCGCCGCCGCGCCCGCTCGGCTATCATTGTCGGCTCATATTTCCGTGGTGCAGCTATGCGTATCATCAGCTTTTGCGCGGACTCCATTAAGGATGCCGCCAAGCGGGGCTTTTTCGACTGGGCGCTGGATCAGGATGCCGACCTGATCTGCGTGCAGAACCTCGGCGTGCAGGAGTACCGGCTGCAGGACCCCGTCTTCTTCCCCGACGGCTACAACGCCTATTTCTACGACTCCGCCGAGCCGGACGAGAACGGCGTGGCGATCTACTGCCGCGCGTTGCCGAAGGCGATCATGACCGGCCTCGGTTTCGCCGAGTTCGACGCCGAAGGCCGCTACATCCAGGCCGATTTCGACCGCATCAGCGTCGGCTGCCTGCTGGCGCCGAACGCCTGGCCGAAGGACGTCAAGTTGCAGCAGCGCAAGATGCGCTTCTTCGAGCTCTATCAGGCGCACCTGAACAAGGTGCGCAACAAGCGCCGCGAATTCATCATCTGCGGCAACTGGGGGATCGCGCACCGGCAGCAGGATGTGCAGGATCCGACCCGCAACCGCGATGTCTCCGGCAATCTGCCGGAGGAGCAGCAGTGGATGGACCGGCTGTTCAGCGAGCTCGGCTATGTCGACGCCTTCCGCGCCGTCAACGACGACGCCGACGAGTTCACCTGGTGGCCGGATGGCGAGCGCGACAGCAACGGCTGGCGCGTCGACTACCAGGTGGTATCGGGTGGTCTGCGCAACACCGTCGAGTACGGTGTCACCTACAAGAGCCAGCAGTTCGGCCAGCACGCGCCGGTGATCATGGATTACGACTACGAGCTCTAATCGCGAGCTCAAACAAAAAACCCGGCGCAAGCCGGGTTTTTTGTGGCTGTCGATCTCAGCCAGCCAGCGCCTCGCGCTGTCGCTGGATCAGCTCGCCGATGCCCTTGCGCGCCAGCGCCAGCATCGCCTCAAGATCGCCGCCAGCGAACGGCTCGCCCTCGGCGGTGCCCTGGATCTCGATGAAGCCGCCGTGCTCGGTCATCACCACATTCATGTCGGTCTCGGCCTTCGAGTCCTCGGCGTAGTCGAGGTCGAGCACCGGCTGCCCCTCGTAGATGCCGACCGATACCGCCGCCACCAGCTGCTTCAGCGGATTGCCGCTGATCATGCCGCGGCTGGTCATCACCGCCAGCGCATCGGCGATCGCGACACCGGCGCCGGTGATCGCCGCGGTGCGGGTGCCGCCGTCCGCCTGGATCACGTCGCAGTCGATGGTGAGGGTGTTTTCGCC
>CAZEVP010000170.1:0-3806 GCA_964515735.1 uncultured Verrucomicrobiaceae bacterium | reverse complement strand
AGCGCTTCAGTTCCGGCGGTATCTCCAGCTCGTGGCTGATCAGCACGATGGTGTGGCGCCGCTGCGGATAGGCGATGGCGATCTCTTTCAGCAGCCGCACGTGCTCGGGCTGGTTCGGCAGGTACGGGTGGAAATCGCACAGCGCGTACAGCGATGGCTGCGCGTGACGGCGGATCGTACGCAGCACGTCGGCCGGCGATTCGGGCTCCTGCGTCGGGCGCGGGTCTTCACCGAAGCCGAGCCGGTTCAGTCCCTCGGTGATCGACCAGCAGTAGTAGCCGAGCTGGCGCTGCACGGCGACCCGCGTCAGCAGCTGCAGCGCGCGCGGCTCGTCGTGCGTTTCGAGCGCGATGATCGGTACCTGCGAGTCGATCAGCAGTGCCAGGTCGTTGACTTCCTGCATCGTGGCTTCCTGTTTCTTTGCGTTGCTGGTACGCCAGTCTAGTTGCTTGGGTGTGCTGTTGTGGTTTGGGTGGCGGTGCGGCGCCGCGTGGGGGAAGGCGCTCCAGCGGCAGTGCCAGTTCAGAAAAAGCGGGTTTTGCTCTCATGGGTTTTGCCGGAAATCTCGCGATGCCATTGGCAGGTGCGGTGCCGTGCATTTCTCCGGGACCGGGTGTCGCCAAGGATGGCGACACCCGAGCCTGTGCATGGATGCACGTTTTTGCGTGTCCCGGAGAAATGCACGGCACCGCGCCCGCACGAGGCGCGGTTTCAGCTGCCATCGAGCCCGAGCGTTGCCGTGTCGATTCGCGCGTGACGACCAGCCCCCAACACGGGTCGCAGCTCATCGATCGCCTGCTCTGCAATATGCCGATAGGTGGTCAGCTTGCCGCCATAGATCGACAGCAGATTGCCATCGCGCTGCAAGACGGCCTCGCGCGGGCGGCTGAACGGCCGCTCGGCGGAGCGCGGCAGCACGCGCACGCCGGCGAAACTGTCCAGCAGTTCGCGCGGCTGCTGTGGCAGGTAGTGGGCGACCGTCTCCAGCAGATAGTCGATCTCCTCCGCGCTGGCGCTGACATGGGGCGTGTCGACTTCGATCTCGGTGGTGCCGACCAGCGTCACGCCGCGCCACGGCATGACGAACACGGCGCGGCTGTCGCGCGGTGCTTCGAGATAGAGGATGCCGGGTAACTCGCTCGCAGGCAGCAGAATGTGACTGCCCTTGACCAGGCTGAACGGCAGCGGTGTCGCACCGCAGCGTCGCGCGATGTCGCCGACCCACGGCCCACCGGCATTGATCAGCGCGCGGCTGCGACAGTCGATGTCGCGCTCGCCGATCCGCAGGCGCAGCGAGAAACCGTCGCCGTCGGCGTGCGCGGAAAGCAGTTCGCTGTGCGCGCTGCAATGCGCGCCGAGCCGCTGTGCCGACGCGACCACGGCGCGGGTCAGCGCGGCGTCGTCGGTCTGCGCGTCCCAGTACTGGAACACCGCCTGCAGGCCGTCGCCGCGCAGGCCCGGAATCGCCTTCCAGTCGGCGCGCGGCAGCTGGCGAAAACGCGCCAGTGGCTGCAGGCCGGTCAGCAGCGCATACAGCGCAAGACCGAGGCGCAGCTGCCATGGCCGCCGCCGCGTGTCGCGATAGACCGGAATGTAGAACGGCACCGCATGCACCAGCGACGGCGCGTTCTTCAGCAGTCGAGAGCGCTCCTGCAGCGCGTGGTAGACGAGGCGGAACTGCGCGCTCTCCAGATAGCGCAGGCCGCCGTGGATCAGCTTCGACGAATAGTGCGAGGTCTCCGCCGCCCAGTCGTTGCGCTCGATCAGCAGCGCGCGATAGCCGGCCGCCGCGGCCGCCTGCGCGCAGCCGGCGCCGTGAATGCCGCCGCCGATCACGGCGATGTCGAAGGTCGTGTCGTCGAGTGCCATCGGAAAATCAACCGGCCCCGAGCAGTTCGCCGACGGCGAAGCTCTCCACGAACTGCACGCCGCGCGCCCACAGTGCGCGCACCCGTTCGGGCTGATCGACCTCGTAGACGGCCAGCGGCCAGCGCAGTGTCGACAGGTCGCCGGCCGGCAGCTGCTGCACGTCGGCAAAGACGACGACCGGATTCAGCGCCGCGATCTCCGGCGCGTCGATCTGTTTCCAGCGATCCAGCACCGGACCGACGCGCCAGCCGCGTGCGGCGGCCTCGCGCAGCACGCCGAGGTCGAAACTGATGACGGTGCAGCGCGCGCCGAGTGCGGTAACGGCCGGCGCCACCGCATTGCAGACCGTCGCAACGTCGAACGCCTGCACGGCGAGCCGTTTCAGTTCGAGGAACAGATGCGCCTGCGGGAAGCGCTGCAGCAGTGCGACGACCTCGTCGAGGTGGGCGATCGGCGTGCCGAGGAAGCGGTCGCCGAAACGGTCGGGCTCATAGGCCGAGAAGGCGCGCAGCTGGTCGCGGCTGTAGCGATGGATTGCGCCGCGCTGCCGGCACAGGCGGCGCAGCGTCAGGTCGTGGAACAGCATGGGCTGCCTGTCGGCAGAGAGCTGCACGTCGATCTCGACGTTGTGCGCGCCGGCGTCGAGCGCGCCCTGCAACGCGGGGATGGTGTTCTCCGGAAAGCGGCGCTGCCAGCCGCGATGCGCGATCAGGCGGGTCGGATCCATGCGGATGCTCCAGCGAGGGGATGGCGGCAGTGTAATCGACCCCTTCGTCATCGCAACGATGCGCCGACGGCGCGATGGATGCCGATGCGTTAAGGTGGTGACGGACTCGGCGCGGAGGGAATTGCGATGCGCAATGAAGCGTGTGGATGGACGGGGAGCAGGCGGGCGTTCGGTATCGGTGTGGCGGTGTTGTCGATGCTGCTGTCGGGCTGTGGCGGCATCGAGGTCGAGACGCACCCGGCGGCCGATTTCACGCCGGCGAACTACCGTGCACTGGCGTGGGCATCGCCGCCGCTCGATGCGCGCAGTGGCGACGATCTGCGCGCGCTGGAGCGCAGCGTGCGCAAGGCGGTCGGGAAAGGGTTGGCCGCGCGCGGCTATACGCTGGCGGCGGCCGGTGCCGAGCCCGATCTGCTGATCGACTATCGCTGGTCGCGCCGTATCGAGCCGCGCGGAGCCGGCGCGGTGTCACCGGGCGACGAGATGGCGAGAATGGTCGACATGGATCCGACGCCGGCCGGCGGTGGCGCCATTCATCGCCACCCGGTCGTCGATGTCGCCGAACGCATTGCGCTGCACGTCAGCCTGCGCGATGCGGCGACGCGCAGGCTGGTCTGGTGGGGCAGTGCGGAGACAGTCGCGCCGGGCGATGGCGAGAAGGTGGCACCGGCGCTGATCAACCGGCTGGTCGAGCGGTTGCTGCGCGAGCTGCCGGCGCGCTGAGCGTTGGTTCACGATCGTGCGCCGGCACGTGAGCGACGCGCGGTGGATCGCGAACGGGCGCCGGGGTTCAGCCCCCGGCCGCCTCGGCGGCCAATGCCCGGGCGACGCGCTGCGCCAGCTGCAGCACCAGCTCGCTGTAGGCCGCGCTCAGTGCTGCGGCGCTGCGGTCGGCGGTCGCCGTCGTGAACAGCTCGCGCCGCGAGCGCTCCATCCTGCCCGCTTTCAGATCCTCGACGTACCAGATCACTTCGAGCCGCGCGGTGCCGTCGGCCAGCCGGTCGAGGTCGAGCACGTCGATGCGCACCGCGTAGTTCGGTGTCGCGCGCTGGCGCCACGGGAAGTTGCGCAGTTTGGTGTCGGTCAGCGTCTGCAGGTTCTGCAGCAGCGCGCGCTGGATGCCCTGATCGAGCGGCTCGGCCCAGCGCTCGTTCTCCATCAGCGTCAGCCGCGCGCCGGCATCGCGCACGACGATGCGCTGGTTCTGCAG
>CAZEVP010000169.1:0-3839 GCA_964515735.1 uncultured Verrucomicrobiaceae bacterium | reverse complement strand
TCCACCAGCCAGCGCATGGCCAGCGCGGCGCGGCGCGCCGGGCGCACTTCGACCGGCACCTGATAGGTGGCACCACCGACACGGCGGGATTTGACCTCGACCATCGGCGCAATGGCGTCGAGTGCCGCTTCGAACACTTCCAGCGGGTCTTTGTTGACACGCTTCTGGACGATGTCGAGAGCACCATAGACGATGCGCTCGGCCACGGCTTTCTTGCCGCTGACCATGACGTGGTTCATGAATTTGGCGAGTCTGACGCTGCCGAATTTCGGATCGGGCAGGACATCGCGTTTGGCTGCAACGCGTCTTCTTGGCATGGCTATATACCCTTCTCTTCAGGTAACTCCGGAAGTGGCCCGTTCAACGGCGCAGCACTCCGGCCTTACTCGAGGTTGATGAAACTGAATTCGATATGCTGCCGCGCCGACATGACGCGGCCGTGACATCACGACTTCGGACGTTTGGTACCGTACTTGGAGCGAGCCTGCTTGCGGTTGTTGACACCGGAGGTGTCGAGGCTGCCGCGAACGGTGTGATAACGCACACCCGGCAGATCCTTGACCCGGCCACCGCGGATCAGCACGACGCTGTGTTCCTGCAGGTTGTGGCCTTCGCCACCGATGTAGGAACTCACCTCGTAACCGTTGGTCAGGCGCACACGGCACACCTTGCGCAGAGCCGAGTTCGGCTTTTTCGGCGTCGTGGTGTAGACGCGGGTGCAGACACCGCGGCGTTGGGGGCAGCCCTGCAGCGCCGGTACGTCGCTCTTCTCGACCGGGCGCTTCCGCGGCTTGCGGACCAACTGGTTGATTGTTGCCATTAACTGAACTCCAAAATAAAACGCCTTCGACTGCCACGCATGGACGTCATCGAAGGCCGTTCCGAACCGCGCCACAATCGCCGCGCGGACTCTGCCTATTTCAGGGAGCGCGGATTTTAAAGAGGCGCCCCCACCACGTCAACATGGGGCTGACGCAAACCGCGCCAGCCCCTCGCCCTGCTTCAGACGCTGTCCTTCAGCGCCTCGGTCAGTGCGGCCTCGACATCCATCGCCGAAACGCCCTGACGACCTGCATCCAGATCGCGCTTGCGCTTGCGCTCGGCGTGATAGGTCAGACCGGTGCCGGCCGGGATCAGACGGCCAACGACGACGTTCTCCTTCAGGCCACGCAGGTAGTCGCGCTTGCCGGTGACGGCAGCCTCGGTCAGCACGCGGGTGGTCTCCTGGAACGAGGCCGCCGAAATGAACGACTCGGTCGCCAGCGAGGCCTTGGTGATACCGAGCAGCACGCGCTCGACGGTCGCCGGCACCTTCTCCTCCTTCACCATCACCTCGTTCTCTTCCAGCGCACGGACGTATTCGACCTGCTCGCCCTTGATCATCGACGAGTCGCCGGCGGCGACGATGTCGACCTTGCGCAGCATCTGCCGCACGATGGTCTCGATGTGCTTGTCGTTGATCTTGACGCCCTGCAGACGGTAGACGTCCTGGATCTCGTTGACGATGTACTTCGCCAGCTCCTCGATCCCCTTCAGGCGCAGGATGTCGTGCGGGTTCAGCGGGCCTTCCGACACCACCTCGCCCTTCTCGACCTGCTCACCCTCGAACACCGTCAGCGTGCGCCACTTCGGAATCAGCACTTCGTAGTGGTCGGAGCCGTCCGCCAGCAGCGAACCGTCGGTCGGCGTGATGACCAGACGGCGCTTGCCCTTGGTCTCCTTGCCGAAGCTGACGGTGCCGGAGATCTCGGCGAGGATCGCCGGCTCTTTCGGTTTGCGCGCCTCGAACAGGTCGGCGACGCGCGGCAGACCACCGGTGATGTCGCGGGTCTTCGACGTCTCCTGCGGGATACGCGCGATGACGTCACCGACCTTGACCGTCGAGCCGTCTTCCAGGCCGATGATCGAGTTGGCCGGCAGGAAGTAGTGCGCCGGCACGTTGGTGCCCGCCAGACACAGCTCATTGCCTTTGTCATCGACCAGCGTCACGGCCGGACGCATGTCCTTGCCGGCAGCCGGGCGCTCGGCCGGATCGATGACCGAGATGCTGGTCAGACCGGTCAGTTCGTCGGTCTGGCGCTTGATCGTGATGCCCTCTTCCATGCCGGAGAGCTTCACGCGACCCGCCACCTCGGTGATGATCGGGTGGGTGTGCGGATCCCAGGTCGCGACGATCTGGCCGGCCTTGACCTTGCTGCGATCGGCAACCTTCAGCAGTGCACCGTACGGCAGCTTGTAGCGCTCGCGCTCGCGGCCCGAGGCGTCGGCGATCGCCACCTCGCCGGAGCGGGAGACGGCCACCGCGGTGCCGTCGTCGCGCTGTGCCAGCTTCAGGTTGTGCAGGCGCACCTCACCGTCGGCCTTGACCTGAACGCTGTCGGCCGCCGTCGCCCGCGATGCCGCACCGCCGATGTGGAAGGTGCGCATCGTCAGCTGTGTGCCGGGCTCGCCGATCGACTGTGCGGCGATGACGCCGACCGCCTCGCCGGTATTGACCAGATGGCCACGCGCCAGATCGCGGCCGTAGCACATCGAGCAGACGCCATAGCGGGTTTTACAGGTGATCGGCGAGCGCACTTCGATCTCGTCGATACCCATCTGCTCGAGCTGGGCAACCAGTTTCTCGTCGATCATCGTGCCGGCCGGCAGCAGTACCTCGTCGCTGTCGCCACGCACGACATCGCGCGCAACGATACGGCCGAGCACGCGATCGCCGAGCGTCTCGATGATGTCGCCACCGGCGATGACCGGCGTCAGCAGCAGGCCGAAGTCGGCGCCGCAATCACGGTCGGTGATGACCAGATCCTGCGCCACGTCGACCAGACGGCGGGTCAGGTAACCCGAGTTCGCGGTCTTCAGTGCGGTATCGGCCAGACCTTTACGCGCGCCGTGGGTCGAGATGAAGTACTGCAGAACCGACAGACCCTCGCGGAAGTTCGCGGTGATCGGCGTTTCGATGATCGAGCCGTCCGGCTTCGCCATCAGGCCGCGCATACCGGCCAGCTGACGGATCTGCGCCGGCGAGCCCCGTGCGCCGGAGTCGGCGTACATGAACACCGAGTTGAACGACGGCTGCCGCTCCTCTTCACCCTTCTTGTTGGTGACGGCCTCGGTCGACAGGCCTTCCATCATCGACTTCGAAACCAGGTCGTTGGCGCGCGACCAGATGTCGATGACCTTGTTGTACTTCTCGCCCTGAGTGACGAGACCGGAGGCGTACTGCTGCTCGATCTCCTTCACCTCGGTTTCGGCGCTGCGGATGATCTCGGCCTTCTTGGCCGGAATCTCGAAGTCGTTGACGCCGATCGACGCGCCGGAGCGGGTCGAGTATTCGAAACCGGTGTACATCAGCTGGTCGGCGAAGATGACCGTCGCCTTCAGACCGACGCGGCGATAGCACTGGTTCAGCACGCGCGAGATCGCCTTCTTGGTCATCGGCTGGTTGACCAGATCGAACTCGAGACCCTCCGGCACGATGCGCCACAGCAGCACGCGGCCGACGGTGGTCTCGACCAGCCGGGTGACGTCGTGACGCTCGCCGGTCTCCTCGTCGAAGGTGACCTGGCGCAGGCGGCACTTGACGCGCGCCTGCAGGTGGGCGCGCTGCGCCTCATAGGCACGGTGCACCTCTTCCGGGTTGGCGAACACCATGCCTTCACCCGGCGCGTTGACGCGGGCGCGGGTCATCCAGTACAGACCGAGTACGACGTCCTGCGACGGCACGATGATCGGCTCGCCGTTGGCCGGCGACAGGATGTTGTTGGTCGACATCATCAGCGCGCGTGCTTCGAGCTGGGCTTCCAGCGTCAGCGGCACGTGCACGGCCATCTGGTCGCCGT
>CAZEVP010000168.1:0-3853 GCA_964515735.1 uncultured Verrucomicrobiaceae bacterium | reverse complement strand
GACGCCGTCCTTGATGATGTCGACGCGGATGTGAATCCAGCCGGCCATCTCGATGGCGCCGCAGAAGGTGATCTCGCCGTCGCCCTGCGAGAAGTGCAGGTCGCCCATCGACAGACCGCCGCCCTTCACGTAGACCGGGAAATAGACTTTCGAGCCGCGCGTCAGATCCTTGATGTCGCAGTTGCCGCCGTGTTCGCGCGGTGGCACCGTGCGCGCCGCCTCGGCTGCCGCTGCTTTTGCCGCTTCCGGTTTCATGCCGCCCATGTGTGCGGTTTCGGCATGTGGCGGGCAGGCCAGCGGCGGCACGCGCTCCGGATCGGTGGCGAGCAGCGCCAGCTCGCGCTTGTTCCAGGTGTCGAGCAACTCTTTCGATGGCAGGCAGCCGATCAGCCCCGGGTGCATGATGCCGGCGAACTCGACGCCCGGAATGTGACGCGACCAGGCGTTGATACCCTTGAACTCCCAGATCGATTTGCGCGCGTCGGGGAAGTGCTCGGTCAGAAAGCCGCCGCCGTTCTCCTTCGCGAAGAAACCGTTGAAGCCCCAGTCCGACTCCTTCAGCGTGCCGATGTCGAGAATGTCGACCACCAGCAGGTCGCCCGGCTCGGCGCCTTCGACACCAATCGGGCCAGAGAGGTAATGCACCTTGGTCAGGTCGACGTCGCGCACGTCGTCGGCGTTGTTGTCATTCTTGATCTGTCCGCCGGTCCAGTCGAAGCACTCGACGACGAAATCAGCGCCCGGCTTCACCCACGCGATGATCGGAATGTCCGGGTGCCAGCGGTTGTGGATGCAGGGGTTTTCTTCCGGCGCTTTCGAAAGATCGATCTTTATCAGGGTATCGGCCATGGCGCTCTCCCGTGTCGGCGTCACATCAGCGAAGGGTTCGTCACTCGGCCGCGCCTCTTGTCCGACAGATGCCGTTCGGCGAGCCGGAGAGTGTCGGCTGAATGCGGAATGCTTTGCAGCAACGGACATTCAGCATGGAGCGTGCCAGCATCGCCGGAATGGCGAGGAAGCGATGCGCCGTGATCATTGATGCATCTGTATATAAAGGTTCGCTGTGCAGCTGCCGCGCGTTCATCGCAGGTCGTGATCGGGTTCGGGGTGCCATGCAACAGGGCACGAACGGATCGATGCTCTTTAAAAGGGCGCAGCGCCATCCGCTCCGTGCCCCATGCCTGTGCCCGGCCGATACCGGCTGCTGCAAGACGACGCCTCTGTTTTCCGTCGTGTGGAAATACCGAACTGAAGTGGCCGGACCACCTGAAAGCGAGTGCCGGCGGTTGCGTTGCCATTGATTTGATTCGTTAGAAATCGCTGCGTGTTCACGTGCTGGCATGACGCTTGCTCTCTCCCCATCGGCGCGCCGAGAACAATCTCCGCGTTAAATGCCTCGATGGGGAGTGAAAGCGATGAGCGACAAAGGTTTCTGGGGAAAACAGAAAAAGGGCCGCCTTGCCGCGGCTCTGGTACTGAGTGCATCGGCACTGCTCGGTGCCGGTGCAGCATCGGCCGCCGACTACCCGACGGCGGCCATCAACACCACCGGCCTCGCCGTGACCGACACTGAAGTGACGGTCGGCATCCTGCATTCGGTGACAGGTACGATGGCGATCTCGGAGACCGGTTCGGTCGAAGCCGAGAAGCTGGCGATCGAACAGATCAACGCGATGGGCGGCATCCTCGGTCGCAAGATCAAGGTGATTCAGGAGGACGGCGCCTCCGACTGGCCGACCTTCGCCGAGAAGTCGCGCAAGCTGCTGGTCAACGACAAGGTCGCGGCGGTGTTCGGCTGCTGGACGTCGGCCTCGCGCAAGGCGGTGCTGCCGGTGTTCGAGAAGGAGAACGGGCTGCTCTACTACCCGACCTTCTATGAAGGACTCGAACAGTCGAAGAACGTCATCTACACCGGCCAGGAGGCGACGCAGCAGATCCTCGCCGGCCTCGACTGGGCGCACAAGACGCTCGGTGCCAAGACCTTCTATCTGGTCGGCTCCGATTACATCTGGCCGCGCACGTCGATGAAGATCGCCCGCAAGCACATCGAGAACGTGTTGCAGGGCAAGGTCGTCGGCGAGGAGTACTACGCGCTCGGTTCCACCAACTTCGGTTCGCTGATCAACAAGATCAAGCTGCGCAAACCCGATCTGGTATTCGGCGCCGTCGTTGGCGGTTCCAACGTCGCCTGGTTCAAGCAGCTCAACGCGGCCGGCCTGACCTTCAAGAAGCAGCCGATGCTGACGCTGTCGGTCACCGAGGATGAAGTGCTCGGTATCGGTGGCGAGAACGTCGAAGGTCTCTACTCGTCGATGAAGTACTTCCAGTCGCTCGACAACCCCAACAACAAGGCCTTCGTCGAAGCGTTCAAGAAGAAGTGGGGCAATGACTCCGTCATCGGCGACGTCACGCAGGCCGCCTATCTCGGCCCGTGGCTGTGGAAAGCGGCGGTCGAGAAAGCCGGATCGTTCGACGTCGACAAGGTGGTCGCGGCCTCGCCCGGCCTCGAGCTGACCACGGCGCCGGAAGGCTACGTCAAGCTGCACGAGAACCATCACCTGTGGAGCAAGACCCGCATCGGCGAATGGCAGAAGAACGGTCAGGCCAAGGTGATCTTCGAGTCCGATCTGATCGAACCCGATCCGTTCCCGAAAGGCTACCAGTGAGTTGAAAACCCGCACTGCCGTCGCTCAGGCGGCAGTGCGGGCGAGCCGGTTGAATGCTGGGTGTCGAGCGGTTGTCGCATCCAGCCTTGAACGGGTTCCGAAATGCGGTCGATGTCGTGACAGATGCCGTCCCGGACGGCGATTGGGAGAGAGGCGATGGAATATTCAATGTCGGAGCTGATGAGCATCATCACGATGCAGGCGTTCAGCGGTATCAGCCTGTTCTCGGTGTTCCTGTTGATGGCGCTCGGCATGGCGATCATCTTCGGGCAGATGGGCGTCATCAACATGGCGCATGGCGAGTTTCTTACCATCGGCGCCTACACGACGGTGTTCATGTCGCACTTCGCCACCGAGTATGCGCCGGCCTTCGTTCCCTACTACTTCATATTCGCCATCATCGCCTCGTTCCTGATCGCGTTCGCGGTCGGCTTTCTGGTCGAGCTCGGCATGATCCGGCATTTATACAAACGGCCGCTCGACACACTGCTGGCGACGTGGGGGCTGTCGCTGATCATGCAGCAGATCTTCCGCTCGGCGTTCGGCGCACGCGAGGTCAGCGCGACGCTGCCGGACTGGCTGATGGGTTCGTGGCAGCCGACCGAGACGATCGACATTCCGATCAACGGCCTGTTCGTGCTCGGTCTGGCGATCGTGCTGTCGATCGGTGTCTTCCTGTTCCTGTTCCGCTCGCGCTGGGGGCTGAAAGTGCGCGCGACGACGCAGAACCGCGTGATGGCCGGCGCCGTCGGCATCAACACGGCCAAGGTCGATCGCGTCACCTTCGCGCTCGGCTGCGGCATCGCCGGTGTCGCCGGCGCGGCGTTCACGACGATCGCGTCGACCGGACCGACTTCCGGTTCGCTCTACATCGTCGACACCTTCCTCGTCGTCGTGTTCGGCGGCGCCGGCAGCCTGATCGGAACCTTCGCCTCGGCGTTCTCGATCGCGCAGGCACAGGCGATCCTCGAATTCTTCCTCAGCGGCTCGATGGCGAAGGTGCTGACGCTGCTGACCGTCATCGTGATCCTGATGATGCGTCCGGAAGGGCTGTTCTCGATCCGCGTGCGCAAGTAACCGGCGCGCGCGGAGCCGTAACGAAACATTTCGATCGAGGTAATGACAATGAACGGTACGCTGGACAAATGGCTGGGCGGTCGCGAGGGGATCGTCAACCTCGCGATCCT
>CAZEVP010000167.1:0-3868 GCA_964515735.1 uncultured Verrucomicrobiaceae bacterium | reverse complement strand
GTGGTGGTTACAAGCAGTGCTCGAAGCCGGTCATGACCGTCATCAGCGATATCAATCCGTCCTATGACTACAAGCTGCCCGGCAGCCGTTGGGCGTCCTCATTCAACAGCACGAGCGACCCGGCGTCGTTGACATCGCTAAACGTTGCGACCGAAACCGATGCGATCGGGGCGGCCGAGGGCATTGATGGCAACTCCTATTTCATCGGCGAGTCACAATATGGTCTGACTGATGCCAAGGCGGACGGTGCCCCCACGGTCAAGACCATCAATGGGCTTTCAAGATCACGAGGCCTGTCGCCGGAGGAGCCCACCAAACAGGGTACCTACTACTCGGCCGGTGTGGCCAAGTTCGGAGCCGAGAACGCCATCAGTGGCGACAATAAGGTGATGACCTATGCGGTGGCGCTGGCCTCACCGTTGCCGAAGATCGAGTTTCCGGTAGGAAACAGCACGGTGACGGTGGTGCCGTTCGCCAAGTCGGTTGGTGGCAGCAGCATCAGCGCGACCAGCAATTTCCAGCCGACCGACCAGATCGTCGATTACTACGTCACCAGGATCGCCAATACCGGTGCCAGTGACATCGATCTGACGGTCAATGATGGCCGGCCGTATGCCGAATTCAGCATCAACTACGAGGATGTCGAGCAGGGTGCCGACCATGACATGGATGCGATCGCGCGCTACACCTTATCCGTGACCGCGGACAACCGGCTGCAGATCGATATCGATTCCGAGTATGCGGCGGGTGGCATCGATCAATACATGGGTTATGTCATCTCCGGTACGACGGCAGATGGTATCTACCTGGAGGTCAAGGATCGGGGGGGCGCTGATGTCGCTTACAAACTCAATACCCCGGCCGGAGAGCTACCCGGCTTCTGCGATACGACACCGATGCCATCCAAGTGTACCGGGTTGCCGTTGCAGGCCTCGCGCACTTTCGAGGCATCCGGCGTCGCTGGTGCCGGCCTGCTGAACGACCCACTCTGGTACGCGGCCAAGTACGGTATTCCCGATCGTGCTGCCGACACGGTCGAGGGTACGCCCGACAACTACTTCCTCGTTACCAACGCGCTGACGCTGAAGGAGCGGCTGGCGCGTGCCTTCGAGAGCATCGTGCAGCGCACTAGTTCGGTGACCAGCCCTGCGGTGGTGGTATCGTTCAGTGCCGACGCCGTTGACAACAGTCGGGCCATTTACAAGACCAGCTACGACGTCAGGACCTGGAGCGGTGACGTGATCAAGGTCACCAACAACGCCGATCTGACCGGTGCTGGTTGGGATGCATCCAAACGGATGCCAAGTCCGGCCAATCGCGTCATCAGAATGACCAATAGCAGTGGCAATGGTCTGGTGCCGTTCACCTGGAGCAACCTGCGCGCACGCGGTACCAACGGCGTCTTTGGCGGAGTCAACCTGCAGCAGGTGCTGGCATCCGACCCGGACAACCCGGGGGTGTTGCCGGTGGTGGATGCGAATGGCGAACTGGTCGATAACGACGATGTCACGGAGGGGCAGCGCCGGCTGGACTTCGTGACCGGCGCCGATACCAGTTACCGGCCGCGCGATTCGCTGCTCGGCGACATCCTCGGTTCCAGCCCGGTAGTGGTCAAGGGCGCGATGTATCTCGACTATCTCGCCGACCGGATCGACGGCGACGTGGGCGATTACGGGGCGTTCATCGCCGATCAGCTGGATCGCGAGGGGCGTATCTACGTCGGTGCCAACGACGGCATGTTGCACGCCTTCGACATGGCGAGCGGTGAAGAGAAGTTTGCATTCGTGCCGTCCGCCGTCATCCAGAATCTGAACAAGCTGACCAGCCCCGATTACAACGAGGAGGGTGGGCTGCACCAGTTCTTTGTCGATGGTACGCCGGTGGTGCGCGATGTCTACATCAACAACGCATGGCGCACGGTGCTGGTGGGCACACTGGGTGCCGGTGGCAAGGCGCTGTTCGCGCTCGACGTGACTGACCCCGACAATATCGCGCTGCTGTGGGAATTCAACGAGGGCGATGACCTGCAGGGCACGGAGACCGTCAGCGACATGGGCTACAGCTTCCCGAAACCAACGCTGGCGCGGCTGCACAGCGGCCAGTGGGCGGTGGTGACCGGCAACGGTTACGACAGCGCCAGTGGGCGTGCGGTGTTGCTGCTGATCGACATTGCCACCGGCCAGCTCATTCGCAAATTGCCGGTCGCAACCAGTGGTGATAATGCGGTGAACAACGGGCTTTCCAGTGTTCGCGTCGCCGACAACAACAGCGATGGTTTTGCCGAATATGTCTACGCCGGCGATCTGAAGGGGAATCTGTGGCGCTTCGACCTGATCAACACCGGGCGGGCGAATCCGTTGACGCCGGCGGCGACACCGGACAATGCGTCGACCTTCAAGGTCTCTTTCGGCGGTAGTCCGCTTTATGTGGCGAAGGATGGCAGTGACAAGGCACAGCCGATCACCGCACCGCCATCGCTGGTTCGCCATCCGAGCGCCACAGGCTATATCGTCATGTTCGGTACCGGGCGTTACTTCACGCTGGCCGACAAGACCTCCACCGGCGATATGCAGACGCTGTACGGCATCTGGGACAAGCAGACACGTGGAGAGACGGCAGCGACGACACCGACGTTGGGGAGGAGCGATCTGCAGGAGCAGGGGTTTGAGGTGGAGGTTGAAGCTCCTTTTGCCGGTATTACCAGGGCACGGGTACTCAGCAACACGCCGGTCGACTGGAAGTTCAGCGCCACGGTTGGCAGCAAGATGGGCTGGTATCTGGATCTGGCCGTGGATGGTGATATCGAAGGCGAACGTGTCGTCGACGAAATGTACCCGCGCGGAAAAGTGCTGCTGTTCTCTACACGCACACCAGCTGTCGATTCATGTACCGGCGGCCTGACAGGCTTCACTTACGGTATCGATCCGCGCACGGGTGGCAGAACCGCGTTCAATGTGTTCGACCTCGATAACGACGGATACGTGAACATGGGTGATGCCATCACGCTGAGCGATGGCTCGAAGGTAGTGGGCAGTGGCTATCAGTCGCCGGCCGGTGGCTTCACGCCGATCGGCAGCCATATCGTCGATACCAATGGTCTGGAGCGGATATTCAGCTCGGGTAACGATGACACCGGGCGGCAGAACTGGCGGGTTGTCCCCAATGACTAACTTTGCGTACAGAATCCAGGAGCACTGAGATGAGTGTTGTCATGCGGCGGCGGGTGGCCGGCTTCACGCTGATCGAAATCATGATCGCGGTGGTGATCGTCGGTGTGCTGGCCGCGTTCGCGATCCCGAGCTATCAGCAGTACGTGACGCGCAGCAACCGCACGGAGGGAATCGCGCTGCTGAACGACGCGGCAGCGCGTCAGGAGCGCTTCTTCGCCCAGACCAACCGCTATGTGACTGATGACGACGACATCGCTGACCTTGGCCTGTCGACCACCTCGCCGAACGGTCTCTACGAGCTGACCGTTGCCGACGGTGATGGCGGTTACGAGCTGACGGCAACACCGCAGGGCATGCAGGCGGCACGCGATACGGGCTGCGCCAACCTGACGCTCGATGGAACCGGCGAACGCGGTGCTTCGGCTGTGGGCGCGGATGTGGCTCAATGCTGGCGATAGGGGATACGGCACCAAATAAAATCGCAAACATGCGAACAGCGCTACCCGCAGGAGGACACGCCATGAGCAGCTACATCGCTACCGTCAGGGAGGAGGCCGTACAGAAAGCATCCGGCAGGCCGTGCTGAAGATGCTGCGCCGCGAGATGGCCGAAGAGGAAATCGCCGGCCGGCTGGAAATACCGCTGTCGCAGGTTCAGGAAATCAAGGCGCAGAACCCGCACTGATCTCCGCTATCCCC
>CAZEVP010000166.1:0-3945 GCA_964515735.1 uncultured Verrucomicrobiaceae bacterium | reverse complement strand
TCGGCGAAGTCGATCCGCTCGAGCGCCGCGCACTGCGCGGTGGTGTCGGTCAGCTGGTTGAAGTGACGCCGGGCCTCGCGGCCATCGCGCAGGGCGTCCAGGTACCAGCCGATCTGTTTGCGGGCGATGCGCACGCCCTGTTCCTCGCCGTAGAAGGCGTGCAGCGCGGCGAGGTGCTCGCGCGCGATGGCGCGGCGCTGCAGCGCATCCGGCGGCGGCAGCAGTTCGCCGCGCGCCAGGTAGTGGTCGATCTGCCCGCACAGCCACGGCTGTCCCTGCGCGGCGCGACCGATCATGACGCCGTCGGCACCGGTGTGGGCCAGCACCGCGGCGGCTTTCTGCGGCGAATCGATGTCGCCGTTGGCCAGCACCGGAATCGACACCGCCGTCTTGATCGTGGCGATGGTGTCGTATTCGGCGCTGCCCTCGAATTTGCAGGCGCGGGTGCGGCCGTGCACCGCCAGCGCGCGGATGCCGCAGCGTTCGGCGATGCGCGCGATGGCGACGCCGTTGCGCTCGTCGTGCGACCAGCCGGTGCGGATCTTCAGCGTCACCGGCACCTCGACCGCCGCCACCACCGCGTCGAGGATCTGCCGTACCAGCACCTCGTCGCGCAGCAGCGCGGAACCGGCGGCACGGCTGCAGACCTTCTTGGCCGGGCAGCCCATGTTGATGTCGACGATCTGCGCGCCGGCATCGACGCAGGCGCGCGCGGCGTTCGCCATCTGCTGCGGATCGCTGCCGGCGATCTGCACCGACACCGGCCCGCGTTCACCGCGCAGGTCGAGCCGCGTGCTCGACTTGCGGCTCGACCACAGTCCGGTGTCGCTGGTCACCATCTCCGACACCGCGAGGCCGGCGCCGAAGCGGCGGCACAGTTGCCGGAACGGGCGGTCGGTCACGCCCGCCATGGGCGCGAGCACGACACGACTGCTGAGCAGATACGGACCGATCGCGAGCACGGCAATTTCCGATGAAGCTGTTGTTTCCGAAGAACCACGGGTGGTGCAGGAGTGTCGGCGCGCTGGGCGGGCGGGCCGGCAAAAAGAGGGCGCAATCATACCCGCGGGGGAGGGGGGGTTAAAGTCTTGCGTTCAAGAATTGAACAGCGTATGGCGAGTGCGCACGACAACATCCGCACCGCGAAAAACAGCGGATTTTCAGCGTTAACCGCGAGGGAACTGATGGCGCGCCGCTGCGTGGGCGGCGCACGCGGCAGCGTTCGGCGCCGCTACGGCTGTTGCGGCGGTACCACGCTCAGTTGGTAGTTCTGCGCGCGCTGGCCGGGGTCGGCGATGACCAGTTCGATGTGTATCTGCTGCTGAATGGGCATCTGCGCATCGCCGGCCAGTTCGCCGCCGAGATAGTCATCGGCGCTGAAGATGCCGCCGGCCACCGCCTCGCCGTTGATGTCGGTGAACTGCAGCAGCAGGTTCGGGTACGGCTGCCGGAACGATGCGGTGTTGGTCAGGATGGCGTCGACCGCCAGCGCGCCGCGCTGCGTCGGGTGGCTGCGCACGATCAGGCTGCTGGTGCGGATCGCCGCCAGATCGTGCTGCGGCGGCAGCGTGCAGCCGACGAGGCCGCACAGCTGCGCCATCAGCGGCCGCTGTTCGCCGCGCGCCAGTACCGGGAAGTTGAAGTAGAGGTACTGGCCGACCAGCAGCACCACGCCCGCCAGCAGCCCGAGTGCCCACAGCACCTTCGGCCAGCGCGGTTCGCGCACGAAACGGTGCAGCTGCAGCGGTTCCGGTTCGAAGCTGCCGAGCAGCTGGCGGCCGCGGCCGGGGGGGGCGCCGTCGTCGCCGATGCGTTCGTCGGCGCGCAGCGGTTCGTCGGATTGCGCCGCGGTGGGGGTGTCGAGCACGTCGTCGCTGCCGAGCACGCGCTGCCACTCCGGCGACAGGTTGGAGCCGTCGGCGATGCCGGTGCTGTCGCGGCTGGCGCTGCGGCCGAGTTCGCCGAGGGAGAGGAATTCGGCCGACAGCTGCAGCTCCCGGTCGGTCGCGGCCGGGCGCACGTCGAACGGGTCGTCGCCTGCCGGCGTCCAGTCGTCGGTGTCGCGTTGCGGTTCCGGCCGCTCCGGCTCGCCGAGGTCGTCGTCCTCGTCGATGGCGAGCGGGGCGCTGGCGAGGATGTCGTCGAATTCGTCGAACAGCGGGTCGGACGCCGGCGCCGGCGTCCGCGCGTGCTCCTCTTCTTCCGTTTCCGTGTCGTCGACCAGCAGCCCCTCTGCCCACGAATCGTCGTGGTGTTCGGGTTCGTCGTCGAAGGCCGGCTGGTCGAGTTGAATCTTCGGTTCCGGCGTCCAGCCGGTGGCGTCGAGGAAGTCGGGCGACAGCGCGCCGGCATCGGTGATCGGCGTCGGTGTCAGCGTCTGTTCGCTGGTCGGTTCCTCGACGAACAGCAGGCGGTCGTCGTCGCTGGTGAAGAAGACCGGCTCCTGCTCGCTCGGGTCATCGCTGAACAGCAGGTCGTCATCGTTCTCGTCGCCGTAGCGCATCTCGCCGTCGTCGTCGACCGGCTCGTCGTCGGGGCCGTTGGCCGCCAGCACCTGCTGCTCCAGCGCCTCGTCGTCGAGCAGCACCTGTTCCTGCTCGTCGTCTTCGGCCGTCTGCTCTTCGACCCAGTGCTCGCGGGCGTTGAAGATGTGCAGGCAGGAGCCGCAGCGCACGGCGCCGGCGGCAACCGCCAGGTGGGCTTCCGTGACCCGGAACGAGGTGCCGCAGCGCGGGCATTGGGTGATGCGGTAGTCCATGCGTGTTCGATCGCGGGCCAGCGGGTTGGGGGCGGAGGGGCGAATCGCCGGGAGCGGCGATTCGCCCGAAACGGCGAAAGTGTAGCCGACGGCTTCGCCAATCCGGCTGACATTTCACCCGCTTGTCGTGGCTTTGTGAAGTTGTCTCTCAAAATCGGGCGGTGACCCGCCTGCGGCTTCAGCGGCGGATGCCGTCGATGCGCACCCACTCGTCGCGCTGCAGCGTCGGCTGCAGGTCGCAGTGCGGTGCATAGGCGTCGCGCACCGCAGCCGCTTGCTCGGCGAGGATGCCGGAGAGCGCGATGTGGCCGCCCGGCGCCGTCAGCGCCAGCAGTCGCGGCGCCAGCTGCTGCAGCGGCCCGGCCAGGATGTTGGCGACAGTGATGTCGGCGCGCAGCCCATCGGGGCATTCGTTGGGCAGGTAAGTGAGCAGTCGCTCTCCCGCCAGACCATTGCGCTCGGCGTTGTCGCGGGTGGCGAGCAGGGCCTGCGGGTCGTTGTCGACGCCGATCGCGCGTTCGGCGCCGAGCAGCAGCGCGGCGATGGCGAGGATGCCGGAGCCGCAGCCGTAGTCGAGCACGGTCAGCCCGGCCAGCGGCTGGCTGTCGAGCCATTCGAGGCAGAGCGCCGTGGTCGGGTGGGTGCCGGTGCCGAAGGCGAGGCCGGGGTCGAGCTGCAGCACGACGGCGCCCGGCTCATCGACCTCGCTCCAGCTCGGGCAGACCCACAGCCGCCGGCCGAAGCGCATCGGCTGGAACTGGTCCATCCAGGCGCGCTCCCACGGCTGGTCGTCGAGCGCTTCGAGCCGATGGGCCGGCAGCTGATCGCGCAGGCAGCCGAGGCCGATCGCCAGGTCGTCGAGCGCGGTGTCGATGTCGGCATCGGCATCGAACAGTGCGACGACGCGGGTCTCGCTCCACAACGGCCGCTCGCCGACGCCGGGCTCCAGCACCGGCTCGTCGGCGCTGTCCTGCAGCGTCACCGACAGCGCGCCGCAGTCGAGCAGCGCCTCTTCCAGTGCCGGCGCCCGGTCGCGCGAACTGTCGAAAATCAGTTGCTGCCAGGGCATCGGTTCTCTCCGGCCGTTCCCTAGGGTTTCAGCAGCTTTTCGAGGTAGTGGATGTTCACACCACCCTTCATGAAGCCGGCGTCGCGCACCAGCATCCGCTGCAGCTCGGTGTTGGTGC
>CAZEVP010000165.1:0-3996 GCA_964515735.1 uncultured Verrucomicrobiaceae bacterium | reverse complement strand
GTCGCGCCTCATGCAGGCGCGTGGATTGAAACCTGTACTGGATGGGTTGGCGTGTCTGCGAAATTTCCGGTCGCGCCTCTCACAGGCGCGCGGGTTGAAACAGGCAGATCAGTTATCCTGATCGCTGTCGATACGGTTGAGCCTTCATACAGGCTAGTGGATTGAAAAAGCACGATGGATGTCAGGCTCGACTCGATTGAGGTGCCGTGCCTTACACCGGCACGTGGATTGAAACGGCTGTCGATAGTAATCGCTTGGCGGCTAGGCTTCCCCCCCGACCAGCTCCGGTACCGAGTTTCAATCCACACGGCAGTGAAGCGAGAACCAAGCGTCACGACGGTGTGATCGAAGTCCTAGAGATTCAATCTACAGGCCCGCATATGAGTCACAACCACCAGCCCGTTTTCGGATGATCTGCATCCAATCGTTTCAATCCACGCTCCCGCGCGAGAGGAGCGACGCACACACGGGGCTGACACACCAGAAAGGCTCGTTTCAATCCACGTACCTGCGAGAGGCGTGACCGCGATACCAGCTGGTCCAGACACCTCGGCGGATGTTTCAATCCATGCGCCTGCGAGAGGCGCGACAGCAAGGGTAAGTTGGTTCCTGCTCGCTTCGGGAAGTTTCAATCCACGCGTCTGCATGAGGCGCGACTGACGGCGCGCGATACCGCCGACACCATCGCCGAGTTTCAATCCACGCGCCTGCAAGAGGCGCGGCCCGATCTAGTCGATGCGATCGTCAAACTCAACGAGTTTCAATCCACGTACCTGTGAGAGGCGTGACCGCGATACCAGCTGGTCCAGACACCTCGGCGGATGTTTCAATCCATGCGCCTGCATGAGGCGCGACCGCGCGCGCCGCAGCACGTCCCGCCGCGCCGGGTTGTTTCAATCCACGCGCCTGGAGGCGCGACATGGCGGCCAGCTCCGGCCCGCCCTGCACGTTCGGGTTTCAATCCACGCGCCTGCATGAGGTGCAACACTTGATCATCCCAGCCCTTGCCATGTGAGCGTGTTTCAATCTGCACACCAGACAAGAATGTGGAACCACAGTACGGTCTTATAGCCGTCATCAGCAATCACTGAACACCCGAAACCGCCTTAACAACACCTTCTCAATTTCCAACACCACCATCAGCACGACACCGATACCGATGATGACCAGGCCATCGGTAAGCGGCACCGGCCGGGTGTCGAACAGCCGCTGCATCCACGGCGTGTAGGTGAACAGCAGTTGCGCGGCGGTGACGGTAGCGACCGCCCACAGCACGGCCGGGGTGCCGAGCAGGCCGCGCAGCGTGAACGAGGTGGTGTGCAGATAGCGCACGTTGAACAGGTAGAAAATCTCCATCACGCAGAGGGTGTTGACCACCATCGTGCGCGCGGTGGCGACGTCGTGGCCGCGCTGCAGCGCCCACTCGAAGATGCCGAACGCGCCGGCGGTGAACAGCAGCGATACCAGCGCGATGCGCCACAGCATGTGCGGGCTGATCAGCGCCGACTTCGGCGAGCGCGGCGGGCGCGCCATGACGCCGGGCTCGGGCGGTTCGAACGCCAGCGACAGGCCGAGCGTGACGGTCAGCACCAGGTTGATCCACAGGATGTGTACCGCTGTCATCGGCAACGTCATGCCGAGTAGCAGTGCGATGATGATGCAGAGCACTTCGCCGCCGTTGGTCGGCAGTGTCCACGCCACCACCTTGCGGATGTTGTCGTAGACGGTTCGGCCCTCGTGCACGGCGGCGACGATCGAGGCGAAGTTGTCGTCGGTCAGCACCATCCGCGATGCCTCCTTGGCCGCCTCGGTGCCCTTGCGTCCCATCGCGATGCCGATGTCGGCCTGTTTCAGTGAGGGCGCGTCGTTGACGCCATCGCCGGTCATCGCCACCACTTCGCCGCGCGATTGCAGCGCGCGCACGACGCGCAGCTTGTGCTCGGGGCTGGTGCGCGCGAACACGGTGGCGCGCTCGGCCAGCGCCGGCAGGTCGGCGTCGTCGGTGGCGTCGAGCACGGCGCCGGTCACCACTTCGGGTTTCTGCGTCAGCCCGAGCTGGACGGCGATGGCGGCGGCGGTGGCGGCGTGGTCGCCGGTGATCATCTTGACGGCGATGCCGGCGTCGCGACACTCGGCGACGGCGTCGATCGCTTCGCTGCGCGGCGGGTCGATGAAGCCGGCGATGCCGAGGAAGGTCAGGTCGGCGACGGCATCGAAGCCGAGCCGTGCCAGTGTGGCATCGAGCCGGCGCAGCGCGAAGCCGAGTACGCGCTCGCCATTGCCGGCGGCGCGTGCGATCGCCGCTTCCCAATAGTCGGTGTCGAGCGGTAGTTCGCTGTTATCGGCACCGAGCTGCGCGCGGCTCATCGCCAGCACGCGCTCCGGTGCGCCCTTGACGAACAGCACGGCGTTGCCATTGCCGTCGTGCAGCGTCGCCATGAAACGGTGCTGCGCGTCGAACGGAATCTCGTCGTGGCGCGGCTGCTGCGTGCGCAGCGTATCGGGCGCGGCGCCGGATTTGAGCGCCAGCGTCAGTAGTGCGCCCTCCATCGGGTCGCCGTCGACCACCCAGCCGTCGTCGCGCTGATGCAACTGCGCGTCGTTGCACAGCGTGCCGGCGCGAATCAGCTGTGTCGCCACCGCGTCGGGTGCCGGCGTCAGCGCGCCATGCGGTGCGTAGCCGGCACCGTCGATGGTGATTTCGCCGGTCGCGGTGACGAGGCGGCGCACCGTCATCTCGTTGCGCGTCAGCGTGCCGGTCTTGTCGGAGCAGATCACGGTGGTGGCGCCGAGCGTCTCCACCGCCGGCAGCTGGCGCACGATGGCGTGGCGTGTCGCCATCCGCCGCACGCCGATCGCCAGCGTGATCGTCAGCACCGCCGGCAGGCTTTCCGGCACCACGCCGACCGCGAGCGCGACGACGACGATCAGCGCGTCGATCCAGCTGTAGTCGCGCGCGAAGACGGCGAACAGCAGTAACAGCGCGGCGCTGGCGAACGCCACCAGCGCGAAGCGGCGGCCGAAGCGGTCGATCTGGCGCAGCAGCGGTGTGGTCAGCGTCTCGACGCTGCCGAGCAGTTTGCTGATGTGGCCGATCTCGGTGTGCAGGCCGGTGCCGACCACCACGCCGACGCCCTGGCCGGCGGCGATCAGCGTGCCGGAGAAGGCCATGCCGCTGCGGTCGCCGAGCGCGGCGTTGCCGGCGACGGCGGCCTCGTTCTTTTCGGCGGCGACCGATTCGCCGGTCAGGATCGCTTCGTCGATCAGCAGGCCGCGCGCGCGGATCAGCCGCAGGTCGGCCGGCACGCGGTCGCCGGCTTCGAGCAGGGCGATGTCGCCCGGTACCAGTTCGGCGACCGGAATCTCGCGGCGCTGGCCGTCGCGCAGCACGCGCGCGTTCGGCGCCAGCATCGCGCGCAGCGCCGACAGCGCCTGCTCGGCGCGCCCTTCCTGCACGAAGCCGACGACGGCGTTGACGACGACGACGCAGACGATGACGGCGGCGTCGATCAGGTGATCGAGCAGCGCGGCGACGACGGCGGCGGAGAGCAGGAACAGGATCAGCGCGTTGTTGAACTGCGCCAGCAGGCGTAGCAGCGGATGGCGGCGCGGCGGCGGCGGCAGTTCGTTGCGGCCGTGCTGCGCGAGGCGGCGTTGTGCGTCGGCTTCACTGAGGCCCTGCGGCGTGCTGTGCAGCTGCGCCAGCGCGGCTTCGGCAGGCAGTGCGTGCCAGTCGGCGCGGTTGTCGCCGTTCTGTGCCATACGGGTCTCCTTGCGGGTCGGCGTGTGCGAAGCGGACTGCGCGCCCGGGCGGGGCTGTTACATGCCCGGGCGGGACTATCGTTGTTTGCCCGGGCGGGACTATAACGGACCGCGACGCGCGATCGGTTGCGTCATCGCAAGTGAGGTGGCGTCACTGCCGCACCGGGCGCTTCTGCAGCTTGCGCTGCAGCGTGCGCCGGTGCATGCCGAGCGCGCGCGCGGTGGCGGAGATGT
>CAZEVP010000164.1:0-4020 GCA_964515735.1 uncultured Verrucomicrobiaceae bacterium | reverse complement strand
ATGAAAATTCGTCCTTTGAACGACCGTATCGTTGTTCGTCGCAAGGAAGAAGAAGAGAAGACCGCTGGCGGCATCCTGCTGCCGGGTTCGGCCAAAGAGAAGCCGAATCAGGGCGAAGTCGTCGCCGTCGGCCCGGGCAAGCTGCTCGACAACGGCGAAGTGCGTCCGCTGAGCCTGAAGGTCGGCGACAGCGTGCTGTTCGGCCAGTATTCCGGCAACAACGTGAAGGTCGACGGCCAGGAGCTGATCATCCTGACCGAAGGCGAAATCTTCGGCGTCATCGAGAACTGATCGATACCCCGCGCATCGACCTTCAACGCTCAAGTACAGAGGAAACGAGATCATGGCAGCTAAAGATGTGAAATTCGGCGATTCCGCGCGTCAGAAGATGGTCAAGGGTGTCAACATCCTGGCCGACGCGGTGAAAGTGACGCTGGGCCCGAAAGGCCGCAACGTCGTGCTCGACAAGTCGTTCGGCGCCCCGACCGTCACCAAGGACGGCGTCTCCGTCGCCAAAGAGATCGAGCTGAAAGACAAGTTCGAAAACATGGGCGCGCAACTGGTTAAAGAAGTTGCTTCGAAAGCCTCCGACACCGCCGGTGACGGCACCACCACCGCGACCGTACTGGCACAGGCCATCGTCGTCGAAGGTCTGAAGTCGGTCGCCGCCGGCTCCAACCCGATGGACCTGAAGCGCGGCATCGACAAAGCCGTTGCCGCCGCCGTCGAAGAAGTCAAGAAGCTCTCTACCCCGTGCGCCGACTCCAAGTCGATCGCGCAGGTCGGCACCATCTCCGCCAACAGCGACGAGAACATCGGCCAGATCATCGCCAACGCGATGGAAAAAGTCGGTAAAGAAGGCGTCATCACCGTCGAGGAAGGTTCGGGTCTCGAAAACGAACTCGACGTCGTCGAAGGCATGCAGTTCGACCGCGGCTACCTGTCGCCCTACTTCATCAACAAGCAGGACAAGATGATCGTCGAGCTGGACGATCCGTTCATCCTGCTGGTCGACAAGAAAATCTCGTCGATCCGCGACCTGCTGCCGCTGCTGGAGCAGGTAGCCAAGGCTTCGCGTCCGCTGGTCATCGTCGCCGAAGACGTCGAAGGCGAAGCGCTGGCGACGCTGGTCGTCAACACCATTCGCGGCATCATCAAGGTCGCTGCCGTCAAGGCACCGGGCTTCGGCGATCGTCGCAAGGCGATGCTGCAGGACATCGCGATCCTGACCGGCGCCACCGTCATCTCCGAAGAAGTGGGCCTCGAACTGGAAGGCGCTTCGCTGGAGCATCTGGGCCGCGCCAAGCGCGTCTCGATCGACAAGGACAACACCACGATCGTCGACGGCGCCGGCAATGCCGGTGACATCGAAGCGCGCGTCAAGGAGATCCGCGTCCAGCTCGACAACACCACGTCGGACTACGACCGCGAGAAGCTGCAGGAACGCGTGGCCAAGCTGGCTGGCGGCGTTGCCGTCATCAAGGTTGGCGCCGCCACCGAAGTCGAGATGAAAGAGAAGAAAGCCCGCGTCGAAGATGCGCTGCACGCGACCCGCGCAGCCGTCGAAGAGGGTGTGGTTCCGGGCGGCGGTGTCGCGCTGATCCGCGCCATCGAAGCGGTCCGCGGCAACATCAGCGGCGCCAACGAAGACCAGAACGTCGGCATCAAGGTTGCTCTGCGCGCGATGGAAGCACCGCTGCGTCAGATCGTCGCCAACTCCGGTGACGAGCCGTCGGTCGTCGTCGACAAGGTTCGCCAGGGTAATGGCAACTTCGGCTACAACGCGGCCAACGGCGAATACGGCGACATGATCGCGTTCGGTATCCTCGACCCGGCCAAGGTGACCCGCACCGCGCTGCAGGCCGCTGCATCGGTCGCTTCGCTGCTGCTGACCACCGAGGCGATGGTCGCCGACCTGCCGGAAGACAAGGCAGCCCCGGCGATGCCGGACATGGGCGGCATGGGTGGTATGGGCGGCATGGGCATGATGTAAGCCCTGCCTCCGGGCACCCGAATGTCGGGCAGGCTGTGTCGAACAGCCTGCCACCGGCAATCCACGACGCCCCGCTTGCGGGGCGTCGTCGTTTTCGGCACTTCGAATTTCTCGGCGGCGTGCAATGCCGGTGAAATACCGGGCGCACTTGTACGCCGTCGGGGCACGGTCCATGCTCGCGGCTGTTGTTGCTGCAATCTCCGTCGCTGCAATCTCCGTTGCGGCAACTTTTCCGCAGCGACCGACATGGCGACAGATAACGACGACGGCGCTATCCGTCACTGGAGAACTGGATGGATCTGGGGCGATTCGATCTCAACCTGCTGGTCTATCTCGACGCGCTGCTGCGCGAGGGCAGCGTCACGCGTGCCGCCGAGCGGCTCAACATCACGCAGCCGGCGATGAGCAACGGCCTGCGCCGGCTGCGCGATCTGTTCGACGATCCGCTGCTGATCCGCACCAGCGAGGGGATGCAGCCGACCGAGCGCGCGCTGGCGCTGCAGCCGCTGCTGCGCGAGGTGCTCGGCAAGCTCGAGGCGGTGGTGAAGCCGGTCGCGTTCGAGTCCTCCAGCAGTGATCAGCTATTCCGCATCGTCGCCAGCGACTACGCCGAATCGACGCTGCTGCCGCCGCTGCTGACGGTGCTGCGCGACGAGGCGCCGCACGTTTCGCTCGACATCCTGACCGCCTCCGATGCACTGCTCGCCGATCTGGAGACCGGCAAGATCGATCTGGCGATCAACCGTTTCGACTACCTGCCGCGCTCGTGCCACCACACGACACTGTGGCGCGACAGCTTTTCCTGTCTGGTCAGCAACGACAATCCGGCGCTGAAGGGCTTCACGCTGGAGAGCTATCTGCACAGCGCGCACATCTGGGTCAGCAAGACCGGCATGGGCGCCGGCACCGGCATGGAGCCGCGTGATGCGCGCAAGCTCGGCTGGGTCGACGTCGCGCTGGCCGAGCTCGGGCACGCGCGCCGCATCCGTCTCTACACGCGGCACTATCAGGTGGCGGCGCTGCTGGCGCAGCAGCCCGATCTGATCGCGACGCTGCCGACGCAGGTGGCGAAACTCTATGCCGATCACCCGAACCTGACCGTGCGCCGGCCGCCGTTCGCGATCGCGCCGATCGAGCTGAAGATGGCGTGGAGCCCGCTGCTGCAGCACAACCACAGCCATATCTGGCTGCGACGGCTGATTCAGCGGGTAGCGCGGGAGATCGCTGCAGGGTGAATTTGCCCTGACTCGGACCGATCTCAAAATCGATGCTGGAACCACTCCCGGCATGGGCTGCTGGCACAGCTCCTCAAATCGGCGCACGGTGATTTTGAGATATGTGCCGGCCAGCGAAAGAAAAAGGCCGGTCGTTTCCGACCGGCCTTGAGGTTTCAGTGCCTGTCTGACGAATCGGCTCAGGCGAACTGGTTCATCGTGTTGTCCTTGCCCGCCGCCTTCAGCGCCGCCTCGCCGGCGAAGTACTCCTTGTGGTCGTCGCCGATGTCGGAGCCGGACATGTTCTGGTGCTTGACGCAGGCGATGCCCTGGCGGATCTCCTTGCGCTGCACGCCGGCGACGTAGGCGAGCATACCCTCTTCACCGAAGTAGCCCTTGGCGAGATCGTTGGTCGACAGCGCCGCGGTGTGGTAGGTCGGCAGCGTGATCAGATGGTGGAAGATGCCGGCATCGCGCGAGCTGTCGCGCTGGAAGTTCTGGATGCGGCGGTCGGCCTCCTGCGACAGCTCGGTGTTGTCGTACTCGACGCTCATCAGCCTGGCGCGGTCGTAGGCCGAAACGTCCTTCCCTTCCTGCTGCCACGCATCGAACACCTGCTGGCGGAAGTTCAGCGTCCAGTTGAACGACGGGCTGTTGTTGTAGACCAGCTTGGCGTTCGGGATGACCTGGCGAACGCGGTCGATCATGCCCTTGATCTGGCCGATGTGCGGCTTCTCGGTTTCGATCCACAGCAGGTCGGCGCCGTTGCGCAGGCTGGTGATGCTGTCGAGTACGCAGCGGTCCTCGCCGGTG
>CAZEVP010000163.1:0-4097 GCA_964515735.1 uncultured Verrucomicrobiaceae bacterium | reverse complement strand
CCGCGATGGGCGTGGTCGCGCAGGATCTCCATGACGTGCAGTTGATGGTAGGGATCGAGCGCGGCGACCGGTTCGTCGGCGAGGATCAGCTCCGGCTCGGCGGCGAACACGCGCGCCAGCAGCACGCGCAGCCGCTCGCCGCCCGACAACGTGGTGACGATGCGCTCGCGCAGATGCGTCACCTCGGCCAGCGCGAGCGCGCGTTCGATCGCCGCGCGATCGGCATCACCGGGCGAGCCGTACCAGCTCAGGTGCGGCAGCCGGCCGAGCGCCACCACCGTCTCCACCTGCAGCGGCCAGTGCGCCGGCGCCCCCTGCGCCAGATAGCCGATGCGCCGCGCCAGCTGCCGGCGCGGCACCGCCGCCAGCGCGACGCCGTCGAGCGTGACGCTGCCGCCACTCGGCACCAGCAGGCCGGCCAGCACCTTCAGCAGCGTGCTCTTGCCGGCGCCGTTGGGGCCGATCAGCCCGACCAGCTCGCCGCGCCCGACTTCGACGCCGGCCGCGCGCAGGATCGTGTTGCCGTCGATGAGCACGTCGACGGCCTCGGCCCGCAGCAGATTCATTGCCGGCGCCCTCATGTCAGCGCGCTGCGCGTCTTGTAGATCAGGTGCAGGAAGAATGGGCCGCCGATCAGCGCGGTGATGACGCCGACCTTCAGCTCGCGCGTCGGCGACAGCCACTGCACGGCGATGTCGGCGACCAGCAGCAGCAGCGCGCCGCCGAGCGCGCTCGCCACCAGCAGCCGGCGCGGCCGGTAGCCGACCCACGGCCGCAGCAGGTGCGGCACCACCAGCCCGATGAAACCGATGTTGCCGCTGACCGACACTGCCGCGCCGACACACAGCGCGACGCCGATGACGACGCGCCAGCGCAGCGCGACGACGTCGAAGCCGAGCGACTGCGCCGTCTCCTCGCCCAGCGACAGCGCGTCGAGGAAGCGGCCGCAGCCGAGCAGCACGATCCAGCCGGCGACCATGAACGGCAGCGCCACCAGCAGATCGTTGGCGCTGCGGTTGGCCAGCGAACCGAGCAGCCAGTGGATGATCTCGCTGAGCGCGAACGGGTTTTCCGACAGGTTCAGCGCCAGCGCGATCAGCGACGAGACGATGGCGTTGATCGCCATGCCGGCGAGGATCAGCGTCAGCACGCCGGCCGCGCGACCGGACAACAGAAAGACGATGGCCACCGCCACCGCCGCGCCGAGCATGCCGCCGAGCGGCAGCGCGAACCAGGCCAGCCCGGCGAGCCCGAAATAGAGCGTCAGCACCGCGCCGAGCGCCGCGCAGTTGGTGACGCCGACCAGATCGGGGCCGGCCAGCGGGTTGCGCAGCAACCCCTGCAGCGCGGCGCCGGCGATGCCGAGCGTGGCGCCGACGCACAGCGCCAGCAGCTCGCGCGGCAGCCGCACCTGCCACAGGATCACGCCGTCGATGCTCCGATCCGCCCGCCACAGCGCCGCCGGCCAGTCGAGCGCCACCGGCCCGACCTGCAGCGCGGCGACGAACGCGACGATGACCGCCAGTGTCAGCAGCGGCAGCAGGCGGCGGGCGGGCAGCTCACGCACTTTCATCGCGCGGCCACCAGCGTTTCGATCGCATCGATCGTCATCGGCCCGACGCAGACCGACAGCGGCGGCGGCAGGATCAGCCGACGCATCCGCCCCGGCAGCGCGTCGAGCGCCGGGTGCTCGAGCCAGGCGTGCGCCAGCGAGGCGCCGCCGGTCGGCTCGGCGGTGGTGTCGAGCACCAGCAGGTCGGGCTGCCCCCGCAGCAGGTGCTCCAGCGGCAACTGGCCGTAGCCGACCAGTCCGAGTTCGGAGCCGAGGTTGCGCCAGCCGGCGCGCGCCAGGATCTCCTCCATGACGGTGCCGCGCCCGGCGCTCATGCCGTTCGGTGAGTAGACCGCGGCAAGCCCGGCCGGGCGATCGCCAACCCGCGCCTCGATGCGCACCAGCCGCGCCTGCATGTCGGCCACCAGCGCACGCGCCCCGGCGGCGGCGCCGACCAGCTCGCCGAACTGCAGGATGGCGCTCTCCGCCTCGGCCAGGTTGCGCGGCACGCGCACGATTTCGACGCGATGGCCGAGCCGGCGCATCATCGTCACCATCGTGTGGTCGTTGTATTCACCGGCGATGATCAGATCGGGCCGCTGCGGCAGCACGCGCTCGGCCAGCCCGTAGTTGACCGGCAGCCCCTGCGCGGCGGCCGCCATGTAGGAACTTTCCGGTTTCTGCGCCCACTCGGTGACCGAGGCGATGCGATCGCGCGGCACCAGCAGCAACAGCAATTGATCGGCACAGAGATTGAGCGAGGCGATGCGCTGTGGCGCATCGGCGGCGACGGTGACGGCGAGCAGCGCGCACAGCAGCGCCAGCGGCCATCGCAGCGTCTTCGCCATCGTCGTCTCGCTCCGGGAAAAGGCCGGCGATCATAGCACGCGCGTCTGCCGCCACCGGGCGCGCTACGTATAATGCGCGTTCCCTGCGACCCGCCCGACTGGTATCTGCAATGGCCAAGGCTCCCTCGACACCGAAAACCAAAAAGCCGCTGAATTTCGAGCAGGCGCTCGGCGATCTGGAGGCGCTGGTCACCGCGATGGAGAGCGGCGAGATGTCGCTGGAAGCGTCTCTGAAAGCCTTCGAACAGGGCGTGCGGCTGACCCGCGACTGCCAGCAGGCATTGACCGAGGCCGAACAGAAGGTGCAGCTGCTGCTCTCCGAGGAGGGCGAGACCACCGACTTCGACAGCCCCGCCGACGCGGATGACGAGGCATGAGTTTCACCGTCTATCTGGAGCGCTGCCGCGAGCGCGTCAACCACGTGCTGTCGACTCAGGTCGGCGACGCGCGCTCCGAGTTCAGCGACAGCGACAGCAGCGCGCTGCTCGACCGCCTCTATGAAGCGCTGCGCTACAGCCTGCTGATCGGCGGCAAGCGCGTGCGCCCGCTACTGGTCTACGCCAGCGCCGAGGCGATCCGCGGCAATGATGACAGCGACGCACTCGACGGCATCGCCTGCGCGCTGGAGTTCCTGCACACCTATTCGCTGGTGCACGACGACCTGCCGGCGATGGACGACGACGCGCTGCGGCGCGGCAACCCCACCTGTCACATCCGCTTCGACGAGGCGACGGCGATTCTCGCCGGCGACGCGCTGCAGGCGCGCGCCTTCGAGCTGCTGGCGACGCTGCCGGCCACGCCGGCCGAGACGCGCGTGCAGCTGGTGGCGACGCTGGCGGCGGCGGCCGGCCCGCGCGGCATGGTCGGCGGTCAGGCGATCGATCTCGCCGCGGTGCAGCAGCGCATCGATCTGTCGCATCTGGAGGCGATGCACCGGCTCAAGACCGGCGCGCTGATCCGCGCGGCGGTGAGGATGGGTGCGCTGTGGGCCGGCGCCACGGAGCAGCAACTGGCTGCGCTCGACCGCTACGCCGCCGCCATCGGCCTGTCGTTCCAGGTGCAGGACGACATCCTCGACCTCACCGCCGACACCGCGACACTCGGCAAGACCCAGGGCGCCGATGCCGCCCGCGACAAACCGACCTACCCGGCCCTGCTCGGGCTCGACGGCGCCCGCGCCAAGGCCCGCGCGCTACACGACGAGGCGCTGGCGGCGCTGGCCAGCTTCGGCGCAGCGGCCGAGCGGCTGCGCGAGCTGTCGGCCTACATCATCGAACGCGGCAGTTGAGGAGCCACTGAAAAATGTATTCCTCCCCTCTCCCTTCAGGGAGAGGGGCCGGGGGAGAGGGTATCTTCACGTGCCGCCCCTCTCCCTGAAGGGAGAGGGAACTGGGCGGGAGTGCTACCTGCTCGGGCCGCACCTCGCTCCACGCTTCATCGCAAACGCCGCGCCAAGCCCATGGCGATTCGATGGTTTACAATGCCCGACCCACTGCCCCGGCCGCGCCAGCGCAACGCATGTTCGACACCATTCCGACCCAGCCCCCGGCCACACCGCTGCTCGACGCCGCGCCGACCCCGGTCGCCCTGCGCCGACTCGACGAAGCGCAGCTGCCGGCGCTGGCCGAGGAGCTGCGTGCCGAACTGCTCTACACCGTCGGCCAGACCGGCGGCCACTTCGGCGCCGGCCTCGGCGT
>CAZEVP010000162.1:0-4104 GCA_964515735.1 uncultured Verrucomicrobiaceae bacterium | reverse complement strand
CTGGCGCAGGCGCGCGAGAGCGGCAAGCCGGAAGAGATTCTGGAGAAGATGGTCGCCGGCCGCGTCAAGAAGTTCCTGTCCGAGAGCGCGCTGGTCGAACAGCCGTTCGTCAAGGATCCCGACGTCACCGTCGGTGCGCTGGCGAAGAAGGCCGGTGCCGAGGTGGCCTCGTTCGTCCGCTTCGAGGTGGGCGAGGGGATCGAGAAGGAAGAGGTGGACTTCGCTGCCGAGGTCGCCGCAGCCGCCGGTCTGAACAAATAGACGGCAGGCGGTGATGACGGGGCCCGCGGGCCCCGTTTTCATATTCAGAGATTCCGTGGAGAGGCGTGATCGTGCGCGCCTCGCATCGAGTGGCATGGGGAGAGGGCGATGGCCGGCCAGAGCAAAGACCGCAAATACAAACGCATTCTGCTCAAGCTCAGCGGCGAGGCGCTCGGGCGCGACGGCATCGGCATCGATCCGAAGATCCTCGACCGGATGGCGCTGGAGATCGGCCAGCTGGTCGGCATCGGCGTGCAGGTCGGGCTGGTGGTCGGCGGCGGCAACATCTTTCGGGGTGCCGCGCTGCAGGCGGCTGGTCTCGACCGCGTCACCGGCGACCACATGGGGATGCTGGCGACGGTGATGAACGCGCTGGCGATGCGCGACGCGCTGGAGCGCTCGAACATCGCCTCGCGCATCATGTCGGCGATCCCGATGAGCGGCGTCGTCGACCACTACGACCGCCGCCGCGCGGTGCGCGCGCTGCAGCGCGGCGAGGTGGTGATCTTCGCCGCCGGCACCGGCAACCCGTTCTTCACCACCGACTCGGCCGCCTGCCTGCGCGGCATCGAGGTCGATGCCGAGCTGGTGCTGAAGGCGACCAAGGTCGACGGCGTCTACAACGACGACCCGCAGCGCAACCCCGATGCCGTAAAATACGCCAGCCTCAGCTTCGACGAGGCGCTCGAGCGCAAGCTCGGCGTCATGGACCTGACCGCCATCTGCCTGTGCCGCGACCACAACCTGCCGGTGCGGGTGTTCGCGATGGAGAAGGCGGGTGCGCTGCTCAACATCGTCGTCGGTGGCGACGAGGGAACCCTGATTCACGCCTGAACCGGCGCGTCAGTGCCGGTGTCCGACCGTACCGATTTAAGGAGAGATGTCGTGATCAACGAGCTCAAGAAAGATGCGGAAGATCGCATGAAGAAGTCGGTCGAGGTGCTCGGCCACAACTTCAACAAGATCCGCACCGGTCGCGCCCACCCCAGCATTCTCGACACCATCCGCGTCAGCTATTACGGCAACGAGACGCCGCTGAGCCAGGTCGCCAACATCGGCGTCGAGGACGCGCGCACGCTGACGGTGACACCGTGGGAGCGCAACATGGTGCCGGAGGTCGAGAAGGCGATCATGAAGTCCGACCTCGGCCTGAACCCGAGCACGGCCGGTACCGTCATCCGCATCCCGATGCCGGCGCTGACCGAGGAGACGCGCAAGGGCTACATCAAGCAGGCGCGCGCCGAGGCCGAGAACGCCCGCGTGTCGATCCGCAATGTCCGCCGCGACGTGCTGGCCGACATCAAGGAGCTGCTGAAAGAGAAAGAGATCAGCGAGGATCAGGAGCGCAAGGCGCAGGACGATATCCAGAAGCTGACCGATCGCTTCGTCGCCGATGTCGACAAGGCGCTGGCGGCGAAAGAAGCCGACCTGATGGAAATCTGACCCGGCGCCGCCGGGTTTTGCGCATAGAGGCGTTATGACCGATTCATCCAGAGCCGCGGAGCCCGGCTCGCCGCCTGTTCCCCGCCACGTCGCGATCATCATGGATGGCAACAACCGCTGGGCGAAACGGCGCGGTCTGCCCGGCAGTGCCGGTCACAAGGCCGGCGTCGAGTGCATCCGCGAAGTGCTGGGCTGCTGTCGCGAACACGGCATCGAGGTGCTGACGCTGTTCGCCTTCAGCAGCGAGAACTGGCAGCGCCCGAGCGCCGAGGTCAACGCGCTGATGCGGCTCTTCTCCACCTATCTCGGCAGCGAGGTCAAGAAGCTGCATCGCGATGGCGTGCGGCTGCGCTTCATCGGCGAACGCGCGCGGCTGAAGCCGGCGCTGCAGCAGCGCATGATCGATGCCGAGCAGCTGACCGCCGGCAACGATCAGGCGACGCTGGTGATCGCGGTCGACTACGGCGGTCAATGGGACATCGCGCAGGCGGCGCGGACGCTGGCACAGCGCGTCGCGCGCGGTGAGCTCGCGCCGGAGCAGATCGACGAGCAGCTGTTCGATCAGTGCGTCGCGCTGTCCGACCTGCCGCGCCCGGACCTGCTGATCCGCACCGCCGGCGAACAGCGCATCAGCAATTTCCTGCTGTGGCAGCTGGCCTACACCGAATTCCATTTCACCGACACGCTGTGGCCCGACTTCGGCAAGCGCGACATGCTGGCGGCGATCGACGCCTTCGGTCGCCGCGACCGCCGTTTCGGCGGGCGTCGCGAGGCGGTGGCCGGGGTGGCGCGTGCTTAGGCAGCGCATCATCACCGCCGTCGTGCTGGCCGCGGTCGCTATCGCGGCGATCGCGCTGCTGCCGCCGGTGGCGCTGGCGTGGCTGTTCGGCGCCGCGCTGATCGTCGCGCTGTGGGAGTGGTCGGGGCTGGCCGACCTGCGCGCGCCGGCCTGGCGCGCCGCCTACTGCAACGTCGGCGTGCTGCTGCTGTTCTGGCTGGCGCACTTCACCGGCGTGCTCGGCGAGGCGCCACAGCTGGAGCGGCTGCGCGCGCTGCTCGGCATCGCCGCGCTGTGGTGGGCGGTGGCGCTGCTGCTGGTGAAGAGCTATCCCGCCAGCGCGGTGTGGTGGGGCAACGGCGTCCTGCGGATGCTGATGGGGCTGCTGACGCTGCTGCCGGCCTGGCTGGCGCTGATGCTGCTGCGCGTGCAGCCGCACGGTCAGTGGCTGATCCTGTTTCTGGTGGCGCTGGTGGCGGCGGCCGACATCGGCGCCTTCTTCGCCGGCCGCGCGTTCGGGCGCCACAAGCTGGCGCCGCGCGTCAGCCCCGGCAAATCGTGGGAAGGGCTGGCTGGTGGTATCGCCGGCGCGTTGCTGTTCGCACTGCTGGTCTGGTGGCTGGTCGCGCGCGGTGGCGACTGGCCGACGCTGCCGGCGCTGCTGCTCATCGTCATCGCCACCGTGCTGGCGTCGGTGCTCGGCGATCTGGCCGAGAGCATGGTCAAGCGCCATCGCGGCGTGAAGGACAGCGGCACGCTGCTGCCCGGCCACGGCGGCGTGCTCGACCGCCTCGACAGCCTGACGGCGGCGGCGCCGGTGTTCGCGCTCGGCCTGCTGCTGGCGCTTGGCTGAGCCTTCCGATCTGACAAGGTGTTGTGCATGAATCCGCTGTCGAGCCCGCTGCCCACACCGATCGCCGGCGCCGCGCCGCGCGCCGTCACGGTGCTTGGCGCCACCGGCTCGATCGGCGCCAGCGCGCTCGACGTCATCGCCCGCCATCCCGACGCCTTCTCCATCTACGCCCTGACCGCCAACGGCAGTGACGATGCGCTGCGCGAGCTGGTGCTGCGCCACGCGCCGCGCTTCGCCGTGCTGCGCGACGAGGATGCCGCCGAACGGCTGCGCCAGCAGCTGCGCCGCGCCGGCTCCGACACCGAGGTGCTGGCCGGCGAGGCCGGGCTGATCGCCGTTGCGTCGGCGCCCGAGGTCGATACCGTCGTCGCCGCCATCGTCGGCGCCGCCGGGCTGCCGTCGACATTGGCGGCGGCCGAGGCCGGCAAGCGCGTGCTGCTGGTCAACAAGGAGGCGCTGGTCAGCGCCGGCCGCCTGTTCATGGACGCGGTGGCGGCGAAGGGCGCGCTGCTGCTGCCGGTCGACAGCGAACACAACGCCATCTTCCAGTGCATGCCGGCCGGTTATCGCTGTGGCGAAGTGCCGGCCGGTGTGCGCCGCATCCTGCTGACCGGCTCCGGCGGCCCGTTCCGGACCGCGCCGCTGGCGCAGCTGGAAACGGTGACGCCGGCGCAGGCCTGCGCCCACCCGAACTGGTCAATGGGGCCGAAGATCTCGGTCGACTCGGCGACGATGATGAACAAGGGGCTGGAGCTGATCGAGGCCTGCT
>CAZEVP010000161.1:0-4182 GCA_964515735.1 uncultured Verrucomicrobiaceae bacterium | reverse complement strand
GGTTACCTGAAACGGATTCGCGAAATCTGCGACAAATACGGCCTGCTGCTGATCTTCGACGAGGTGATCACCGGCTTCGGCCGCACCGGCAAGGCCTTCGCGTCCGAACGCTTCGGCGTCACGCCGGACATGATCACCTGCGCCAAGGGGCTGACCAACGGCGCCGTGCCGATGGGTGCGGTGCTGGCCAGCCAGTCGATCCACGACGCCTTCATGCACGGGCCGGAGAGCCAGATCGAGCTGTTCCACGGCTACACCTACTCCGGCCACCCGATCGCCTGCGCCGCCGCGCTGGCGACGCTCGACATCTACCGGCGCGAGAACCTGTTCGAGAAGGCGATAGAACTGGAGACGGTGTGGCAGGAGGCGGCGCATTCGCTGCGCGGCCTGGCGAACGTCATCGACGTGCGCAACTACGGCCTGATCGCCGGCATCGAACTGGCGCCGCGCAATGGCGCACCGGGGGCACGCGCCTACGACCTGTTCGTCGAGTGCCTGAAACGCGGGCTGCTGACGCGCGTCACCGGCGACATCATCGCGCTGTCGCCGCCGCTGATCATCGACAAGGCGCAGATCGAGAAAATTTTCTCGATCATCGGCGACGTGATTCCGACCATCGCATGAATCGGCGCCGCCCGGGCGGCGGCGCCCCATTTCCCGGATCTCAGAGCAGATCCTTCAGCCGGTAATAGAACATCCCCAATGCCAGCGCCGGGCTGCCGAACCAGCGCCCGCCCGGCAGCCGCCAGTGGCGGATGCGCTGGAACAGATCGAGCCGCGCGCCGTCGCCGCAGATCGCCTCGGCCAGCACGCGCCCGGCCATGTGCGTGGTGCCGATGCCATGGCCGGAGTAGCCCTGCGCGTAGACGACGTTGCCGGGCAGCCGGCCGAGCTGCGGGATGCGGTTCAGGCTGATGCCGATGTTGCCGCCCCAGGCGTAGTCGATGCCGACGTCGCGCAGCTGCGGAAACACCTGCCGCAGGCGCGGCAGCAGCGTCGCGCCGATGTCACGCGGCTCCCTTCCCGAGTAGTTGCAGCGACCACCGAACAGCAGCCGGTGATCGGCCGAGCAGCGGAAATAGTCGAGCACGACGTTCTGGTCGCACAGCGCAAGATTCTGCGGAATCAGTGCGCGCGCCCGCGCTTCGCCGAGCGGTTCGGTGGCGACGATGTAGGAGCCGGCCGGCAGCACGCGACCGGCAAGCCGTGGCTCCAGACCGCCGAGATAGGCATTGCCGGCCAGCACGACGGTCTGCGCCGTCACGCTGCCATGCGCGGTGACGACGCGCGGCCGCGCGCCGGGCTGCAGTTTCATCACCGGCGACTGCTCGAAGATCCGCACGCCGAGCGCGGTGGCGGCGGCCGCTTCGCCAAGACAGAGATTGAGCGGGTGCAGATGGCCGCTGCCGCGATCGATCAGCGCGCCGACGTAGCGTTCGCTGGCGACCACCTGTGTCGCCAGCTGCTCGCGCTCGACCAGTTCGATCGCGTGCGGATAGCGGCGCGCGCGCAACTCGTCGGCGTGCACGCGCAGCGCATCGAACTGGCGCTGCTTGATCGCGACGTCGGCAAAACCCTGGCGCAGGTCGCAGTCGATGCCGAAGCGCTCGATGCGCTCGCGCACGATCCGCACGCAGTCGACACCCATCTGCCAGAACAGATCGGCCGCCTCGCGCCCGAGCCGCCGCTCGACCCTGTCGACCTCGCACAGACCGCGAATCAGCTGACCGCCGTTGCGCCCCGACGCGCCCCAGCCGATCGTGCGCGCCTCCAGCAGCAGCACCGAAACACCGCGCCCGGCCAGCTCCAGCGCGGTGGCGATGCCGGTGTAACCGCCGCCGACGATGCAGACATCGGCAACGTGATCGCCGTGCAGCGCCGGCCAGTGGTCGTGACGATTGCGGGTCGCCTCGTAATAGGAAAAACAGCCGGAAGAAGCGGCGGGCGCGCGGGGGGCGGAGGTGGTTTCGCAACGATCGGCTGGCATCGACGACATCTCCTCCGAATCAGTCGACGCCACCGGTGGCCCGCGAGCGAGCGATCCACAGCGCGATGGTTTCGGACAGCATCGACAGCGACACCGGCTTGCTCAGGTAATCACTCATGCCGACCGCCAGCGCGCGCTGCATGTCGTTCTCCATCGCGTGCGCGGTCAGCGCGATGATCGGCACCCGCGCGTGGCGGCCGCCGAGCGCACGCAGCCGTTCGGCGGTCTCGTAGCCGTCGAGGCCGGGCATCTGGCAGTCGAGCAGGATCAGGTCGTAGTGCGCGCGCTGCACCGCGGCCAGCACTTCGTGGCCGTCGGCGCACAGCTCCGGCTCGATCGCCAGCAGCTGCAGCTGGCGTCGGATCACCTGCTGGTTGACCGGGTTGTCCTCGGCCACCAGCACGCGCAGCCCCGGAAAATGGCCAAGTTCGCGCGCCGGCTCGGCCACCGCCCTCTTCGCCGTGCGCGGCAGCGCCAGCCGCAGCGTGAAACGGCTGCCGCGCCCGGGCACGCTGTCGAAACCGAGATCACCACCCATCAGCTCGGCCAGGCGCCGGCAGATGTTCAGCCCCAGCCCGGTGCCGCCGTGGCGGCGCGCGGCACCGGGGTCCGCCTGTACGAATGGCTGGAAGATCTGCGGTTGCAGATCGAGCGGAATGCCCGCGCCGGTGTCGCGCACGGTGATCCCGATGGCGTCGAGCGGCTGCCCCGGCGTGACCGCGACAGTCACCACCACCTCACCGCTGTCGGTGAACTTGATCGCGTTGGAGAGCAGGTTGTCGACGATCTGGCCGATCCGCAGCGAATCGCCGAGCAGCGTCACCGCGGCCTCGTCGTCATGCAGCTGCAGCCGCACCCCCTTGTGGCGCGCCGTCAGCTGGTGACGCTCGACGATGCTGCGCAGCAGGTGCCGCAGATCGAACGGCTCCTGCTGCAGCCGCAGCTTGCCCGCGCCCAGCTTCGACACGTCGAGCAGGTCGCCGATCAGCTGCATCAGCGTGCGCGCCGACGACTCGATCAGGCCGACGTAGTGGCGCTGCTCGGTATCGAGCGACGTGCGCTGCAGCAGCTCCACCGGCGCCGCGATGCCGTTCAGCGGCGTGCGGATCTCGTGGCTGATATTGGCGAGGAACTGATCCTTGGTGCGGCTCGCCTCTTCCGCCTGCAGCCGCGCCGCCGTCAGTCGCCGGCGGTCGCGCAGCGCATTCCAGTATTCGTGGTACTGGGCGCTGGCGATGCGCAGGATGTAGAGCTGAAAGGCGATGAACAGCAGACCGAGGATCAGCCCCTCCGGCTCGGCCAGCGCGAACGAGACCAGCATCGGCGGCACCAGATGCAGCAGCAGCAACCCGATCGTCAGCCGCCGCACCGGCATGAACGAGCGCGTGCAGCCGAACGCCAGCGCGATGCTGCCGAGCAGCAGCACCATCGAGATCTTGTGCAGGCCGCTGCTCCACAGCGTGGCGCTGACCAGCAGCGACCAGATCAGGTTGGCCGCCACGGTCGGCAGCACCAGCTGCCAGCACCACTGGCGATCATCGAACGGCTGCGCCAGCAGTTGTCGCACACCCCACCAGCGCCACAGCGCCACCGCCAGCGACGCGACGAACGCGATCAGCGCGAAACGCACCGGCAGCTGCAGCAGGTACACCGCCGCCAGTGCCGCCAGCGTCGCCACCGGGTGGGTCTGGATGCCGAGCCGCGCGTTGTGCACGCACAGCAGCCGCGCCTCGCGCAGATCGGCGGCATCAGTGACGGTGACCGGTGGTTCGGCGCGGGAGGTGGTCATCCGTGGCGACCGCGTTACGCCAGCCCGACCAGCGCGCCGTAGCAGTCGGGCCGGCGGTCGCGGAACAGTCCCCAGGCGTGGCGCCGCTTCGCGATCGCGTCGAGGTCGAAACGCTGCACCAGCACTGTCTCGCCATCGCGGTCGGCCACCTGCAGCAGCGCGCCGGTCTCGTCGCTGATGAACGACGAGCCGTAGAAGGTGATCGCCAGCGCGTCGTCGCCGAGGCTCACCTCGCGGCCAATCCGGTTCGACGCGATCACCGGCACCAGATTGGCGGCGGCGTGGCCCTGCATCACCCGCTGCCAGTGGTCGCGCGAATCGATGCTGGCGTCGTGCGGTTCGGAACCGATTGCGGTCGGGTAGAAGATCAGCTCGGCGCCGGCCAGCGCCAGCGCGCGCGCCGTCT
>CAZEVP010000160.1:0-4224 GCA_964515735.1 uncultured Verrucomicrobiaceae bacterium | reverse complement strand
CCAGCAGCGTCTTGCCGGTGCCGGGCGGGCCGACCATCAGCACGCCGCGCGGGATGCGGCCGCCGAGACGCTGGAAGCGGCCCGGGTCGCGCAGGAACTCGACCAGCTCCTGCACGTCCTCCTTCGCTTCGTCGCAGCCGGCGACGTCGGCGAAGGTGGTCTTGATCTGATCCTCGCCGAGCATCCGCGCCTTGCTCTTGCCGAACGCCATCGGGCCGCCGCGGCCACCGGCGCCGCCCTGCATCTGGCGCATGAAGAACATGAAGACGGCGATGATGATCAGGATCGGGAAACTGGCGACCAGCAGCTGGGTCCACAGACTCTGCGTCTCCGGCCGGGTGCCCTTGATCTGCACGTTGTGGTCGATCAGGTCGTCGACCAGTTTCGGGTCTTCGAGCATCGGCCGCACGGTTTCGAACACACTGCCGTCACCACGCTCGCCGCTGATGATCAGGCCATCGATCTCGACCCGTTTGACGCGCTCACTCTGCACCTCCTTGATGAACTCGGAGTAGCTGAGCTGCTCCTTGCCGGGCTGCATGCTGAAGTTGTTGAACACCGCCAGCAGCACCGCCGCGATGATCAGCCACAGGAGGAGGTTTTTCGCCATGTCGTTCAACTGCCTGACCCTCTCGTCGCCAGCGGCAGACCGCCGCCAGGTTCGCCGAACTCTACTACATGGCGGCTGGGCCGGCCATGCGAAACCACCCCTATCGCCATTGCAGGAAACCCCTATCGCGCCACATCCGACGCACTGATCGCGGTATCAGGTTGCCGATATGGGGGCGAAGGCGCGCATTGCAACCTCGCCGGCCATAACCGGCACCAAGACAGCCGTTCCGGCTACAATACGCGCCCTTTTTCGCCCAGCCGGTACCCGCCATGTCCCTCGACCAAGCCCGCAAGAAGCAGATGCGCACCATCGGCCACGCGCTGAAACCGGTCGTCACGGTCTCTGAAAAGGGGCTTTCCGACGGTGTGCACGCCGAGCTGGAGCGGGCGCTGGAAGATCACGAGCTGATCAAGGTGAAGCTGGCGGTGGCCGAGCCGGCGGTGCGGCGCGAACTGGCGGCGCAGCTGTGCGGCGAGCACCGCGCGGAGCTGGTGCAGCAGATCGGCAAGGTGATCCTGATCCACCGCGCCGCGGCCAAGCCGAATCCGAAGCTGTCGAACCTGCTGCGGCCGGTGTAATCGCTGCCGTTGTGCTCCCCTCTCCTTTCAGGGAGAGGGGCCGGGGGAGAGGGCATTTCAGCGCGCTCTCCCTCTCCCTAACCCTCTCCCTGAAGGGAGAGGGGACTGCTCAGTGGCAGTCAGATATGGCGGACGTCGTCGATCTCGTACTCGACGTCGCCGGCCGGCGTCTTGACCACCACCAGATCGCCGACCTCCTTGCCGATCAGCGCACGGGCGATGGGCGAGGTGACCGAAATGCGGTTCTGCTTCACGTCGGCCTCGTCCTCGCCGACGATGCGGTAGGTCACTTTGTCGTCGGTGTCGCAGTTCACGATGTCGACGGTGGCGCCGAAGATCACCTTGCCGGTGCACGGAATCGTGGTGATGTCGATGATGCGCGCCGATGCCAGCTTGCCCTCGATCTCCTGGATACGACCCTCGCAGAAACCCTGCTGCTCGCGCGCGGCGTGATACTCCGCGTTCTCCTTGAGGTCGCCGTGGGCGCGCGCCTCGGCGATCGCCTCGATGATGCGCGGCCGCTCCACGCTCTTCAGACGCTGCAGCTCAGCGCGCAGGGCGGCCTCGCCGGCCACCGTCATCGGCACCTGTACCGTCATACCGCCAACCTCCCGTGGACTTCCTGCAGCGGACGCACCGCCTTCTCTTCACCGAATTGCAACGCCTGTACCACCGCCTCGGCGCCGGCCAGCGTCGTCGTGCAGAACACCTTCTGCGCCAGCGCCGAGCGCCGGATCGTCGCCGAGTCGGCGACCGCCTGCCGCCCCTCGGTGGTGTTGACGATCAGGTCGATCTCGCCGTTCTTGACCATGTCGACGATATGCGGACGGCCCTCGGTCACCTTGTTGACCGTCTGGCACTCGATACCGGCGGCGGCCAGCACGCGCTGGCTGCCGCGCGTCGCGCACAGCGAGAAACCGAGATCGACCAGCCCCTTCGCCACTTCCGCCAGCCGCGGCTTGTCCTGCTCGCGCACACTGATGAAGACCTTGCCGCGGCGCGGCAGTTTCTCGCCGGCGCCGGACTGCGCCTTGGCATAGGCCTCGGCGAAGGTCTCGCCCAGCCCCATCACCTCGCCGGTCGATTTCATCTCCGGGCCGAGAATCGGATCGACGCCGGGGAACTTGCTGAACGGGAACACCGCTTCCTTGACCGAGTAGTAGGGCGGAATGCGCTCGCGCGTGAAGTTCTGCTGCGCCAGCGTCTGGCCGACCATGCAGCGCGCGGCCACCTTGGCCAGCGAGGTGCCGATGCACTTCGACACGAACGGCACCGTGCGCGAGGCGCGCGGGTTGACCTCGATGACGTAGATCTCGCCATCCTGCAGCGCCAGCTGCACGTTCATCAGGCCGACCACGCCGAGCTCCAGCGCCATGCGCTTGACCTGCTCGCGCATCTTGTCCTGCAGCTCGGCCGGCAGCGAATAGGGCGGCAGCGAACAGGCGGAGTCGCCGGAGTGGATACCGGCCTGCTCGATGTGCTGCATGATCGCGCCGATGACGACGGTCTCGCCGTCGCTGACCGCGTCGATGTCGACCTCGACCGCCGCGTTCAGGAAGTGGTCGAGCAGCACCGGCGAATCTTCCGACACCTGCACCGCCTCGCGCATGTAGCGGCGCAGCTCCTCTTCCTTGTGCACGATCTCCATCGCGCGGCCGCCGAGCACGTAGGACGGGCGCACCACCAGCGGGAAGCCGATCTTCTGCGAGGCGGCGATCGCCTCCTCGGTCGAGCGCACGGTGGCGTTCGGCGGCTGCTTCAGCTGCAGACGTTCGATCATCTGCTGGAAGCGCTCGCGGTCCTCGGCGCGGTCGATCGCATCCGGCGTGGTGCCGACGATCGGCACGCCGTTGGCTTCGAGGTCGCGCGCCAGCTTCAGCGGCGTCTGACCGCCGAACTGGACGATGACGCCTTTCGGTTTTTCCTTGGCGACGATTTCGAGCACATCCTCCAGCGTCACCGGCTCGAAGTAGAGGCGGTCGGAGGTGTCGTAGTCGGTGGAGACGGTCTCCGGGTTGCAGTTGACCATGATGGTTTCATAGCCGTCCTCGCGCATCGCCAGCGCCGCGTGCACGCAGCAGTAGTCGAACTCGATGCCCTGACCGATCCGGTTCGGGCCGCCGCCCAGCACCAGAATCTTGTCGCGCTCGCTCGGATTGGCTTCGCACTCCTCCTCGTAGGTGGAGTACATGTAGGCGGTGCTGGTGGCGAACTCGGCGGCGCAGGTGTCGACGCGCTTGAACACCGGGCGCACGTTGAGCTGGTGGCGGCGGCGGCGCAGCTCCTTCTCGCTGACGCCGAGCAGCGCGGCCAGACGTTTGTCGGAGAAGCCCTTGCGCTTGAGCCGGAACATCGTTTCACCGGTGATATCGGACAGTGCGCGCTTCTTCAGATCGCTCTCGATCTTCATCAGCTCTTCGATCTGCACCAGGAACCACGGGTCGATGGCCGAGAACTCGAACACCTCGTCCAGCGTCATGCCGGCACGGAAGGCGTCGCCGACGTACCAGATGCGCTCGGGGCCGGGGTTCTTCAGCTCGCTGATCAGGATGTCGCGCGCATCGGAGGCGGCGACGTCGACCTTCGGATCGAAACCGGTGGCGCCGACCTCGAGGCCGCGCAGTGCCTTCTGCACCGACTCCTGGAACGTGCGGCCGATCGCCATCACCTCGCCGACCGACTTCATCTGCGTGTGCAGGCGCGAGTTGGCCTCGGGGAATTTCTCGAAGGTGAAGCGCGGAATCTTGGTGACGACGTAGTCGATGGTCGGCTCGAACGAGGCCGGCGTGGCGCCGCCGGTGATGTCGTTGCGCAGCTCGTCCAGCGTGTAGCCGATCGCCAGCTTGGCGGCGACCTTGGCGATCGGGAAGCCGGTCGCCTTCGACGCCAGCGCGGAAGAGCGCGACACGCGCGGGTTCATCTCGATGACGACCATGCGGCCATCTTCCGGATTGACGCCGAACTGCACGTTGGAGCCGCCGGTCTCGACGCCGATCTCGCGCAGCACCGCCAGCGAGGCGTCGCGCATCATCT
>CAZEVP010000159.1:0-4248 GCA_964515735.1 uncultured Verrucomicrobiaceae bacterium | reverse complement strand
TCGCGTGCCCTTCCTTGTCCCAGTCAGGCGGAGGCCTTACCCCATGGTCAATCAGCGCGCCCTTTCCCAGTACCAGACCGTCAATGTTGCCGCCGCCGTCGAGTCCGCCTCGCCGCACCGGCTGGTGCAGATGCTGATGCAGGGCTGCCTGCAGCGGCTGGCCGAAGCCAAGGGGGCGATGACGCGGGGCGACGTCGCGGCCAAGGGGCAGGCGCTCGGCAAGGCGATCGACATCGTCGGCGGGTTGCAGAATTCGCTGAACAAGGAGGTGCAGAGCTCGCTGCCGCAGCAGCTCGACGAGCTGTACACCTACATGCAGCGCCGGCTGGTCGAGGCCAACCTGCATGGCGACGCCGGTCTGGTCGACGAGGTCGCCGGCCTGATGCGCACCGTCAAGGAGGGCTGGGACGGCATCGCCCAGAGTCCTGCCATCGCCAGCCGCTGAGCGCCGTCCATCGTTCCACCCGCCGCCATCGCGGCGGGGCTGTGGTTTAATCCTCGCCTCATTTATCTGAATCCTGGCGGCCGGCAGGCCGGTCGCCACCACGGGCGAGCCGGACATGGATCGAGAGGATGCGCCAGCGCAGGTTCTGGTCATCGAGGACAACCCTGTCGAACGCACGCTGGTCGAGACCGTACTGGCGCAGAACGGTTTCGAGGTGGTGACGGCCGACACCGGCCGCGGCGCGCTGGCCGCCGCTGCGCAGCACCGCCCCCATCTGATCCTGCTCGATGCGCTGCTGCCCGACATCGACGGCTTCGAGGTCTGTCAGACCCTGCGCGGCGATCGCCGCACCCGCTTCACGCCCGTCGTCATGCTGACCGGGCTCGACGACATCGCGTCGATCGAGCGCGCCTACCGGGTCGGCGCCACCGATTTCCTCTCCAAACCGATCAAGCCGATGCTGCTGGTGCAGCGGCTGCGCTATCTGCTGCGCGCCGGCCGTATCGCAGACGATCTGCGCCGTTCGCGCGAGTCGCTGGCGGCGGCGCAGCAGGTGGCGCGGCTCGGCCACTGGGAGTACGAAACGCGGCCGCAGCGCGCCCACTTCTCTGACGAACTGATCGACCTGTACGGGCTGGAGCCGCTGGCCGGCACCGGCTACCAGCCGCTGCTGGCCGCCTGTCATCCCGAGGACCGGGTGCAGCTGGCGCGCCAGCTGCACGATGCCATCGACGGCAGTGAGCGGGTGCGCATCGAGCACCGCCTGCAGCCGCGCGGCGGCGAGCCGGAGCCGCGGATCATGGAGATGTACCTGGCGCCGGTCGACGATGAGCGCGGCTCGCGCCTGCTCGGGCTGGCGATGGACATCACCGCGCGCAAGCAGAGCGAGCGCGAGATTCTGCGCCTGGCCTATTTCGATCGGCTGACCGGGCTGCCGAACCGGTCGCTGCTGCAGACGGTGCTCGATCAGCGCATTCCGGCGAGCCATCGCGACGGCCGGCAGATGGCGCTGCTGCTGGTCGACATCGACCGCTTCAGCCGGATCAACAACGCGCTCGGCCACGGTGCCGGCGACGCCGTGCTGCGCCAGATCGCGACGCGGCTGGCGCGGCAGGTGGCGCCGCCGACGGCGCAGCGGCTGCTGGAGCGGCTGTCACTGGCGGCCGAGCAGGTGTGCGACCCCGAGCGCGGCCTGCTGGTGCGCCCCGGCAGCGACAACTTCATGGTGCTGCTGCCGGTCGAGGGTATCGCGGCGGCGCGCCAGGCCGCCGAGGCGATGCGGGAGGTGCTGGCACAGCCCTATCTCTACCGCGGTCAGGAGATCTACCTGTCGGCCAGCGTCGGCGTCGCGCTGTCGGACTCGGCGGGGCTTGCCGCCGACGTGCTGCTGCAGCGCGCCGACATGGCCCTGCGCGAGGCCAAGCGTCGCGGCTGCGACGAGATCGGCGAGTATCGCGAGCAGCTGGTGGCGCAGGTGTCGTCACAGCTGGCGCTGCAGAACGACCTGCGGCGGGCGCTGCGGCGCGGCGAGTTCCAGCTCCATTTCCAGCCGAAGGTGGCGGTGCGCGGCGGTACCGTCAGCGGCTTCGAGGCACTGCTGCGCTGGAACCACCCGGAGCGCCGGATACCTCCGACCGAGTTCATCGCCGCCGCCGAGGAGAGCGGCCAGATCGTCGAACTCGGGCGCTGGGCGCTGTTCTCCGCCTGCCACCAGTTCCGCCAGTGGCTCGACGCCGGGCAGGTGCACGGGCATGTCGCCGTCAACGTCTCGGCGCGCCAGTTCCGCCAGCCGCAGCTGGCGGCGATGGTGATGGAGGCGCTCGACCAGTCAGGGCTCTCCCCGCACCACCTCGAACTGGAGATCACCGAGGGGGTGCTGATGTCCGAGCCGCGCGCCGAGGCCATCGTCGCCGGCCTGCGCGATGCCGGTATCTCGATCGCGCTCGACGACTTCGGCACCGGCTTCTCGTCGCTCAGTTATCTGACCCGCTTCCCGATCGACACGCTGAAGATCGACCGCTGCTTCGTCAGCGGCATCACCCACCTGTCGGAGAAGGCGGCCATCGTCTCGGCGCTGACCACGCTGTCGCACCAGATGGACCTGAAGGTGGTGGCCGAGGGGGTCGAGACCGAGAGCGAACTGCAGGTGATCGGCGAACTGCAGTGCGATGAAGTGCAGGGTTACCTGGTGGCCCGGCCGCTGCCGCCCGATGCGCTGCTGACCTGGCTCAGTGAACGCCGGCAGCCGGTTCGCCAGCGCGATTTGCATTAGGACCTGTTGGCACGTTTCAGCGGCAACGGCAGCCATCGAAATAGCGTTAACAGGCCCTGATGGTGTCATTTATTTGACCGCGTTCAAATATCGACTAAAACTTACCCCCCGATAGTCAAGCTGCCGGCACCGGTTCCCCCGGTGCCGCGATGGCTGCGGCGCCGGTCCGGATACCGGACGACAGGTGCCTACGACAACGAGCCTCCTGATTGCTGTCCCGAACTGCGAAGAAATAAGGCCTCTCAACTATGTGGCATGAGCATCGTGTCGTCCTCGTCGACGATATGGCCCAGCGCCGGCACGATTTCAGCGTCATTCTCGACTTCCTCGGCGAATCTCCGCGGCATTTCGAGTGCGGCGAATGGAGCCGTTGCAGCAGCGACGCCGGCAACCGCGAGGGCACCCGTGCCATCACCGCGGTGCTGCTCGGTGAGTGCACCGAGTCGCGGCCGCTGACCCGGCGGCTGAAGGAGGTGCACGAGTGGGACCTGGCGGCGCCGGTGATCCTGATCGGCGACCACGATGTCGATGCCGTCGACGACCCCGACCTGCGCCGCAAGGTGATCGCCCAGCTCGAATACCCGCCGAGCTACAACAAACTGCTCGACACGCTGCACCGCGCGCAGGTCTATCGCGAGCAGTACGACAGCCGCAGCGGCCGCCCGCAGCAGCGCGACCTGCAGCTGTTCCGCTCGCTGGTCGGCACCAGCCGCATGATCCAGAAGGTGCGCGAGATGATGGCGCAGGTGGCGGACAAGGACGTCACCGTGCTGATCACCGGCGAGTCCGGCACCGGCAAGGAAGTGGTCGCGCGCAACCTGCATTACAACAGCCACCGCCGTCACAAGCCGTTCGTACCGGTCAACTGCGGCGCGATTCCGCGCGAGCTGCTCGAAAGCGAGCTGTTCGGCCACGAGAAGGGCGCCTTCACCGGAGCCATCACCGCGCGCGCCGGCCGCTTCGAGCTGGCGCAGGGCGGCACGCTGTTCCTCGACGAGATCGGCGACATGCCGCTCGACATGCAGGTGAAGGTGCTGCGCGTGCTGCAGGAGCGCTGCTTCGAGCGTGTCGGCAGCAACAAGACGATCCACTCCGACGTGCGCATCATCGCTGCCACCCACCGCGACCTGGAGGCGATGATCAACGAGGGGCGCTTCCGCGAGGATCTCTACTACCGCCTCAACGTGTTCCCGATCGAGATGCCGCCGCTGCGCGAGCGGGTCGAGGACATTCCGCTGCTGATGAACGAGCTGATCACGCGGATGGAGAACGAGAAGCGCGGTTCGATCCGCTTCAATTCGGCGGCGATCATGTCGCTGTGCCGCCACGAATGGGCCGGCAACGTGCGCGAGCTGGCCAATCTGGTCGAGCGGATGGCGATCCTGCATCCGTATGGCGTGGTCGGCGTGCAGGATCTGCCGAAGAAGTTCCGCCATGTCGAGGAGAGCGACGAGGATTTCCTGCCACCGCAGATGGCCGGCGGGCCGGCCATCGCCAGCGTCGATGCCACCGCGCTGCTGCCGGTCAACGG
>CAZEVP010000158.1:0-4264 GCA_964515735.1 uncultured Verrucomicrobiaceae bacterium | reverse complement strand
TGCTCCGGCAGCGGGTTGTCGGCCGGATTTTCCGCCGGGTAGGCGCTGCGGCGCATCCGCGTGTTGGTGGCGCCGGGGTTGATGCAGTTGACGCGGACGTTGCTGGTGCCGCCGAGTTCGTCGGCCAGCACCTGCGACAGTCCTTCGATACCGAACTTCGACACCGCGTAGGCGCCCCAGTAGGCCTTGCCGCGGCGGCCGACGCCGGAGCTGGTGAACAGCACCGAGGCGGCGTCGCTCGCGCGCAGCAGCGGCATCAGCGCGTGCGTCAGCAGGAACGGCGCGGTCAGGTTGACCTGCAGCACGTCGTTCCAGTCGGCCGGTGTCGTGTGCTCGATGGCGCGGCGCTGGCCGAGGATGGCGGCGTTGTGCAGCAGGCCGTCGAGGCGGCCGAATTCGCGCTGCAGCGTCTCTGCCAGCGCTTCGTAGTCCTCCGGCCTGGCGCCGCGCAGGTCCATCGGATAGATGGCGGGCTGCGGATGGCCGGCCTGTTCGATCTCGTCGTAGACCTGTTCCAGCGACGCGACGGTTCTGCCGAGCAGGATCACGCTGGCGCCGTGCGCGGCGAAGCTGGTGGCGGCGGCGCGGCCGATGCCGTCGCCGGCGCCGGTCACCAGAATGACGCGGCCTTTCAGCAGGTCGGGCGCCGCGCGGTAGCCGGATGGGATGGATGCGATGCCGTTCATGCGTTCACGTTCTTCGGTTCGGTGTGTCGGAGTCGCTGCTGCAGCAGCGCGGCGATCTGGTCGGGGTGGTCGACGATCAGGTCGGCGTTCCAGCGTTCGCACGGATCGTCCGGGTGGATGTAGCCCCAGCGCACGGCGATCGTGAGTAGGCCGGCATTGCGGCCACATTCGATGTCGCGGCGGTGGTCGCCGACGTAGATCGCCTCGGTCGGTGCGCATTGCAGCCGTTCGCAGGCGAGCAGCAGCGATTCGGGGTCGGGCTTGCGCCTTTTCACATGGTCCGGGCAGACCAGCACGCCGCAGCGCCGTTCCAGATCGAGCGCGCGCAGCAGCGGTTCGGCGTAGAGCGCCGGCTTGTTGGTGGCGATTCCCCAGTGCAGCCGCGACGTTTCGATCAGCGCGAGCAGGTCGTCGATGCCGGCGAACGGGCGCGTGTTGTCGGCGATGTGGTCGGCGTAGAGCGCCAGCAGCTCCTGCCGCAGCGCGTCGAACTGCGGATGCTCCGGCGTCGCGCCGAACGCCATCTCGATCATGCCGCGCGCGCCGTCGGAAACGGTCTGGTGCACCTTGTCGTAGGGCACCGGCGGTCGCTGCCGGCGCGCCATCATCGTGTTCAGCACGAAAGCGAAGTCGGGCGCGGTGTCGAGCAGCGTGCCGTCGAGGTCGAACAGAACCGCTTTCACCATGGGAAATCTTCTCTCTTAGAGTCTGTTCACGATCTTGCGAGCTAGAGCCAAACGGCGGCAAAAACGGCGAAGGAAGCGGAGTTTACACGGCGTAAATGAGCATTCCGAAGGCGTTTTTGCCGCCGTTTGGCCGACGCGCAGCAGGTCGTGGGCGGGCTCTCAAGCGGGTTTGCGCGCATGCACGAGGTAGTTGACGTCGACGTCGCGCGGATCGAGCCGGTAGTGCTTCGTCAGCGGGTTGTAGGTCATGCCGGTCATCTCGGCCAGCTGCAGGTCGGCCTCGCGCAGCCAGCCGGCCAGTTCGGACGGGCGGATGAACTTGGCGTAATCGTGGGTGCCGCGTGGCAGCAGCCGCAGCAGATATTCGGCGCCGACGACGGCGAACAGCCACGCCTTCGGGTTGCGGTTGATGGTCGAGAAATAGAGATGGCCGCCCGGCTTGCACAGCGTTGCGCAGGCGCGGATCACCGAGGCCGGGTCGGGTACGTGTTCGAGCATTTCGAGACAGGTGACGACATCGAACTGGCCGGGCCGTTCGGCGGCCAGCTGTTCGGCCGTGCACTGGCGGTAGTCGACGCTGACGTTCGATTCGAGCTGGTGCAGTCGCGCGACGGCCAGCGGCGCCTCGCCCATGTCGATGCCGGTAACGAGTGCGCCCCGCTGTGCCATTGCCTCGGCCAGAATGCCGCCGCCGCAGCCGACGTCGACCAGCTGCAGCCCGGCCACCGGCGAGCGCTGGTCGATCCAGTTGGCGCGCAGCGGGTTGATGTCGTGCAGCGGTTTGAACTCGCTGTCGCGATCCCACCAGCGGTGTGCCAGCTCCTCGAACTTGGCGACTTCGCCGCGATCGACGTTGTGATGGTGATCGTGGTGTCCGGTTGCGGTGCTCATCGGGTCACTCCTCGTTGCCGCCGATGCGGCGCTGCCAGCGGTGCGCGCGCTCGCCCAGCTCCTGCAGGTTCAGTGTCGTGGTCTGGCGGTTCTCCAGCAGCAGCCGGCCGTTGACCCAGGCGTGGCTGACGCGGCCGCCGCTGTTGCTGTAGGCCAGCTGCGAGATCGGGTGGAACAGTGGCTGGCACTCGATGTCGCCGAGGTCGACGGCGATCAGATCGGCGCACTTGCCGGGAATCAGGCTGCCGATGCGGTCGTCGAGGCCGAGCGCGTGCGCCGAGTTGATCGTCGCCATCGCCAGCGCGGCGTGCGCCGGCAGCGCGGCGGCGTCGCCCGACACCGCCTTGGCCAGCATCGCCGCGGTGCGCAGTTCGCCGAACAGGTCGAGATCGTTGTTGGAGGCGGCGCCGTCGGTGCCGATGGCGACGTTGATACCGGCATCGATCAGTTTCTGCACCGGGCAGAAGCCGGAGGCGAGTTTCAGGTTCGACTCGGGGCAGTGCACGACGTGGCAGTTGTTGCGCGCCAGTCGCTCGATGTCGTCGTCGTCGAGCGCGGTGGCGTGCACGCACTGCATCCGCGGCGTCAGCAGGCCGAGTCGGTCGAGCCGCTCGAGCGGCCGCTCGCCGTGCTGCGCCAGCGACTCGTCGACCTCGTGCTGCGTTTCGTGCACGTGCATCTGTACCGGGGCGTCGAGTTCGGCGGCCAGCGTCACCACCCGCTGCAGCGTGGCGTCGCCGACCGTGTATGGCGCATGTGGGCCGAAGCCGACGCTGATCAGCGCGCTGTGTTTGTAGTCGTCGCTCAGCTGCAGCCCTTTGCGCAGGAAATCGTCGGGGCCGCCGCCCCAGGCGTTCGGAAAATCGATGATCGGGAAGTGGAACTGCGCGCGGATGCCGGCGTCGAGTGCGGCTTGTGCCGTCTGCTCGGGAAAGAAGTACATGTCGGCGAAGCAGGTGGTGCCGCTGCGCAGCATCTCGGCGATGGCGAGCTGCGAGCCGTCGCGGACGAACTCGTCGCCGACCCAGCGCCCCTCGGCCGGCCAGATGTGGTCGTTGAGCCAGCTGTGCAGCGGGAAGTCGTCGGCGAAGCCGCGCAGCAGCGACATCGCGGCGTGGCAGTGGGCGTTGACGAGGCCCGGCATCAGCACGTGATTCGGCAGTTCGACGACGCGGCCGGCGCCGAGCCTGCGCGCCTCGCCGGCCGGCAGCAGCGCGAGGATGCGGTCGCCGCCGATGGCCAGCGCGTGATCGGTCAGTACGCTGCCGGCCGGTTCGATCGGGATGATCCAGCGCGGAAAGATCAGGGTGTCGATGCGCTCGTCGTGCGGCAGCGGCATGGTCGAAGGGGTCCGGTTGGCAGGGGATCGGGCCGGTTTGGCGGCGAGGCGCGCAAGTATACCCGGGCAGGCTGCCGCACGCTGCCCCGAGCGCGCCCGGCGGCTGTCGGTAGGGCATTGATTCGTGATAGGATTCGGCCCTTTCAGCGCCCGCCTCTGGCGGCGGGCCGACAGCTCTCCGCGGCTGCCTTCATCGGTGCCGCGGCGGCGATAAAAAACAGGGAATTGCGCGCCTTATGGGTGACATTGCAAGAGAGATTCTGCCGGTCAACATCGAGGATGAGCTCAAGCAGTCCTATCTCGACTATGCGATGAGCGTCATCGTCGGCCGCGCGCTGCCGGACGTGCGCGACGGCCTGAAGCCGGTGCACCGCCGCGTGCTGTACGCGATGAGCGAACTCGGCAACGACTGGAACAAGCCCTACAAGAAGTCGGCGCGCGTCGTCGGCGACGTCATCGGTAAATACCACCCGCACGGCGATTCCGCCGTCTACGACACCATCGTGCGGATGGCGCAGCCGTTCTCGCTGCGCTATCTGCTGGTCGACGGTCAGGGCAACTTCGGTTCGATCGACGGCGACAACGCCGCGGCGATGCGTTACACCGAAATCCGCATGACCAAGCTCGCCCACGAGCTGCTGGCCGATCTCGACAAGGAGACG
>CAZEVP010000157.1:0-4292 GCA_964515735.1 uncultured Verrucomicrobiaceae bacterium | reverse complement strand
CGGAGGCGGCGATCGCGATGCCGCCTCCGAGAAGCTGATCTTCAGCACGATCAGGAACGGCACAGTGAAGAACAGCAGCAGCCAGAAATAGGGCGGCGCGATCACCAGCCAGTGAGGCCCCGGCACCAGCGCCTTCAGCAACCGATTTTTCAGCAGCGCATTCATGCCGTCAGCACCACGCCCGAGTCGTCATCCCAGAACACCCACACCTGGTCGTCCCAGGTGAAGCGCTCGTTGCCCCAGCGGATATCGTTGATCAGCTGCACCTGTACCTTTTTGCCGCTCTGCAGCTTGACGTGATAGATCGAGTGGCTGCCGAGGTAGGCGATGTCGCGAATCTGCCCCTGCACCAGGTTGTGTTCCTGGTTCGGCTTCTCCTTGCTCATCGACACCTTCTCGGGGCGCAGCGCGAAGGTGGCCGGCTGGCCGGAGACACCGGTAATGCCGTGGCCGACATAGATCGGCGCCGGCAGGTCGGCGCATTCGATGGTGCAGTGATCGGCCTCGTCGTCGGCCAGCGTGCCGTCGAAGATGTTGACCGAGCCGATGAACTCGGCGGTGTAGCGGCAGTTGGGCTGCTCGTAGATCTCGTCCGGTGTGCCGATCTGGCGGATCTCGCCGGCCTCCATGATGGCGATGCGGTGCGCCATCGTCATCGCCTCCTCCTGATCGTGCGTCACCATCACGCAGGTGACACCGAGCCGCTCGATGATGCGCACCACTTCGAGCTGCATCTGTGTGCGCAGCTTCTTGTCGAGCGCGCCCATCGGCTCGTCGAGCAGCAGCAGCTTCGGCCCCTTGGCCAGCGAGCGCGCCAGCGCGACGCGCTGCTGCTGGCCACCGGAGAGCTGGTGCGGCTTGCGCGCGGCGAACTGCTCCATGCGCACCAGCGCCAGCATCTCCCGGACGCGGTCGTCGATCTCGCCTTTCGGCAGGCCGTCCTGTTTCAGCCCGTAGCCGATGTTCTGCGCCACCGTCATGTGCGGGAACAGCGCGTAGGACTGGAACATCATGTTGATCGGGCGGCGGTACGGCGGCAGAGCGCCGAGGTCGAGACCGTCCAGCACGATCCCGCCGGAAGTCGGTGTCTCGAAGCCGGCCAGCATCCGCAGCAGCGTCGACTTGCCGCAGCCGGAGGCGCCGAGCAGCGCGAAGATCTCGCCCTTGCGGATGTCGAAGGTGACATCCCGGACCGCACGAAAATCATCGAACGACTTGTTGATGCCGACGATCCGGACATAGTCCTGGCGGTGGTCGTCGACGCTCTTGGCGTCTGCCGTCGAAGAGACCGGCGTCGCAGCGGAAACTGACATCAGAGGATTGCCTTCCGTAGATGTTGTGAACGACAGGTGTCGCAAGACAGAAGTTGTGAACGACGGACCTGGAACGGCGATCGATTGAAACGACAAAAGGGGCGCATATGCGCCCCTCTGTTCCGGCCGGGCATTTTATTTGCCCGTTTTTACCGTCGTCCAGCTGCGGGTATAGATGCGATCCAGCTTCGGCGGCACCACCGCGAAGGTGAACATCTTCTTCTGCGTCTCGGCCGACGGGTAGATGCCCGGGTGTTCCAGAATCGCCTTGTCGATGCCGTCACGCGATGCCGGCACGCCGTTGGCGTACCAGACGTAGTTGGTGATGTCGGCCATGATCTGCGGCTGCAGCAGGAAGTTGATCAGCGCGTAGGCGTTGTCCGGGTGCTTGGCGTCCTTCGGAATCGCCAGCATGTCGACCCAGATGCCGGCGCCCTCTTTCGGGATCACGTACTCGACGGTGACGCCGTTCTTCGCCTCCTCGGCACGCGCGGCGGCCTGGAAGATGTCGCCGGACCAGCCCAGCGCGACGCAGATGTCGCCGTTGGCCAGATCGTTGATGTACTTCGAGCTGTGGAAGTAGGTGACGTGCGGACGCAGCTGCAGCAGCAGCGACTGCACCTCGCCCGGCACCAGCTTCTCGTTGGACTTGAAATCGTTGGGGTCCTTGCCGAGGTAGTTCAGCACGGTCGGGATCACCTCGGCCGCCTCGTCGAGGATCGAGACGCCGCACTTCGACAGCTTGGCCAGATTCTCCGGCTTGAAGATCAGGTCCCAGCTGTCGAGCGGGGCATCCTCGCCGAGCGCGGCCTTGACCTTCTCCGGGTTGTAGCCGATGCCGGTGGTGCCCCACAGGTACGGCACGGCGAACTGGTTGCCCGGGTCGACCCGGGCGATGTTGGCCATGAATTCGGTGTCGAGGTTCTTGTAGTTGGGGATTTTGCTTCTGTCGATCGGCATGAAGACGCCGGCGTTGATCTGGCGGCCGAGGAAGTGGGCGGACGGAACCACCACGTCGTAGCCAGTGTTGCCGGCCAGCAGTTTGGCCTCGACCACGTCGTTGCTGTCGAAGACGTCGTAGACCACCTTGATGCCGGTCGCCTTGGTGAATTTGTCGAGCGTGTCCTCGGCGATGTAGTCCGACCAATTGTAGACGTTGACTACCTTCTCCTCCGCTGCGTGCGCACCGATGGCGAATGCACCGATGGCAGCCGCCGCGACTACCCAAGACATCCTGGCTTTTTTCATTGTGGGAATCCCCTGTCAGGTCTCGAAACTGTGGCGAAATCAAGAGAGCGCCGGCGAACCTGGCCGCTCAGCGGGCCTAATGCTGCGGCATTCGTCTGCGGTCAGCAAGTAGCGTTCCAGACCCTCGCGACAGCCGGCAATGATGGCAGCCGCGAGACAATGGGGTCATGCTCGGCGCCACCATTCGCACCAGATCGGCCCACAGGCGCCGAAAACTATCGATCCACGCACCAAACCGGCGCGCAACTCAGCGCTCCAGCGCCAGCCCCGGCAGCGCTGCCAGTGCTTGGTCGAGACACTGCCGTACCAGCCCGATCAGCTCGTCAATCTGCGCCCGGGTGGTGATCAGCGGCGGCGCGAACAGCAGCGTGTCGCCGGTCGCGCGCAGCACCAGACCGTTGGCGACGGCGATATCGCGACAGGTGGCACCGACCAGACCCTTCGGCTCAAAGCGGCGCGATGTGCCTGGCTCCGGCACCAGCTCCAGCGCACCGATGAAACCGACGCCGCGCGCCTCGCCGATCAATGGATGACCGACAAGCTCGCGCAGGCGCTGTTGCAGGTAGGGGCCGGTGTCGTCGCGCACGCGCTCGACCAAGCCTTCGTCGCGGATGATCTTCAGGTTGGCCAGCGCCACCGCCGCGGCGACCGGATGGCCGGAGTAGGTGAAGCCGTGGGTGAATTCGCCGCAGCGCTCGATCAGCACTTCGGCGACACGATCGCCGACCAGCACGCCGCCCATCGGGATGTAACCGGAGGTGAGACCCTTGGCAATCGGCATCAGGTCCGGGCGAATGCCGAAGGTGGTGCTGCCGAACCATTCGCCGGTGCGGCCGAAACCGCAGATCACTTCGTCCGCGATCAGCAAAATGCCGTACTGGTCGCAGATGCGCTGAATCTCCGGCCAGTAGCTGGTAGGCGGAATAATGACACCACCCGCGCCCTGGATCGGCTCGCCTATGAATGCCGCCACACGGTCGACGCCGAGTTCGAGAATTTTCGCTTCGAGCTGACGCGCGATGCGCAAGCCGAATTCGTCGGGATCGCTGTCACCGCCTTCGCCAAACCGCCCTTCACCAAACCAATAAGGCTGATCGATATGGACGATGTCGGGAATCGGCAGACCGCCCTGCGCATGCATGCCCGCCATGCCGCCGAGGCTGGCGCCGGCAACGGTGGAGCCGTGGTAGCCATTCTTGCGACCGATGATCACGGTCTTCTGCGGCTGGTCGAGCAGCGCCCAGTAGCGCCGCACCATGCGCACGATAGTGTCGTTGCTCTCGGAGCCGGAGCCGGTGAAAAAGACACGATTGATATGCGGCGGCGCAATTTTCGCCAGCTCGTCGGCAAGCTGGATCGCCGGCGGCGTCGTGCACTGGAAAAAGCTGTTGTAGTAGGGCAGCTCCACCATCTGCTTGTACGCCGCTTCGGCCAGCGCCTTGCGACCGTAGCCGATGTTGACGCACCAGAGCCCGGAGAAGCCGTCGAGCAGGCGATGTCCGTCGTTGTCCCACAAATAGATGCCATCGGCGCGACTGATGATGCGGGTGCCGCGTCGGCTCAGCTCACCGTTGTCGGTGAACGGATGCAGATGGTGCTGGCGGTCGATCTGTTGTAGCGCTGCCGTTTCGAGATGGTCGCTCATCACTTCGTACTCTCTCGGCGGCGCTGACTATCGCGTCGCTACCTGTTCAACAACCTCTGAAAAACGCATGTCTCCCCTCTCCCTTC
>CAZEVP010000156.1:0-4541 GCA_964515735.1 uncultured Verrucomicrobiaceae bacterium | reverse complement strand
TGATCGTGTGCGACGAATCCTGCTTCGAGAAATCGCCGTGCAGCGCGTGGTCGACGAACCAGAGACGGAAGTTGTCGTCGATGCGATCACCGAGATGCTCCTTCACCCTGGTGCGATACCAGTCGGCCTGCCACGGGTAGGCTTCGCGATCCCACAGCGACTCGACCACGATCATCTTGCCGGCGAACTTGCCGGACTGAACGGTGCCCGACGCGTTGGCGGCAAAGATCGGCCCGAGCAGCATCGGTCGCTGCGGGTAGAGCGGCTTGCCATCCGGCCCGCGGAACTGATCCCAGACGTAGTAGTCCGGTCCCGGTACCTGATGGCGGTGATAGGTCTGCGCGGCGAGGAAGTTGCTGTTGTCGACCTGCACCTCGTCACCCACCTTCAACTGCGCCAGCACCGCCGGGTCGGCGACACCGAGCACGACGATATCGCCGGCGAGCTGCCGCAGCGCCACGGTTTTTCCGGCGGCCGCACCGCTCCTGACGATCAGATCACCGCCGAGGAAATCGACCGCGGGTGGCGCGCTGGCGAGCCGGAACGCCACCGGCACTTTCGCCGCCGCCTCCATCGCCGCCTGCCACGCCTTGTCGGCGGTGCCCCTGCCCTTGCTCTGCCCCGGCATACGGGCGACATCGAGTTTCAGCGCCTCGGCATCGGCCGCGGTGATGATCGCGGCGATCTTGCCGACGTGCTGCACGCGCGCCTTGCGCAGCGACTCCGGCGCATCGAAGCCGAGGTAGCCCGGCTTGCTCCAGAAATCGGTGAAGTAGCCCGGGTCGGCCATGACGATGCCCGGGTAGAGCACCGAGAAGGCGTGCACGCCCATCGTCTCGTAACCGAACCACGATTTCGGCGGAAAGCCCATCCGCGTCACTTCGCGCAGCGCCGCCCTCTCTTCGTCGTTCAGGCCGGCGTACATGTCGCCGCTGCCACCCGGCTCCAGCGCATCGACGATCTGCGGGAATTTGTCGGCGAGGATGCGCATCGCGTGCATCCGCACCGAGAACACGTTCGGAATCGCCATCGGCGAGCCGATCACGAACGGCACCACACCATCCCAGACGCCAGAGGTGTTCTCGGCGCCGCCGATGGTGCGGAAGCCACCGCCGCTGCCGCCGAACGCATAGCCGTAAGGGCGCTTGTCGGTGTCGTAGAACTTCTGTGCGACGACGCGCGAATACTGCGCGGCGGCGGCGTTGGCGCGAAACGCGCCGATGGTGCGGTCGGACACCTCGCTCGGCATGCCGCTCGCCTCGCGGCCGCCGCCGTTGGTTTCGACGAAGTAAGCGCCGCTGGCGACGGCGAAACCGATGCGGTCCTCCTCGCCGCTCGCTCCCTGCGAGCTGTGCTCGCTGTCCGGCACCGGCGTGATGTACTGGAAGAAGCGCCCCTGATACTGCTCCTTCGGCGGGAAGTAGAACGAGAAGCGGGTGTCGGTGCCAGTGAATCCGCCGTGCACGTAACGATGACGTACCGGCTGGTCGCGCCACTCGTCGACGTCGACATACGGGTTGGCGAAGTGCGGATCGCCATCGAGGGCGTAAGCCTGCACGCCGCTGAGACAAAGCGTCAGAAGCGCGAGCGCATAAAACCAGGCGAACGGCCTGGCACGGAGGAGGATTCTGCTCATGGTATGACTCCCGCAAGAGCGTCTGTTGCTGGAAAGAACCGGACGACCGACGCGGCGGCGAGGGGGCACCGCCGCGCCGGCCGAGCCGGAATCAGCGCGAACCGAACGTGTAGCGAACGTTCAGGCCAACCTCGCGACGCGGCGTGTAGCTGGTGGTGTAGTAGCCGGACGGGCCGAACGCGGTGTCGATATCGCCGCCAGACTGTACCTGATCCGGGTCCATCGACAATGTCGTGCCCTCGTTCAGCACATTTCTGGCAAACAGCGACAGGTCCCAGGCGCCATCACCATCGCGCAGGCCGGCGTAGAGGTTCAGCAGGCCGTAGTTGTCGACGGTGAAACCGGCGCTGCGGTTCTTGTTGGCCGGATAGTAGGTGTAGAGGCCGCGCAGGTAGAAATCGAAGCCCGCCGCCAGCGGCATTGAATACTCGGACTGCAGGTTGGCGTTCCACTTCGGCGCCGTCGATACCGGCATGTCGGATTTGCAGAATGCGACCACGGTGCCGGCCGGGAACGACTCGGGCGTCACCGCGCCATTGTCAGCTACGCCGTCGAAGTTGGAATCACGGCAAGGCACGTCGTCGTTGTCGACATTGCCGTCGGCATAGCTGAATGCCGCGGCGATGCTCCAGTTCGGCGTGAGCATGAACGCCGCGTCGAGATCGACACCGTCGATGACCGCATCGGCGTTGGCCGAGAACTGCTGGATATCGACCGCCGGCGCGCCGACGCCATTGTCCGACAGGTAGGGCACGGCCGGCGGCTGGAAGATCAGCCCTTCGAACTCCTGATGGTAGACGGCGCCGTTGAGACGGCCGCGATTGTCGAGGAAGGCCCACTTGAAGCCGAGTTCGATCGAGCGCGATTTTTCCGGATCGACCAGCGTCAGGTCGGTCAGTTCGGCATTGTTGCCGGCATTGTTGATGCCGGCCGAGGCATCGACGCCGCGGCGCCACGAGGTGCCGACCGTCGCGTAACCCATGAAGTCGTTGTTGAAGTGGTGCGACAACGTGACGTTGTAGACGAACGGATCCTCGTCGATGTCGGGCGCCTGCATGGCGATGATTCCCTGCATCGCCGGCACTTCGATGTCGCAGGTGCCTGCATAGGTGCTGCCGCCCGGGCACGGGCCGCCCGGTATCGCCATCAGTGCCGGCGCGGTGTCGCCCACCAACCCCGACCTGGCCTTGAACATGATGTAGCGACCGCCAACCGACAGAGCAGTGCTGTCGCTCAGGTGCCAAGTCAGGTTGGCGAATACCGATGTCTCCTTGTCATTGGTCGGCAGCCTCGGCAGGCCGAACAGCACGTAGCGGGCATCGAAGGCAGCGGGGTCCGGTTGCCCCAGCGGCGAACCGAACACGCCGGGCAGGTAGGCGAACGGCAGCGGGCTGGCGGCGTTCAGCGTGGTCTCGGAGAAATAGCCACCCACCGTGTAATCGAAGCGATCGAACAGCGGCTCCAGCGACGACAGCCGCAGCTCGTGCGAAACGCTGCGCGACAGGAACGCCTGCTCCTGATAGATCTCGGCATTGGTCAGCAGGTTGCCGTCGTCGAGCGGGTCGCGCACCTCCGAATCCCACTCGTTGTAGGAGCCGACGTAGCTGAGCAGTTGCGAACCGAGTTCCCAGTTCACCTGCGCCACCACGACATCGAAGGTCTGGTCGGCGCGATTGGGACCATCGGTGATGCCGCGCCGATCGCTGGCGCGCAGCACCGGCCCGTTGTAACCGGCGGCGTGATAGGCGTGTGCCGGCGCGCCCTGGCCGGCCACCGGCACGAAGCTGGTCAGCTCTTTCTCCATGCGCTGATACATCAGCGACGCATCGACGGTATCGGTCGGCTCGAAGCGCAGGCTCATGCGCAGCGCATCGGTTTTCGATTCGGGGTCCGTGCTGCTGTTGACGCTCCTGACGCCATCGAACTCGCTGCGGTCGACGACGCCGGCGATGCGCAGTGCCAGCTTGTCGGTGATCAGCGGCACGTTGATGGCGCCCTGCAGATTGTCGCCGTCGAGGTTGGTGGTGGTGGCGCCGACATAACCGCCGATCGACGAGACATCGGCCTCGCGCGTCGACACGGTGATGGCACCGGACGGCGCGGCGCGCCCGCGCAGCGTCCCCTGCGGGCCGCGCAACACCTCGATCTGGCCGATATCGAACAGCGACTGGAACAGGAAGTTCGAACCCACCAGCGCCTCGTTCATGTAGAACTCGACGGTGGCCGAGGTGCGCGAACCAGGGTCGAAGGTGACGCCGCGCATCGAGGCGCTGGTGGTGTAGCCGTTGCCGCCGGTGGAGAGGCTAAGCCCCGGCACCGCGGCCTCGACATCCTCGAACTTCAGGATCTTCAGGTCGTCGATGGTGTCGGCGTTGACCACGTTGAGTGTCTGCGGCACGTTCTGCAGCGTCTCGTCCTGGCGCCGTGCACTGACGATCACCTCCTCGATGGCGATCGATTGCGTCGTCCCGGTCTGGGCGACGGAGACGGGCGAAGTCGCCAGCAGGCCAAGGCCCGAAAGCCCGACCAGAATGCCAGTTCGCATGGAAACCTCCTGCAGAGTTATTAGCGTTATGTACCCGTCGCCGGGTGCTCGGCCGCAGCCGTGGCGGCATCGTCCCCGCAAATGACAGCGCTGTCAATTGCTGAAAATGGCCTTCCTTCCGACCGGAGTGGCCGCGACAATAGTCGGCTTTGGCAGAGCGCCAACCAGCGGCGGGAGAGCTTTTCAGGTGAAAACTGCGGTCACCATCGACGATGTCGCGCACCTTGCCGGCGTCTCGCCGAAAACCGTCTCGCGCGTCGTCAACGGCGAAGCCAACGTCCGGGAGCCGACCCGCGACGCGGTACGGCAGGCAATTGCCGAACTCGGCTATCAGCCCAATCTGGCGGCGCGCTCGCTGGC
>CAZEVP010000155.1:0-4615 GCA_964515735.1 uncultured Verrucomicrobiaceae bacterium | reverse complement strand
TCGACATGGATCGAGCCGCCCTCCAGCACCAGCGGCGCCTCGATGCGCGGCAGGCCGAGCAGATCGAGGATGAAGCGGGCGACGTCGCGGTCGCGCTGGTGCGGGTACTTGCCCCAGCCGTTGAACCGCCAGTCGACGCCGGCCAGGGCGCCCTGGCCGTCAACGCCTCCTTGCTGATCGACGACGAAGGTCGGTCCGAAGTCGCGCATCCACGAGTCGTCGAGCGGGAAATCGTGATAGTCGACCTGCGAACCGCACAGGTTGTAAGCGAAGTCGCGGTGCTCCGGCCGCACCAGCAGGCTGACCGGCTCGAATTCGAGAATGGCGCGGACGACGTCGGCGAAATTGCGCTGCGCCACGTCGAGCCCGTTGCGCCAGATATCGCGGTTGCACGGAAAGGCCATCCAGCAGCGCGTGTGCGGCTGCCATTCGGCGGGCATCAGATAGGGCATGGAGACGACCTGACGATCATGGTGGAGAAGGTGGTCAGTCTACCGTCGCCACCGGGCTTCGGCATGCGCCGTTCCGACCCCTTATGAACATATCGCATAAGCTTTTAACCATTCAGACTTGGAAGCTTATGAATTTTTATTGGTAGATTGCGCGCCATTTTTGCGTTAGGCGATCGCCCCTTCATGGAACTGCACACCGCTTTCATCCTCTCCGGCCTCGCCGTCGGCTTCATCGTCGGCATGACCGGTGTCGGCGGTGGCTCGCTGATGACCCCGATCCTGCTGCACTTCGGCGTCCCGCCGACCAGCGCGGTCGGCACCGACCTGCTCTACGCCGCCATCACCAAGGGCGGCGGCGTCTACGTCCACAACCGGAAACGCAACATCGACTGGCGCGTCACCTGGCTGCTGGCCGCCGGCAGCCTGCCGGCGACGGCGGCGACGCTGCTGGTGCTCAAGTTCGGCGACTTCCACACCGAGACGCTCGACAGCGTCATCAAGACCGCGCTCGGTGTCACGCTGATCCTGACCGCGCTGGCCATCGTCGGCAAACAGAAGCTGGTCGACTTCGCCCACCGCAACGATGTCTGGGTGGCGCGCATGAGCCCGCGCGAACAGGCGGTCATCACCGTCGCCGTCGGCCTGCTGCTCGGCGTCGTCGTCACCATCACCTCGATCGGCGCCGGCGCCATCGGCACCGTCGCGCTGTTCCTGCTCTACCCGCTGCTGCCGACGGTGCGGCTGATCGGTACCGAGATCGCCCACGCGGTGCCGCTGACGCTGGTCGCCGGCCTCGGCCACGCCGGCATCGGCAACGTCGACTGGAACCTGCTCGGCAATCTGCTGATCGGTTCGCTGCCCGGCATCTATATCGGCAGCCATCTCGCGCACCGCGTCTCCGACCGCTACCTGCGGCCGGTGCTGGCGACGATGCTGCTGCTGGTCGGCGCCAAGATGGTGCTGTGACCCCGCCCCGCCGTGACGGCGGGCGCATTTGCTAGACTGCCGGCACTTTTGTCGGAGATCAGTCAATGAGCCTCGCCTACTGGCACTGGATCGTGCTCGGCATTCTGCTGTGCGGCATCGAGATCTTCGCCCCCAGCTTCACCGCCCTCTGGTTCGGCCTCGGCGCGCTGCTGGTCGGCGCGCTGCTGGCGATCTGGCCGTCGCTGCCGGTGGCCGCGCAGCTCGCCATCTGGGCCGCCGCCACCGGCGTGCTGGCGATCGGCTGGTTCCGCTACTTCAAGCCGCGCATGGGCGACCGCACCAAGGCCGGCCTGTCGCGCGAAGCGGCGGTCGGCCAGGTCGGCATGGTGGTCCGGGCCGCCACCGAGCACGCGCGCGGCACCGTGCGCTTCAGCGTGCCGCTGCTCGGTGCCGAGGAGTGGCCATTCATCTGCGAACAACCGCTCGCCGCCGGCGACCGCTGCCGCGTCGTCGACGTGCTCGGCAACGCGCTGCTGGTGCAGCCGGCCTGAACCCGCCGGCGCGGCATGCCGGCGCCCGCCCTCTTTTCCTGTTCGAACCGACGAGGACCTGAACGATGAACGGACTGTTCCCGATTTTCCTGTTTCTGGTGGTGCTGCTCGGCGTCACGCTCAGCATGGGCGTGCGGCTGGTGCCGCAGGGCTTCAAATTCGTCGTGCAGCGTTTCGGCAAGTACCACCAGACGCTGCAGCCCGGCCTCAACTTCATCATTCCGTACATCGACAACGTCGCCTACAAGGTGACAACCAAGGACATCGTGCTCGACATTCCGAGCCAGGAAGTGATCACCGAGGACAACGCCGTCATCGTTGCCAACGCGGTGGCCTACATCAACATCGTCAGCCCGGAGAAGGCGGTCTACGGCGTCGACGACTACACCGTCGCCATCCGCACGCTGGTGCAGACCTCGCTGCGCTCGATCGTCGGCGAGATGTCGCTCGACGCGGCGCTCTCGTCGCGCGACATGATCAAGGCCAAGCTGAAGGAGGCGATCTCCGACGACATCGCCGAATGGGGCATCACGCTGAAGACGGTCGAGGTGCAGGACATCAAACCGTCACCGACGATGCAGGCGGCGATGGAAGAGCAGGCCGCCGCCGAGCGCGCGCGCCGCGCCACGGTGACCCGCGCCGACGGCGAGAAGGCCGCAGCGATCCTCGAAGCGGAAGGCCGCCTCGAAGCCTCGCGTCGCGACGCCGAAGCGACCGTGGTGCTGGCCGAGGCCAACCAGCGCGCGATCGAGAAGATCACCGCCGCGATCGGCCAGAACTCGATGCCGGTGCTGTTCCTGCTCGGCGAGAAATACATCGAGCGGATGGTCGATCTGGCGGCATCGCCGAACGCCAAGACCGTGGTGCTGCCGGGCGACATTCCCGGCGCGGTGAAAGGATTGATGGGGGTATTGAACCCGCGCTGAATCCGGCGCCACAGCCCTGACAGGATCGAGAGGAAATCATGATGAAACTGGAATCACTGGCCCTGCACCACGGCTACAAATCGGAGGCGACCACCCGCGCCGCGGCGGTGCCCATCTACCAGACCACCTCGTACACCTTCGACGACACCCAATACGGCGCCGACCTGTTCGACCTCAAGATCGCGGGCAACATCTACACCCGCATCATGAACCCGACCACGGCGGTGCTCGAGGAGCGGCTGGCGGCGATGGAGGGCGGAGTCGGCGCCCTCGCCGTCGCCTCGGGCATGGCCGCGATCACCTATGCCATCCAGGCCATCGCCGCCGCCGGCGACAACATCGTCAGCACCGCCCAGCTCTACGGCGGCACCTACAACCTGTTCGCCCACACCCTCCCGCGTCAGGGCATCGACGTGCGCATGGCGGCCCACGACGACTACGCCGGCCTCGAGCGCCACATCGACGCCAATACCCGCGCGCTGTTCTGCGAATCGATCGGCAACCCGGCCGGCAACGTCGTCGACCTGGAGAAGCTCGCCGCGATCGCCCACCGCCACGGCGTGCCGCTGATCGTCGACAACACGGTCGCGACTCCGTACCTGTGCCGGGCCTTCGACCATGGCGCCGACATCGTCGTGCACTCGCTGACCAAGTACATCGGCGGCCACGGCAACTCGATCGGCGGCATCATCGTCGATTCCGGCCGCTTCGACTGGGTGGCGAACGCCGCCCGCTTCCCGATGCTGAACACGCCCGACCCGTCGTATCACGGCGTGGTCTACACCGAGGCACTGGGCGCCGCCGCCTACATCGGCCGCTGCCGCGTGGTGCCACTGCGCAACACCGGTGCCGCGCTGTCGCCGATGAACGCCTTCCTGATCCTGCAGGGGCTGGAGACGCTGGGGCTGCGCATGGAGCGCCACTGCAGCAACACGCAGGCAGTGGCCGAGCATCTGAAGCGGCACCCGAAGGTGTCGTGGGTGAACTACGCCGGCCTGCCGGACAGCCCCTATAACGACACCGCCACGCGAATCACCCGCGGCAGCGGCTCGGGCATTCTCAGCTTCGGTATCAAGGGCGGGATCGAGGCCGGTACCCGTTTCATCGACGCGCTGCAGATGATCCTGCGGCTGGTCAACATCGGCGACGCCAAGTCGCTGGCGTGCCACCCCGCCAGCACCACTCACCGCCAGCTCAACGCCGAAGAACTGAAGGCGGCGGGCGTGCCGGCGGATCTGGTGCGCCTCTCCATCGGCATCGAGCATATCGACGACATCCTCGCCGACATCGATCAGGCCCTGGAGCGGGCCTGATCGCCAACGGTGTCACGGCAAAAAACAAACTCCCGGTTTTTCAAGTCTCATCAACAGATCGTTATGTGACCGAAGGATCCATCGATGGAGAAGATCGAATTTTCCAGGGAAGAAAAGGAGATGATGATCCAGAAGGTCAAAATCTACTTTCGGGAAGAGCTGGATCAGGACATTGGAAACTTCGACGCGGAATTTCTGATCGATTTCTTCGCCGAAGAGATGGGCGGCTTCTTCTACAATCGCGGCCTGTACGACGCCGAGGCAATGATCTCCGAAAAGGTTTCTGAAATTTCCGATTTACTGCTTCAGCTTGAAAAACCGGTTTCGGCAGGCAAGAAGGCGTAACGTCGGACACCTGCCATCTTCATGCCCTTGACCGGGTCACCCATCTGCTTGCCATTCTGACCGGCGAAGCATTCGTCCATGCCCGCATCCAGCGCCGCGTA
>CAZEVP010000154.1:0-4810 GCA_964515735.1 uncultured Verrucomicrobiaceae bacterium | reverse complement strand
GAGCAGTTGGCTTTTAACCAATTGGTCGTAGGTTCGAATCCTACACGACCCACCAAATTCAAGGCCCGCAGCAATGCGGGCCTTTTTATTTGTCCCATGAATCTGACCGTCCCACAGATTTCAGAACGCCGGCTCGATCCTGTCCGCCTTGCGACTCCTGTAGTAGCTGTCCATAGCCAACGTCCTTCAGATTCCTATGGCGCGTCGTTCTGGCGCGAGCTGTCGTCGGCTGAGCGCTCATTCCCTGCGCGTCAGCGCGATCATGCCGCCGGCCACGGCGCCGACCAGCAGCGCGATGCCGATGGCGCGCCACGGGTGGTGCTTGATGGCGGCCGACGAGTCGCGATAGAGCGTGCGCGCCTGCCGCTTGGCCAGCTTGCCCTGTTTGTCGACGGTTTCGCGCAGGTCGTGGGCCAGCTCGGAGACGGTGTGTTCGGCCTTCGCGCGCAGGTCATCCGGCGCGGCATGGCGGGCGATGCCGTTGGCGACGCGCCGGGCGGCGGAACGGGTGGAGGCGGTGGTCGTGGTCATGGCTCTGCTCCCGGCAGGTTGTGACCTGCCTGTCTGTTCGTGCCGGTGCCGGTGCGGAGATCTGCGCAGGCCACGGCTGTAACCGGTTGTTTCCCGAGTGGCGCTTCCGTGCGCCAAACCCCGCTGTGCGAGGTGCGCGCCGTTACAGGCGTCCCTCGAACTCCCGGACCTGTTTCTCGGCGTGGTCGCGCGCGATGCCCATGCGCTCCTGGATCTTGCCGACCAGGTAATCGTGGTTGCCCTCGACGACATCGAGATCGTCGTCGGTCAGCTTGCCCCACTGGCGTTTGATCTGGCCGCGCAGCTGCTTCCACTTGCCTTTGATGATGTCTTCGTTCATGGCGTTGCTCCTTCTGTCTGGGTTGGGTTTCGTGCCTGGGTCGGGTTTCGCCGTGGATGGAACGTGCGGCGGATTGTGAGCGGCGCTCAGCCGCCCACGGCGAGGCCGCCGGCTTTCACCGCTTTCACGCCGCGGATGTCCTCGGCGACCGCGATGGCCAGGTCGCGTTCGGCGCCGCTGTCGACCCGGCCGGTCAGCGTCACCACACCATCGGTGGTGGTGACGCTGATATCCGAGCCTGAGATATTTCGTGAAAGGAGAAAGGAGGTCTTGACCTTGCTGGTGATCCAGGAGTCGCTGACGGTGGCTGTGGCACGATCAGCACCAGACGCAGCGTCACCACCCTGACCGCTTTTCGTGGTCACCCGCAGATCGTTGGCGACGTCGCGGACACCCTCCGTGTTGGCGGCCAGTCGTTCGGCCAGCTCCCTGGAGACGGCGCTGTCGGCACTGCCGCTCAGCGTGACGACGCCATTGCGCGTTTCGACGTGGATGTCGAGGCCATCGGTGTGCTCATTCCACAGCAGCTTCGATTTGACGCTGGCGGTGATGGTGGCATCCGAGACCACCTGACCGAAGTCGCGCTCGTTGGCGCCGCGCGGCTTGCGCTGGTGATCGGGGTTGACGGTGATGCGGTTGTCGACCTTCTCGACGCCGTTGACGCCGAGGGCGATCTGTTCAGCCAGTTCCTTGTCGATCGCCTCTTCGACCTCACCGGTCAGCGTCACGGTATTGCCCTCGACATCGACCGAGATATCGAACGGGTTCAGGTGGCGGTTCAACGTGTAGGCACCGATGATCTGCCCCTCCTTGCGCGCCTCGCTGACGGCGGCGGAGACCGGCTGTTCGGCGCTGGCCATCGACGTCAGGCCGAGCGAGCCGGCGATGGCGGTGGCGATCAGCAGGTGGTGGAAACGGCTCCTGGGTGCATTCATGGTCTTGGCTCCTTGGCGATTGTCGCGTTCCGTTGGGTTGAGGCTGCCCGCTGCGCGGGCGAGTGCGCCGTCGGTCGCTGCGCGCGTCACAGAGGCGGGCGCCGGCCGACGAACAGCGAGATGACGAACAGGACGAGGAATACCAGGAACAGGATCTTGGCGATGCCGGCGGCGGCGCCGGCGATGCCACCGAAGCCGAGGACACCGGCGATGATGGCGATGATCAGGAAGGCTGCGGCGTAGTAGAGCATGTTGAATCCTCCGTGCTGGAGTGACTAATCTGCCGGCCCCTGCCGGGCCGTCGGCGCTGTGCGGGGTCAGAGTGCGCCGGCGGTCGCGGGCGCGACATCGGAGCGGGCCGCGGGCGAGTGTCGGAGCGGCGAGCGAACCGTTGTAGGAACCGTCCGATAGGTGGGAGCCATGCGCCTCGACAAATACCTCTCCAGCGTCACCGATCTGTCGCGCTCGCAGGCCAGACAGCTGATTCGCGATGGCAGCGTCAGCGTCGCCGGCCGCGTCGTCACCGATGCCGGTTTCGCGGTGGGCGAGTGCGATGAAGTGGCGCTCGATGGCGCACCGCTGCGCGGTGCCGGCTTTCGTTATCTGATGCTGCACAAGCCGGTCGGCTACGTCTGCGCCAACCGCGATCGCAGCCACTCGACGGTGATCGACCTGCTCGACGAGGACAATGCCGACCGCCTCGGTGTCGTCGGCCGGCTCGACATCGATACCACCGGGCTGGTGCTGCTGACCGACGACGGCCAGTGGTCACACCGCGTCGCGTCGCCGCGCGGCGATTGCGCCAAACGCTATCGCGTCTGGACGGCGGAGCCGATCGTCGCCGACGTGGTCGAGAAATTCGCGCGCGGGCTGTTTCTGCTGGCCGAGAAGCAGCGGCTGAAACCGGCGCGGCTGACACCGGTCGGCGAGCGCGAGGCGCTGCTGGAGATCAGCGAGGGGAAATATCACCAGGTGAAACGGATGTTCGGCGCGGTCGGCAACGCCGTCGTCGCGTTGCACCGCGAGGCGGTCGGTGCGATCGAACTCGACGCGGCGCTGGCGCCGGGCGAGTACCGCGCGCTGACGGCGACCGAGGTGGCGTCGGTCGCGTGAGCGGTGGGCGAGGCCTCAGCTCATTGCCCGCGGCGCACCCGTTCCAGATTCTCTTCGGCGGCCCGGACCTCCTGGTCGAGGCGTTCGAGCCGTTCGATGCGTTGCAGCGATGGCCGGGTGCCGCCCTCTTTCTTGCCGAACAGATCGCCCGGCTGCACCGCCTGCCCTGTCTCCCGCGCCGCGCGGGCCCGTTCCAGCCGCTCCTCGGCAGCGCGGATCTGCGCCTCCCGATCCTGTCTCTGCCGCGTCTCCTGCTGTTGCCGGCTCCAGAACCGCGAGCGTTCCTCGGCTTCGAGCCGTTCGATCTGCGGGCTGGTGTGCGGCGCCACCACGTTGCGGTCGGGATCGATCTCGACCGCCTCGGCTTTTTCGCCGGTCTCCGGTGGCGTCGACGAGTAGGTGACGTTGCCGTCGGCATCGACGCGGCGGTAGACGGTCTCGGCGTTGGCGCTGGCGGTCACCAGCAGCGCCAGAGCGGCGCAGAACAGGCGGGATCGGTTCATGGTCGGACTCCGTTCGCGGTCGGTACGGCGGCAAGTGTAGCGCCGAAGCGGCGCGGCGGTTTTCACGCCAAATGCAGGTACCAGCGCCAGTCCTGTTCGCCGACCTCGGCCATGAAGCGGCGGTATTCGCTCTGCTTGATGGCGAGGAAGATGCGGACGAAGTCGGGGCCGAGCGCTTCGTGCAGCCACTGCGCGTCGCGCAGTTGCGTCAGCGCGCGTCCCCATTCGCCGATGATCGGCTCGCGCTGCTGACGATAGCCGTTGCCGGTGACGGCATCGCCCGGTTCGAGCCGTTCGCGGATGCCGCGGTGCATCGCCGCGAGCACGGCGGCGGCGGTGAGGTAGGGGTTGGCATCGGCGCCGCAGACGCGGTGTTCGAGGTGACGGCTGGGAGCGGGGCCGGTCGGGATGCGCACCGACACCGTGCGGTTGTTGATGCCCCAGGTCGGCGCCATCGGTGCGTAGCTGTTGGTCTGAAAGCGGCGGAAGGAATTGGCGTTCGGGCAGAACAGCGCCACCGCGTCGCCCATGCCGTGCAGCAGGCCGCCGATGGCGTGGCGCAGCAGCGGTGTGCCGGCGGGATCGCTGCTGGCGAACAGGTTGTTGCCGTTGGCGTCGGTCAGGCTGACGTGCAGGTGCATGCCGCTGCCGGCGCGGTCTGCGAACGGCTTGGCCATGAAGCAGGCCTGCAGGCCGAACTGCTGCGCCGTTCCCTTCACGGTGCGCTTGTAGCGGATCAGTTCGTCCATCGCGCCGAGCGCGTCGCGGTGGTGCAGCGTCAGTTCGAGCTGGCCCGGTGCGTATTCGGAGATCGCCGCGCGCGCCGGCAGGTTCTGCACCTTGCTGTGGCCGTAGAGACGGTTGAAGAAGTCGTCGAACTGTTCGATCTCGCGCAGACCGTAGGCCTGCGGTTCGCGCGGCCGCTCGCCGTCGCGCTGGCGCGCCGGTTGCGGCCGGCCCCGTTCGTCGCGCTCGCGGTCGAGCAGGTAGAACTCCAGCTCGCCGGCCATCACCGGGTAGAGGTTTTCCGCTTCGAGTCGGGCGATGACACGCTCCAGCACGCCGCGCGGGTCGGCGACCGCCGCCGGCATCCCAAGCTGCGGGTGCATCGTCACCTGCAGTTGCGCGGTCGGCTGCGCGCGCCACGGCTGAAGTGTCAGGCTGCCGGCCAGTGGAAAGGTCAGGCAGTCGGCATCGCCGACATCCCACACCAGGCCGGTCTCGTCGGCATCCTCGCCGTGGATGGTCAGGCCGAGGATCGAGCTCGGCAGTGGCCGCCCCTGTTCGTAGACGGCCAGCAGCTCCTCGCGCCGCAACAGCTTGCCGCGCGGCACGCCGTTGGCGTCGATCAGGTAGAGCTCGAAGCTGTTGACGTCGGGGTGGGCGTC
>CAZEVP010000153.1:0-4827 GCA_964515735.1 uncultured Verrucomicrobiaceae bacterium | reverse complement strand
GTCGAACTCGGCGATCGGCGCCAGATTCGACTCCTGCTGCAAATTGCGCCGGTGCACCGCTTCGCGCAGCGCGCGGTAGGCGTCGGCCAGCGCGTCGGCCTCCGCCGCGTCGAAGATGCCCTCGTCGCGCAGCGATTCGAGAATCCGGATGTTGTCGCTCCAGCGCGTCAGCGCCGGGTGCGCCGACGTATTGGCCAGCGTCGCGTACTGCACCAGGAATTCGAGATCGACGATGCCGCCACAACCGTGTTTCAGGTCGAATACCGGGTTGTCGTCGGTCTCGGTACCGCGCGGCGCCAGCTGCGCGCGCATCTTGTCGCGCATCTCGACCACCTCGCGCCGCAGCTTGTCGATATCGCGCGGCGCTCGCAGCACACGCTCGCGCAACGCGGCGAAGGCTTCCGCAAGCCGGGCGTCGCCGGCCACCGGCCGCGCCCGCACCAGTGCCTGGTGCTCCCAGGTCCAGGCGCTCTTGTGCTGGTAGTCGTCGAACGCCTTCAGCGAGCTGACCAGCAGGCCGGAATTGCCGCTCGGGCGCAGCCGCATGTCGACCTCGTAGAGCACGCCGAGCGGTGTCTGCGCGGTCAGGATGTGGATGATGCGCTGGCCGAGCCGGGTGAAGAAGCTGCTGTTGTCGAGCGGCACGGCGCCGTCGGTGGCGCTGCTCGGATCGGCGCCGTGGATGAACACCAGATCGAGATCGGAACCGTGGCTCAGCTCGATGCCGCCGAGCTTGCCGTAGCCGACGATGACGAAGCCCCTGTCGCCGCCCTCGGCACCGGCCAGCTGCGGCCGGCCGTGGCGCTGCACCAGGTAGTGCCACGCCAGTTCGAGCACGTGGTCGAGGATGGTCTCGGCGATCCAGGTCAGGTAGTCGCTGACCTTCATCAGCGGCAGCCGGCCGGTCACCTCGGCGGCGGCGACGCGCAGCTGGTGCGACAGCTTGAAGTAGCGCAGCGCTTCCATCTGCGCCTCGACGTCGTCGGCCGGAATGCGCAGCAGCTGCTGCACCAGATCACTGCGCAGCTCCTCCTTGGCCGGCGCCTGATAGAGCGTGCCGACATTCAGCAGTTCGTCGAGCAGCACCGGATGGCGCGCCAGCTGCGCCGCCACCCACGGGCTGGCGCTGCACAGCACGACCAGTTCCTGCAGCACGGCCGGGTTCTCGACGCACAGCACCAGATAGGCGGTGCGGCGCAGCACCGCCTCGACCAGCGGCAGGATGCGCTGCAGCGTCTGACCGGGGCGCTCAGCGGCGGTCAGCGCACGCAACAGCCGCGGCATGAATTCGTCGAGCCGCTCGCGCCCCTGCGCCTGCATGCGGCTGACCGCGCGCGATTCGCGCAGTGCCAGCAGCCGGCGCGCGGCATCCAGCGGCTCTTCGTAACCGTGCTCGGCCAGCTGTTCGGCGGCGGCTTCGACCGTCAGTTCGTCGTCGGTCCAGAAGCTGCGCCACTGCGCCAGCTCCGGGTGGCGGGTCTGCTGACGCTCCTCTTCCGGCACGGCGATGACGTTGGCGAAGTGGTGGCTGACGCGCGCGCGATGGCGCTCCAGCAATTCGCAGAATGCCGTCCAGTCAGCGCAGCCGAGCACGAACGCCAGCGCCGCGCGCGCGTTGTCGGCGGTGGGCAGGTCCTGGCTCTGCTTGTCCTGCCAGCCCTGGATCGCATGTTCGACGTCGCGCAGAAAAATGTAGGCGGCCTTCAGTTCGGCGACGACGTCGGCCGGCAGCTGGCCGAGCCCGGCGAGATGGTCGAGCACCAGCAGCAGATTGCGCTCCTGCAGGATGCGTTCGCGGCCGCCGCGAATCAGCTGGAAACACTGCGCGATGAACTCGACCTCGCGAATGCCGCCGGCGCCGAGTTTGATGTTGTGCTGCAGCTTGCGGCGCTGCACCTCGCGCTGGATCAGCGCCTTCATCTGCCGCAGCGCCTCGAACGCGGAGAAGTCGATGTAGCGGCGATAGGTGAATGGCCGCAGCGCCGTCATCAGCCGCTCGCCGGCCTCGATGTCGCCGGCCACCGGGCGCGCCTTGATCATCGCGTAGCGCTCCCAGTCGCGCCCCTGGTCCTGGTAGTACTCCTCCATCGCGTCGAAGTTGAGCACCAGCGCGCCGCTGTCGCCGTAGGGGCGCAGCCGCATGTCGACGCGAAACACGAAACCGTCGGCGCCGTTCTGGTCGAGCGACCGGATCAGGCGCTGGCCGAGGCGGCTGAAGAACTCCTGGTTGTGAACGCTGCCCTTGCGCGACGGATCGGTGCCGTCGGTATCGCCGGCGGACGGGTAGCTGAAGATCAGGTCGACGTCGGACGACAGGTTCAGTTCGCCGGCGCCGAGCTTGCCCATGCCGAGCACGACCATGCGCTGCGCGTTGCCGTCGCGATCGCGCGGCGTGCCGAACTCGGCGCACATCGCGCGGTAGTGAAAATCGAGCGCGGCGTCGATGCAGACCTCGGCGAGGCGGGTGATGTCGGCGGTGGTGCCGACCACGTCGCACAGGTGGTTGAAGTCGCGCCAGACGATGCGCAGGTATTCGCGGTTGCGGAAGCGGCGCAGCGCGGTGTCGAGCGCGTCGGCGGTGTCGATGCCGTCGAGCTCGGCGCGCAGCAGCGCGCGCCACTGCGCGCCATCGCGCGCCCGGTCGAGCTCGCCACCGTCGGCGAGTTGCAGCAGCCAGTCGGGAAAGCGCCGGCACAGCAGTGCGCAGAACGGGCTGGTGGCGAACAGCACGGCGACGCGACGGGCGAAGGTTTCGTCGGCCAGCAGCGCGGCGTAGCGCTGGCGCTGCGCCTCGTCGCACTGTTCGTGCAGATGTTCCCAGCCGAGCCGGGCTTCGCGCTGCAGCGGTGCCGGCAGCGCGGCGATGGCGGTTTCGAGGGTGGGGATCACGCGCAGACTCCAGAGCGGGGCACAGAGCTTAGCGCGCCATTCGCGGCGTTGTCAGGGGCGGTGGCTGGTGCCGGGCGCCCACCAGTATTACCATCCGGTATTACTTTTTCGTGGAGGATCACCCCATGCGCCTTACCAGCAAGGGCCAGATCACCGTGCCGCGCGAAGTGCGGGAGGAGCTCGGTCTCTACCCGGCGGTGACGGAGGTCGAGTTCCAGCGCGACGAGAACGGACACTGGTACCTGCGCAAGGCCGAGGCCGGCGGCGGTTCGCCGAGCCGCTTTCGCACCGCGCACCGCGCCGGCAGGCTGCGCCTCGGCACCGACGAGATCATGGCGCTGACGAGAGGCGACTGAGTGGCGTACGTTCTGGTGGACAGCAACGTGGTGCTGGATCTGGCCACCGGTTCCGGCCCCGGCTTCGAGTGGAGCGTGCAGACGCTGGAGCGGCTCGACGCGCAGAGCGCCTTCGTCATCAATCCGGTCATCTATGCCGAGTGTTCGATCGGCTACCGGACGATCGAAGAGGTGGAGTCGCTGTTCGACGCGCTCGGTTTCGTCGTGCGGCCACTGCCGCCGGAGGCGCTGTTCCTGGCGGGCAAGGTGTTCCTGCAGTACCGCCGGCGCGGCGGCACCCGAACCGGCGTGCTGCCCGATTTCTTCATCGGCGCACACGCCGCGGTGGAGGGTTGGCCACTGGTGACGCGGGATCGCGGACGCTATGCGACCAGCTTTCCGACGTTGACACTGATCACCCCTTGAGCTGCACCGCCGGCGCCACCCGCATCACCTCCTCGATCGTAGTCTCGCCGGCGGCGACGCGCTGCGCGCCGGCGAGCCGCAGCGTGCGCATCCCCTCCTTCATCGCCTGACGGCGGATCGGATCGAGCCCGACCTGATCGCCCAGCAGCTCCTGTACCGGCTCCGACAGCAGCAGGATCTCGTAGATGCCCTGGCGGCCGTAATAGCCGGTGTTGCGGCATTCGAGACAGCCCTTCGGGTGGTAACCCTCGGCCGGCGCCGGCACCTTCCACGGCGCCACCAGCTGCTGCCATGCCGCCGCGTCGATCGGCCCCGGCTGTTTGCAGTGCGGGCACAGCGTGCGCACGAGGCGTTGTGCCATGACGCCGAGCACCGTCGCCTTGATCAGGTAGGACGGCACGCCGAGTTCGAGCAGGCGGGTGATCGCGCTCGGCGCGTCGTTGGTATGCAGCGTGGAGAGCACGAGGTGGCCGGTCAGCGCCGCCTGGATCGCCATCTCGGCGGTTTCGAGATCGCGGATCTCGCCGATCATGATGATGTCCGGATCCTGCCGCAGCAGCGCGCGCACGCCGGAGGCGAAGTCGAGCTCGATGTTGTGCTGCACCTGCATCTGGTTGAACGTGTCCTCGACCATCTCGATCGGGTCTTCGATGGTGCAGACGTTGACCTCGGAGGTGGCGAGCTGCTTCAGGCTCGAATAGAGCGTCGTGGTCTTGCCGGAGCCGGTCGGGCCGGTCACCAGCACGATGCCGTTGGGGCGGTTGATCATCCCCTGCCAGCGCGCGTAGTCCTGATTGGCCAGCCCGAGCTGGTCGAACGTGCGCAGCAGCACGTCGGGATCGAAGATCCTCATCACCAGCTTTTCGCCGAACGCGGTCGGCAGCGTGGAAAGACGCAGCTCGACCTCGTTGCCCTCGGGACTGACCGTCTTCAGGCGGCCGTCCTGCGGCCGGCGCTTCTCGGCGACGTTCATGCGACCGAGGATCTTGATCCGCGCGATCACCGCCATCGCCACCTGGAACGGCAGTTCGTAGACGTTGTACAGCACGCCGTCGATGCGGAAGCGGACGTGGCCGATCTCGCGCCGCGGCTCGATGTGGATGTCAGAGGCGCGCTGGTCGAAGGCGTACTGCAGCAGCCAGTCGACGATGTTGACGATGTGCGAGTCGTTGGCGTC
>CAZEVP010000152.1:3369-4843 GCA_964515735.1 uncultured Verrucomicrobiaceae bacterium | reverse complement strand
TCGGAATGTTGCCGGCGATGAAGATGACCGAACCGTATTCGCCGACGGCGCGGGCGAAGGCGAGCGCGAAGCCGGTCAGCAGCGCCGGCAGCAGCACCGGCAGCACGACGTGGCGGAAGGTCTGCCAGCGGCGCGCGCCGAGGCTGGCGGCTGCCTCCTCCAGTTCGGTGTCGAGCTCTTCGAGCACCGGCTGCACGGTGCGCACGACGAACGGCAGGCCGATGAAGATCAGCGCGATCAGCACGCCCGGCTGCGCGAACGCCACCTTGAAACCCCACTGCGCCTCGACCACCTGGCCGACCCAGCCGTTGCGCGCGTAGATCGCCGTCAGCGCGATGCCGGCCACCGCCGTCGGCAGCGCGAACGGCAGGTCGATCAGCGCATCGACGAGGCGCCGCCCCGGAAACGAATAGCGCACCAGCGACCACGCCAGCGCCAGCCCGAATACGGTGTTGATCGCCGCCGCCAGCAGCGAAGCACCGAACGACAATTTGTAGGAGGCGACCACGCGCGGCGCGCTGATCACCTGCCACAGCTGCTCCAGCGACAGTTCGCTGGCGCGGATGAATACCGCCGACAGCGGAATCAGCACGATCAGCGACAGGTAGGTCAGCGTGAATCCGAGCGTCAGGCCGAAACCCGGCAGGACACGAAAACGGCGAGGGGAAGACATCGTTGATCCGGCTCCAGAAAAAAAACGGCGGCACCGGACGGCCTCCGCCCGACATGCCGCGCAGTCTAGGCAGCGCCTTTCACGGCGAAAAATAATAAAAAGTTTGAAGCTTATTACGGTGTTCGACTGACACAGGTCAGGCGCAGGCACGCCGTCCGATAGCGACCGCGGCCGGCGCGGCGGCGCGGCGTAATGCGTCGAGCAGTTCCAGCAGCAGCGGCCAGCGGCCGTGCCCGGATTCGACATTTATATGGCCGGCGCGACCGGCGTCGAACAGCGCCAGCCCCCAGCGCTCGGACCAGCGGCGGGCGTCGGCGTAGCGCATCCACGGATCGTCGCGGCTCGCCACCAGCAGGCCGAAATCGACCAGCGGCGACGCCGGCAGCCGCGCGGCGATGCTGTCGTGCCGCAACTCGCGCGGCAGCTGCGAGCGCGCGCCGGCGGCGCTGAAACGCTCGGGATCGGCCGGCGCCACCAGCACCGCGCCGGCCACGCGCTCGCGTCGTTCGGCGATGGCGACCGCGCTGGCGAGGCAGCCGAAGCTGTGCGCCACCACCCAGATGCGGCCGGGGCCGGCGTCGATGTCGCGCGCGATCGCGTCGGCCCACGCCGACAGCACCGGCCGTTCCCAATCGATGCCGGTGACGCGCCGGCTCTGCGGCAACTCGCGCTCCAGCCAGCTCTGCCAGTGGCCGGGGCCGCTGCCATGAAAGCCCGGCACCACCAGCACGCGTTCGTCGCCGTTCGTCTCGGCCATTTGCGTCAACCTCCAGGGAATCTTGGACCCAGTCCCCTCTCCCT
>CAZEVP010000152.1:0-3269 GCA_964515735.1 uncultured Verrucomicrobiaceae bacterium | reverse complement strand
CTCCCTGAAGGGAGAGGGGAGAAATACGTCGCCCCGAAACGAAAAGCCCCGGCGAGCCGGGGCTGGTGAGCAGGCTCAGTGCCCGTAGATCTGGTCGAACTCGCCACCGTCGGAGAAGTGCGTTTTCTGCGCCTTCTGCCAGCCGCCGAACACGTCATCGATGGTGATCAGATCGACTTTCGGGAAGCGCGCCAGATCCTTCGGATCGGCGTGCTGCGGCAGCTGCGGACGGTAGTAGTGCCTGGCGGCGATGCGCTGGCCGTCCGGCGAGTAGAGGTAGTCGAGGTAGGCCTTGGCGACATCCTCGACACCGTGCTTCTTCGCCACCGCGTCGACCACGGTCACCGGCGGTTCAGCCAGGATCGACAGCGACGGCACCACGATCTCGAAGTTCTCCGGGCCGAGTTCGTTGATCGACAGGAACGCCTCGTTCTCCCACGCCAGCAGCACGTCGCCGACACCGCGTTGCACGAAGGTGTTGGTCGACCCGCGCGCGCCGGAGTCGAGCACGGCGACGTTCTTGAACAGCTTGCGGACGAATTCTCTGGCCGCGGCGTCATCGTTGTTGTTGTGGCGCAGCGCGTAAGCCCACGCCGCCAGGTAGTTCCAGCGCGCGCCGCCGGAGGTCTTCGGGTTCGGCGTGATCACGCTGGTGCCGGGCTTGACCAGATCGTCCCAGTCCTTGATCGACTTCGGGTTGCCCTTGCGCACCAGGAACACGATGGTCGACGTGTACGGCGAGCTGTTGTTCGCCAGACGCTTCTGCCACTCCTTCGGGAACTTGCCGGTCTGCGCCGCGATCTCGTCGATGTCGTAGGCCAGCGCCAGCGTCACCACGTCCGCATCCAGCCCGTCGATGACGGCGCGCGCCTGCGCACCGGCGCCGCCGTGCGACTGTTTGACATGCACGATGTCGCCGGTTTTCTGTTTCCAGTGATCGGCGAACGCCTTGTTGAACTCGACGTAGAGTTCACGCGTCGGGTCGTACGAGACGTTGAACAATTCGATCTTCTTGCCGGCGGCGAAACCGTGGCTGGCGGCCAGCACGGCGGCGGCCAGCACCGCCTGTTTTGCAATCTTCTTCAACATGACTGACTCCTGAGTCTCTGTTCCGCGCAGTGCGGATGGGGCGAATCAAAAATTTCCGGTTGTTCGATCAGAACGAGTGCGAAACACCGATACCGAAGGTGCTGTCCTTGACGTCGGCGACGTCGATGACGGCATTGGCGCCATTGACGATGACGGCGTCTTCGACGTCGACGTCGCTCCAGTAGAAATAGAGGACGCTCTGCTTGGCCAGCGCGTAGTCGAGGCCGAGCGCGGTCAGCGTGCCCTTGCGGCCGGACTGGTCGCCTTCGCTGGCGCCGTACTGCGCCTTCACTTTCCACGCGCCGAACTTGTAGGCGCCGCTGACCAGCCAGCTGTCGTCCTGGCCGTCGCTGTTGCGGGCGACGTCCTCGGCGCGTTGCAGCAGCAGGCCAAGTTCGAGGTTGCCGAGTTTGGCGCCGCCAACGGCGCGGATGATGTCGGCGCGAACGATGCCATCGAGCGAGCGGCGGGCCGCCTGATCGGTGTCGTAAGCCAGCGCGCCGTACCAGCTGCCGTCGTCGTAGACGGCGGAGAACGAGTAGCTGTCGAGGCCGTCGTCGTTGCTGGCATCGCCGTCGCCATCGGCGTCGTAGTTGGTCTCGGCGGCGACGAACGCGGCGTTGAGTTTCAGTGCGCCGAGCAGCGTCGGCGAGCTGTACTGGACGATGTCGTTGACGCGGTTCTGGCCACCGACCAGCCAGTCGAGGTCGCCGCGCAGGTCGTTGAACTGATCGACCTTGCCCTCGGCCGCCTTCAGCGGCGTGTCGAACTTACCGTAGATCACCGAACCGAAGCCGCCCTGCAGGCCGGCGAAAGTGTTGCGCTGCGAGAACGCGCTGTCGCCGCTGGTGCCGTCGTCGACGTTCAGTTCGTATTCGAGCTGATAGATCGCCTGCAGGCCGTGCACGTCGAGATCGAACGATCCCTTGACGCCGAGACGCGAGGCGTTCGAGTTCAGCTGGATCTCATCCTGCGGGTCCTGCGGGCGGATCGAACCGTTGGCGACGGTGCGATAGGCGCCTTCGTGATCGGCACTTTCCAGCGAGACGTTGATGCGGCCGTAGAGGGTCGGGCCGACGGTCTCGGCGCTGGCCAGCAGCGGCAGCGATGCCGCGATCAGTGCGGCGAGAGTGTTCTTCCGAAACAGCGATTGCATTGCGATTTCCCCATGTTGTGGTTGCTGTGGGGAGCAATCTATCGATGCGTCGAAACAATCCGAACCAAGAAAAAGTGGATTACAAATGAGGAATAAGCTTATGACTCAGCCGAGCTGATCGCGCAGCAGTTCGAAGGCCGCGCGCACGTCGAGAAAACGCTGCGCGTCGCCGCCGCGATCGGGATGAGCGGCGCGCGCCAGGCGGCGGTACTGCGCCTGCACCTCGACCCAGACGGCGGTCGGCGCCAGCTCCAGCGTGGCGAATGCGGCCTGCAGCTTTTCGGGCGCATGGAAGCGGCGCCAGAAACCGTCGAGCAGCGCGCGCACCTCGTCGCTGCCGGTGCGTTCGAATTCGGACCAGTCGAGGTAGTAGTCGCGCAGCTTGTCCTCGCCATCGGGCTGCAGCGCCCTCGCATCGGTTTCGCCCTCGACCGCGCGCAGTTCGATCGCGAGCGGCGAGATCGACAGCCACAGCCGCTCCTCGCGCCACAGCGTCGCCTGCAGCTGGTAGAGCGCGTTCATCACCAGGAAGTGTTTCTGGAACAGCGCCAGTTCGGCGGCGTCGGGCAGCGGCGGCAGCACCTCCTCGATCCGTTTCAGCAGCGCGTACTCGCTGAGTCCGTTCGGTTGCAGGCGCAATTGTTCGAGCACCGGCAGCAGTAACGGATTGGTCATGGCGGTGCTCCAGCATCGACGGGCCGACAGTCTTGCACAGCACCCGGCCCGACGATACGCGCCGCCGGCGCCGACCTTGGCGCGCGCCATCGCCGCCGCGTAGCATGGCCGGCTCCGTACCACCATCCGTTTTTCAGGCAGCGACCGACACCGATGGACATGCCGCGCCCCGTCCGCTTCGCCGATGCCGTGCGCTTCTGGCTCAAGCTCGGCTTCATCAGCTTCGGCGGCCCGGCCGGACAGATCGCCCTGATGCACGAGGAGCTGGTGACGCGGCGGCGCTGGCTCAGCGAGCGCCGCTTCCTGCACGCGCTGAACTACTGCATGTTGCTGCCCGGCCCGGAGGCGC
>CAZEVP010000151.1:0-4843 GCA_964515735.1 uncultured Verrucomicrobiaceae bacterium | reverse complement strand
AAGTGGTCGGCAACCTGCTGCGCGAACTCGGCAGCCGCGGCCAGGTGATCTGCGTAACGCATCAGCCGCAGGTGGCGAGCAAGGGCCACCACCACTTCTCGGTAGCCAAGAACATCGGCAAGAGCGGGGCGAAGCAGAGCGTGCGCGTCGAACTGCAGCGGCTGCAGGGCGAGGACAAGATCGAGGAACTGGCGCGGATGCTCGGCGGCATCCAGATCACCGAACAGAGCCGCGCCCACGCCCGCGAGATGCTGAACCCGGTCCACTGACCCACACCGGAACGGCAGAAACGACGACGGCGCCCGCAGGCGCCGTCGCTTCATGGCACGGGCCGGGCGTTACCGGCACCGCGCGAACACTCTCACCATCACTTGCTGCGCGCGGTGGCCTTGCTGCCCTTCGGCCGCACGTAGAGCACCAGCGAGTGGTCGACCAGTTCGAAGCCGCGGTCCTCGGCGAGCTGGCGCTGGCGCTTCTCGATCACCTCGTCGACGAACTCGATCACCTCGCCCGACTCGGTGCAGACCATGTGGTCGTGGTGCTGGTTCTTCGACAGCTCGAACACCGAGTGGCCCGACTCGAAATTGTGGCGGGTGACGAGGCCGGCGCTCTCGAACTGTGTCAGCACACGGTAGACGGTGGCGAGCCCGACATCCTCGCCGCTCTCCATCAGCTGCTTGTAGACCGCCTCGGCGCTGAGGTGCTGGTTGGTCGCTTCGGCGTGTTCCAGCAGTTGCAGAATCTTCACGCGCGGCAACGTCACTTTCAGCCCCGCCTTGCGCAGCTCCTGATTTTCTCCGGTCATTGCCGATCTGCCTCTAACGAATGAATTGGGGGAATCCATCGGCGGAAGGGGGAGTTTCGCCTTGCTGGAACGAGTAGGGTATGATCCCGCGCCGGGCCGCTGCCAGCGCAATACCCGAGCACCTTAGTGGAATTTAACGGCAAATGCAAAAAGCACTCATCTCGCTGATTTTTCTCGCACTTTGCGGTTGCAGCACGCTCGAATTCCCGTGGGTTTACCGGCTCGACATCGATCAGGGCAACATCATCAAACAGGAGATGGTGGACCAGCTGAAACCCGGTCTGAACAAGAGCCAGGTGCAGTTCGTCATGGGCACCGCGCTGATCGAGGACACCTTCAACAGCGACCGCTGGGACTACGTCTACACGCTGCTGCGTGGCGACGGCAGCCAGACCCGCCAGCGCCTGACGCTGACCTTCGACGGCGACCTGCTGACCGGGCTCAGCGGCGACTACCTGCCCGGCGGCGCCCAGGTCGACGGCGCGCCTGCCGCCGAGTAATCCGCGCCATCTCCATCGGCTCTGCCACACACGTCAGGCAGCATCGCCTCGACCGCGACGCCTCCCGCTTCGGGCACGTTCTTCACCGCTTGCGCCGGGGCTTTTCCGCGGCGCGCGCCTTGCGCGCCTCCTTCGGATCGGCAATCAGGGGCCGGTAGATCTCGACGCGATCGCCCTCACGCAGCCGCTCCTCGCGCGGGTTGGCGACGAGACGACCGAACACCCCCATGTCGGCCTGCGCCAGATCGAGCCCGGCAAACCGCTCGGCGATGCCGGAGCGCCGCGCCGCCTCGAACACCGTACAGCCCTCCTCGACGTCGAGCGCAACGATCAGCTGTCGCTGCGGCAGCCCGTAGGCCACTTCGACCCTCATCGCGCGCCGAACCTCAACGCTTCGCGCCGTACAGCGCGTGCGCGCGCTTCACCAGCGCATCGACCATGTGGTTGGCAACGCCGTTGAACAGCGCGCGCAGCGCCAGTTTGCGCAGCCGCCCGGCCATCTCGAACTCCAGATGCAGCGCCACCTTGCAGGCGGCGTCGCCGAGCGCGGTGAACTGCCAGTGGCCGCGAAAATGGTCGAACGGCCCTTCCACCAGCGTCAGCTCGACACGCTCTGGCGGCAGCAACCGGTTGCGGGTCGTGAAGCTGTAGCGCATACCGCCCTTGGCCAGATCGAGCCGCGCCACCACCATCGTCTCGTCGGCCGAGATCACCTCGGCGCCGACGCAGCCGTCGAGAAAGCGCGGATAGGCCGCGATGTCGTTGACCAGCGCGTACATCGCCGCCGCCGAATAGGGCACCAGCGCGCTGCGATCGATCACATTCATGCGAATAGTTTCACCAGCTCAGGACAAACCGACCACGCGCCGCACACCGACTACCAGCAGGGCCAGCACCGCGGGCGGCGCAATATAGCGCAACAGGAAGCGCCACAATGCGAACAGGTGCGGGTGCTCCTTGAACAGCTCGTCGCGGATCGCCTCGGTGCGCATGCGCCAGCCGACGAACAGCGCCAGGATCAGCCCGGTCAGCGGCAGCAGCAGGTCGGCGCTGAACCAGTCGATCCATGCAAACAGCGTGCGCCCGCCCGGCCGCCAGCCGGCCCACAGGTTGAACGAGAACAGGCTCAGCAGCCCGAACAGCCATGCCACGCCGGCCAGCAGCAGCGCCGCCAGCGGCCGCCGCCAGCCGAAACGCTGTACCAGCCACGCCGTGCCCGGCTCCAGCAGCGCCACCGCCGATCCAAGCGCCGCCAGCACCACCACGGTGAAGAAGACGACGCCGATCACGGCGCCGTATTCGAGACTGCCGAACAGATAGGGCAGCGTCACGAACATCAGCCCCGGCCCGTAGTTCGGCTGCACATGCTGGGCGAACACCAGCGGGAAGATCGCCAGCCCCGCCAGCAGCGCCACCGTGGTGTCGAGCACGACGACGGCGCCGAGCATCCGCATGATCGAGCGGCGATCCGGCGCGTAGGCGCCGTAGGTCATCATCGCCCCGGTGCCGAGGCTCAGCGAGAAGAACGCCTGCCCGAGCGCCGTCAGCATCGCGTCGCCCTGCAGGTCGATCGAGCGCGGCGAGAACATGAACTCCAGCGCGGCACCGAGATCGCCGTGGCGTGCCGAGTAGATCGCCATCGCCACCAATAAAAGAACGAGCAGCGGCAGCAGCACCCGCGCCAGCCAGCCCAGCCCGCGTCGCACACCGATCGACACCACCGCCCACGCCAGCGCCATGAACAGCGCGTGCGCCACCATCTGCAGGCCGACGTCGCCGAGCAGCCGCCGGAAATGCTCGCCGATCTCGCGCGGCGTGGCGCCGTCGAGCCGGCCCTCCGCCATCCACTGCACGTAGACCAGCAGCCAGCCAGAGACCACCGAGAAATAGGAGAGCACCAGCAGCCCGGCCAGCGCGGCGAGCCAGCCGGCCAGCCGCCAGCCGCGGCCGGCGGCCGACTCCAGCGTCGCCACCTGCAGCGAATGGATCGGATCGGAACGGCCGCGCGAACCGAGCAGCACCTCCGCCACGAGCACCGGCGTCGCCACCAGCACCAGCGCCACCAGATAGACCAGTACGAAACCCGCCCCGCCGTTGGCGCCGGCCAGATAGGCGAACTTCCACAGGTTGCCGAGGCCCACCGTCGCCAGCGTCACCGCCGCCACGAAGGTCCACGGCGAACCCCAGCCGCCGTGTATCGATTGCCGTGTCAACGCCATCGGAGAACGTGCTCCTCAATACCGGAACTTGCGATAAGTGCTTGTCGGGCGCTGCATTCTCGCCAAAGCGATACCCAAGGCCAAGCACCGCACCTATAATGCCCGGCCTTTCGCCCGGCCCGGCCGCGGCGAACCACCCGCGCTCCGCACCGGGAACGACAGCAGCCCGCCATGAACGGCAAAGCGAAAAAACAGCACCAGGGCGGCACCATCGCCCAGAACAAGAAGGCGCGCTTCGATTACTTCCTGGAAGAGAAGCTCGAGGCGGGACTGGCGCTGCAAGGGTGGGAAGTGAAGAGCCTGCGCCAGGGCAAGTGCCAGCTGGTCGACTCCTACGTGCTGCTGAAGAACAGCGAGGCGTGGCTGATCGGCGCGCTGATCTCGCCGCTCGACACGGTCTCGACCCACTTCGTCGCCGACCCGCGCCGCACGCGCAAGCTGCTGTTGAGCCGCCGCCAGATCAACCACCTGATCGGCGCCGTGCAGCAGAAGGGCTACACCTGCGTCTGCACGTCGCTGTACTGGAAGGGGCATCTGGTCAAGGCCGAGATCGCGCTGGCCAAGGGCAAGCAGCTGCACGACAAGCGCGACACCGAGAAGGACCGCGACTGGAACCGCGAGAAGCAGCGCATCGTGCGCGAGGCCAATCAGTAACAAGCGCTGTTTTTCAACCGGTGCCGGGTTTAGAAAAAATCTCTCTAACCCCGCCGTTGAAATTCACCGGAACAGCACCCATAGTTGGCTGCGGTATACGAGTTATACCGACTGCTCCCTTCCAGGCGAAGGGAAAGGGGGTGCGGATGGCGCAACACCGCCGCACTCCCGGTTCGACCGACACACCGGTTCAACCAGAAGCAACGATGAGCACTGAACTCTCCTGCGGGAACACAGTCTCAGCCACGACGCAGCGGCGACGCTGCCAACGAACACCCGCACCGGCAACCGCCGGCGCGACAACGAGCAAGGGGGCGATTCGGATTCGACGCTGGTAACAAAACCCAAGGTGCATGCCGTGATGGCAGCGAATCACGTTAATCCAAAGCTGCAACGCAATAGTCGCAAACGACGATAGCTACGCTCTGGCGGCCTAAGGGCCTCCAGCAGTTGATGACCGACGCCAGATAGCGAAATCAACTGTCATCTCATCTGGTTAAGCGCGCGGCCTGCCCGGTGTCTCGCGTCGAAAATCTACGGGATCGCCCTCTCCGCCCTGCCCGTCGGGTAGTTGAGGGTCAAATCAATAGACGGAACCTAAGCATGTAGAGCCGCGGGCGGCGAACTAGCGGACGGGGGTTCAACTCCCCCCGCCTCCACCAACC
>CAZEVP010000150.1:0-4877 GCA_964515735.1 uncultured Verrucomicrobiaceae bacterium | reverse complement strand
CGCGGGTTGTAGCGCGCGATGTAGTTGGCGTTGCGCGCGTTCATGCCGAGCACGCCGAGCCGCATCAGGCGGCCGGGCGTGGCGAAGTGTCCGAACAGGATCACGTCACACGCCCTCCAGATGGCGGAACCGCATCAGCTCGCTGAGACGGTAGCCGGTGTACTGGCCGAGCAGCAGGATCACCGCCAGCACGCACAACATCAGCTCGGGGAAGTTGAAGGTCCAGTGCTCGATGTACGGGTTCGTCATCAGGAAGTAGGCGAGGCTCGCCACCAGCAGCGTGCCGAACAGCTGGATGCCGACCTCGCGCGGGCCATCCTCCTCCCACAGGATCGACAGCCGCTCGATGGTCCACGACAGGATGATCATCGGGAAGAAGGTCACCGTCAGCGCCTGATCGATGCCGAGCTTGTACGAGATGACCGAGATCGCCGCCATGATCAGCACGACGACGACGACGACGGCGGCGATCCGTGACACCAGCAACAGGTTCAATCGACTCAGGTACGAGCGGATGCCGAGGCCGACGGCGAGGATCAGCAGGAAGATGGTCAGGCCGGTCAGCAGCTTGGTCTGGATGAAGGCGAGCGCCAGCAGCACCGGCATGAAGGTGCCCGACGTGCGCAGCCCGACCAGCACGCGCAGGAAGATGACGGCGAGCGCGCCGACCGGCACCAGCAGGATCAGCTTGAACACGCTCTGCTGCTCGATCGGCAGCGAGTAGATCGAGAAGTCGACCAGCGCGATGGTCTCCTTCGCCCCCTGCTGCAGCGCGACGGTGCGCGACGATACGCGGTTGCTGATGGTGCTGAAGGTGACCCGCGAGTTGCTGCCGCCGGTCACCTCGAACAGCGACGGGCCGCCGCGCTGCCACATGAAGAAGTTCTTCGGCACGCCGGCCTCGGCCGTGGCCGGGTTCAGCACCAGCCAGCGGCCGTCGACGCGCACCTCGACCAGCTCCTGCGGCTCCAGCGCCTGGCGGTCATCCTCCAGATAGAGACCGCGCACCAGATGCGCCGGCAGCTGTGCCGCGGTGAACAGGTCGAGCGCCACCTGCGAGCGCGAGGCGTTCGGGTAGTAGCCGAAGATCAGCGTGGCATCGCGGTTGTTGGGGTCGTTCAGCAGCTTCAGCAGCTGCACGGCGAAGCCGCGGCTGTCGGCCGACAGCTCGCGCGCCTGCGCCACCAGACTCTCCATCGCCACCTTGACCGGCAGTTGCAGCAGCGCGTCGAAGCGGCTGCGATCGATGTCGGCGCTGACCTCACCCGGCAGGTCGCCGACCAGCTCGCCATCGCGGCGGTAGACCGACAGCTTGTAGAACAGGTGTTGCGTGCCGCTGACCTCGCGCCGCGACCAGACCGCGCGGTCCTGACCGTCGACCGATTCAATGCCGAAACCGTAGCCGGACGACGAGAAGGTCTCGTCGAGCACGCGCATATGGCGCTGTACGCGCGGCAGCGCCAGCGACGCCTTGACCGGCGCGCCCGGCTCGGCGTCGAACTGCACCTTGGCCTCGATGGTCCAGACCGTGCGGTATTCGCCGGGCAGCAGCGGGAAGCCGAGTTCGAGCGACTTGTAGGCGGTGAGCCCGCAGCCGAGCACGAACAGGAAGAGGGCGATGGCGTAGACCTGCGCTTTGACCGACATGAGAAGGGGGTCCCGGCGAGCAGGCCGGCCGCGGCCGGCCGGCATGGTTCCTGAAGGGGGTGGCGGTTCAGCGCGGCGCCGGCTGGCGCGCCGCGCGCGTCATCACTATTTCTTGCCCAGCACGTGCTTGCGGCTGACGTCGACGATGCAGTTGTCGCGCAGGAAGTTGCGCCCGATCAGCAGCGGATATTCGTAGTTGCCGCGGTTGTTCAGCGTCACTTCGATGCGGCGGCGGTGGCCGTCGACGGCGACCTCGATCATCACCACCGGCCGGCGCTGGAAGCCGTCGTCCTCGCCCTTGATCCTGACGCGGCGCACCCACGGCAGCTCCAGCGTCCGCTCCTTGCCGGGCGGCCCGGCCTTGAAACGTACCCACGGCTGGCCGTCGCGCTCGAACTGGACGATGTCGACGGCGTGCAGCGACGAGGTGGTGGCGCCAGTGTCGATGCGTGCCTCGAGGCGCATGTTGCCGGGCTGCACGTTGAAGAACTCGACCTCGCCGACCAGCAGCTTGCCGTCGATCTCGCCGGTGGTTTCCGGTTTCGGCGGCGGGCAGGCCGGCGGCGGCGGGGGTGGCGGCGGCTCGGGGCAGATCGGTGCCGGCGCCGGTTCGGGGCAGATCACCGGTGCCGGGCAGACGGTCGGCGGCGGGGGTGGCGGGCAGCTGAGCGGCGCCGGCGGCGGCGTCGACTGACAGGCGGCGAGCGCGGCGCACAGCGCCAGCAGGCCCGCGCGCGACATCTGTTTCACGGTTTTCTGCACTCTCTCTTTTCCAGCAATCTCAAGCACTGTTACAACAACCTCATCGCGATTCGTTCGTGGGTGCCGCGTCGACGGCATCGCGGGCCTCGATATAGGCCTGCTCGGAAATCCGGTGGTATTCACGCACGCCGTCGGCGAACGGTTTCCACGAGTCGTAGATCTTCCGTGCCATCGGGTCCTTCGCCGCCAGATCGACCAGCACCGCATCGGAGGCGCGTTTCAGCGCGCGCAGCACGTCGGTCGGCAGCGCCCGCACGTCGACGCCGCGGGCGCGCAGCTCCTGCAGCACCGCATTGTTGCGGGCGGTGTACTCGTCGAGCATCTCCTGATTGGCGGCGCGGGCGGCCACCTCGACGATGGCGCGCAGGTCATCGGGCAGCGATGCCAGCGCGCGTGCGTTGACGATCAGCTCCAGCGTCGGGCCGGGTTCGTGCCAGCCCGGGTAGTAGTAGTGCCGGGCAACCTCGTGCAGCCCCAGTGTCATGTCGTTGTAGGGGGCCACCCACTCGGCGGCGTCGACCACGCCGGTCTGCAGCGAGGTGTAGAGTTCGTTGCCCGGAATCGTCACCGGCGTGCCGCCAGCGCGCTGGAAGACTTCGCCGCCGATGCCGGGAATGCGCATCTTGAGCCCTTTGAGGTCGGCGACCGAGCGGATCTCGCGGTTGAACCAGCCGGCCATCTGCACGCCGGTGTTGCCGGCGGCGAACGGTACCACACCGTAGGGTTCGTACAGCTCGCGCCACAGCTCCATGCCGCCGCCGAAGTATAGCCACGCGTTCATCTCCTGCGCCGTCATGCCGAACGGCACCGCCGCGAAGAACGGCGCGGCCGGCATCTTCCCTTTCCAGTAGTAGCTGGCGCCGTGGCCCATCTCGACCGCGCCCTGGCTGACGGCGTCGAACACGCCGAACGCCGGCACCAGCTCGCCGGTGCCGAACACCTTGATCTGCAGCCGGCCGTTGCTCATCGCCGCCACTTTTTCGGCGAAGTATTCCGGCGCGCGGCCGAGGCCGGGCAGCCCTTTCGGCCAGGTGGTGACCATGCGCCAGTGGTAGACGCGCTGGTCGCCGGCGGCGGTGCTGGCGCCGACGCTGTGGTAGTGGCGGCTGCGCTCGATCACCAGCAGCCAGCTCACCGCGACCAGCGCGGCGACCAGAGCGAGGACGATCAACGGGTAGCGGTTGCGGTGGATGGCGTTGCTCAAGGGTCAGTCCAGATTCTTATTGAAACTTCTTGTCATTCCGCGCGATCGCGGCGTGGTTCCCCCTCTCCCTGAAGGGAGAGGGAACTTGCAGACTCTCAGGCCAGCGCCTGCAGCTTCGCGTACTGCAGCACCAGCCACTTGCTGCCCTCGTCGTCGAAGTTGACCTGCACGCGCGCACTCGGCCCCTGCCCTTCGAAGTTGAGCACCACCCCTTCGCCGAACAGCTCATGGTGGACGCGCTGGCCGAGGCGGATGTCGGTCTGCGGCACGGCGACGCCGGCGAAACGGCCGGCCGACAGCGGCCGCGTCACGCTGCTCTGCAGCCGCACTTCGCGCAGCAGTTCGGCCGGGATTTCGCGGACGAAACGCGACCGAGTGCGATTGTAGCTGTCCTTGCCGTACAGACGACGCGACTCGGCGTAAGTCAGGAACAGCTGGCGCCGTGCGCGGGTGATGCCGACGTAGCAGAGGCGGCGCTCCTCCTCCAGCCGGCCCGGCTCCTCCAGCGACATCTGGTGCGGGAACAGCTCCTCCTCCATACCGACCAAGAACACCAGCGGGAATTCCAGCCCCTTGGCGCTGTGCAGCGTCATCAATTGCACGCTGTCTTCGAATTCGGCTGCCTCAAAATCACCCGCATCGAGCGCAGCATTGTCGAGAAACATATTGAGTGGCGGCAGCGAATCGTCTTCGGGCAGAAATGTTTGCGCGGCGGCAATCAGCTCTTGCAGGTTCTCCTCGCGCACTCGTCCCTTTTCGCCCTTCTCGGCGCTGTGGAAGTCGAGCAGGCCAGAATGGCGCACGACGCGATCCATCAACTCGCCGAGATCGAGTTCGTCGCGGTTGTGATCAAGTCGTTCGATCAGCTCAAGGAACTGGCCAAGCATGGTCAGCGCTCGCGCCGACAGCAGCTTGTGCGCGCTCACCTCGTGCGCGGCACGCCACAACGAGATGCCCTGCGCGCGCGCGTAATCGCGCAGCGTCTGTACGGTCTTCTCGCCGATGCCGCGGGTCGGCGTGTTGATGACGCGCTCAACGGCGGTGTCATCATCGCGGTTGACCAGCAACCGCAGGTAGGCCATCGCATTGCGGATCTCCAAGCGGTCGTAGAAACGCTGGCCACCATAGACGCGATAGGGCACACGGGCCGATCTCAACGCATCTTCTATCACCCGCGACTGCGCGTTGGAGCGATACAGGATCGCGGCATCGTCGCGGCGGTTGCCGGCCTCGCTCCACGCCTGCAGCCGCTCGACGATGAAGC
>CAZEVP010000149.1:0-4883 GCA_964515735.1 uncultured Verrucomicrobiaceae bacterium | reverse complement strand
CGATTCCAGCGATGCCTGTCCAGTGCCTGCAGCAACAGATTCTTCTCGATCTCTTCGAGGTAGGCTTCCAGCGAATCGAATCCCTCCATCGAAAACGAAGCGATGGGAGCAGCGCCGGTGGTAGCGCCGTTGTTCTGTGATGACGCTGTGTCGGGTAGCTGCAGATCGTCGGCAGTGATCCGTTCGCCTTCACAGAGGGTGTAGGCGCGTTCGAGCACGTTCTCCAGTTCGCGAACGTTGCCCGGGAAGGGGTAGCTTTTCAGCGCGTTGACCGCATCGTCGCTGAGTTGCGGCTTTGGCAACTGCCATTCGGTGGCCAGCTGTTTCAGGGCGTGGTCGGCCAGCAGCGGGATGTCGGCGGTGCGTTCGCGCAGGCTTGGCACCCGGATTTCGATGACGTTGAGGCGGTAGAACAGGTCGCTGCGGAAGCGCCCTTGATCCATTTCGTTTTTCAGATCCTTGTGCGTGGCGCTGAGGATGCGCACGTCGACCGGCACTTCGGTGTTGGAGCCGACCTTGCGCACGCTCTTCTCCTGGATCGCGCGCAGCAGTTTCACCTGCATTGCCAGCGGCAGGTCGGCCACCTCGTCGAGGAACAGCGTGCCGCCGCTGGCGGCCTCGAACAGCCCCTTCTTGTCTTCGTGCGCGCCGGTGAAGCTGCCTTTGACGTGGCCGAAGAATTCGCTCTCCATCAGCTCCGACGGTATCGCGCCGCAGTTGACCGGCACGAACGGACCACTGGCGCGCGGGCCGTTGGCGTGGATCAGGCGGGCGACGACCTCCTTGCCGCTGCCCGATTCACCGCTGATGTAGATCGGTGCCTGGCTGCGCGCGACCTTGGCGATCTGCCTGCGCAGGTCGATCATCGCACTGGTGTCGCCGATCAGCTGCACGGCGTTGCCGTAGCCGACCGGTTCGTTGTGCTGCTCCAGCCGCAGGCTGGTCTGGATCAGTGTGCGCAGCCGTTCGAGATCGATCGGTTTGGTCAGGAAATCGAAGGCGCCGGCCTTGAGGGCATCGATGGCCGTTTCGACGCTGCCGAATGCCGTGATCATCGCCACCGGGATGTGCGGTGCCTGGCGCTGGATGTGCTGAATCAGCTCCATGCCGGTGCCATCGGGCAGTTTCATGTCGGTCAGACAGAGACTGAACTCATGCTGTTGCAGCTGCTGTCGTGCTTCGGCGAGCGAGGCTGCGGCGGTGGTCTTGAGCCCCATGCGGCCGACGGTGATTTCAAGCAGCTCACGGATATCCGGTTCATCGTCGACGATCAGTACCGCCATCTTTTTTTTCATGGAGACAGAATCCTTCGTCATTCGTTGATCAGTGGTCGTCGATCCGGGTGGGAGAAGCTGAGCCGGAAACAGCTGCGCCCGTCGGCGGTGCGCAGATAGGCGAGCCGGGCCTGGTTGATTTCGCACAACTCGCGCGCGATGTACAGGCCCAGGCCGTTGCCTTTGCTTTCGGTGGTGAAGAAGGGTTCGAAAACCTTCTCCTGCTCGCTGCTGGCGATACCGGGGCCGTTGTCGATCACGTCGATGCGTGACAGGTTGCCATGACCGCGGCTGACGGCCAGCTCGGCGCTGGCATGACCGGTCGCCTTCTCGCTGTAGCGCAGCGCGTTGTCGAGCAGGTTGGTCAGAACCTGTCCCAGCTGGTTGGCATCGACATTGACTTCGGTGGCCATGTTGCAGCGGATGTCGATGGTACCGGGTGAGCCGCGCCCCTGCTGGTATTCGCGGACGAATGCCGGCAGCCATTGCTGCAGGTCGATGCGCTGCGGGTTGGGTGGCGTGCGGCGCGACAGCTGCAGGATGCTTTCGATGATGCTGTTCATCCGGCGCGAATGGTTCAGCACGATGTCGGCAAGACGGCGATCGGCGGCTGCCAGCTCGGTGGATTCCAGCAGCAGTTGCGCGGCGTGGCTGACGGCGCCGAGGGGGTTGCGGATTTCGTGCGCGATGCTGGCCGTCAGCCGGCCCAGCGCGGCCAGTTTCAGCTGTTGCGCACGCTGGGCGATCTGTCGGTGATCTTCGAGAAAGATCAGTGTGTCGGCATCGCGCTCGTCGCTGAGCGGTGTGAAACGGGCGATCAGTTCGGGGCCGCCGCTGCTCAGCTGCAGCGATGGCTGGTGGATGTGAGGCGACTCGTGCCAGTGCAGCAGCTGTTCTCGCAACGGCTGCATCAGCGGCACGGTCTCTCCATGCTGCAGCTGTCGATACAGTTCGCCGGCATCCAGCAGTTCGACGGCGGCGTCGTTCATCATTTGTATCTGTCCGTGCTCGTCGACGACCAGAATGCCGGTGCGCATCCTCTGCACGATCAGCGCGTTCAGATGCTGCAGTTTGCTGACGTCATCGGCGCGCTGCTGTGCCAGCTGCTGGGTCGTGCTCAGGCGTTGCGACAGGAAGCGGAAGGAGATCGCCGTGACGAAGGCGAGGATGCCGAGTGTGGCGCAGGAGAGCAGGCTGCTGGTGTCGTCGCGCTGCTGCGTGATCAGGTAGAAGGTGTCGCCAAGCAGTGCGAGGGTCGCCAGCGCGGCCACCAGCAGTGCCAGCTGGCCGCGCAGCAGCATGGCGCCGGCGGCGACCACGACGAGCAGCAGCGGCGCCAGGCCGCCGGTGACGCCGCCGGAGATGTGCGTCAGGGCGACGATGAAGCCGATGTCGATGGCGAGCAGCAACAGCAGTTGCCGGTTGCGTCGCCTGGCCCGCGGTTGCAGCAGGATCAGAGACGGCACTGCCTGCAGCAGATAGGCGCCGGTGATCCACATGAACAGATGGGGTGCGTCGCTGCCGATGAAGGGGTCGTCCCAGCTGCTGATGAAGGTCAGCAGCAGCAGCAGGCCGAGCATGATGCGGTACCAGCCGTAGACGCGACGCAATCCGTCCTGCTGGCTGGGAACCGCTGTATGCGCTGTGAACATGATCGATGGCGGTCGGGGGTGATCGCGCGCTTCGGTCGAGCGCGTCGAGAAGCCGATGATGGCGGTGGCGGTGAGCGTGGCCGCAAGTCTAGCGCAGATATGAATGGTTGATCTTTTGTGACTTGCCATCCCTGGCAGTCACCCCTGCGGGGTCGCCACTGACGTGGCGCCAAAAATCGCTCCCGGCGATTTTTTGTGGCCTGCCATCCATGGCGGCCACCCTTCGGGTCGTCGCTATGCGACGCCAAAAACTTCTCCCGGAAGTTTTTTGCCAAGGTGGGTCGATTGCCGGAGAATGGCGCGTTTTCCCGCGCGGAGCCTGTTTCATGACGCAGTTGACGGTGGTAATGGCGCAGCTCAATCCGGTGGTCGGTGACGTCGATGGCAATACCGCCGCCGTGATCGCCGCGCTGGAGGCGGCGCAGCGCGAGCACCGCGCCGATCTGGTGCTGTTTCCGGAGCTGATGCTGACCGGTTATCCGCCCGAGGATCTGCTGCTGCGGCCGAGCATCGGGCCGCGCATCGAGCGCGCGCTGGCGCAGCTGTGCGCGGCGGTCGGCGAGTGTCGTGTGGTGGTCGGTTATCCGCGCCTCGTCGATGGTGCGCTCTACAACATGGCGGGGTTGATCCATCGCGGCCGCATCGTCGCCGAATACGCCAAGCAGGAGCTGCCGAACTATCAGGTGTTCGACGAGAAGCGCTACTTCCTTGCCGGCAGCGAACCCTGCGTCGTCGACATCGATGGCGTACCGGTGGCGATCACGATCTGCGAGGACATCTGGCACGCCGGGCCGATGCGGCAGGCGGCTGCTGCCGGTGCGCGGCTGATGCTGAATCTGAACGCATCGCCGTTCCACGTCGGCAAGCAGCAGCAGCGCATCGAGCAGCTGCGCAGCCGCGTCGCCGACGGCGCCATGCCGATCTGCTACGCCAACATGGTCGGCGGCCAGGACGAGTTGGTGTTCGACGGCGGCTCGATGGTGCTCGACCGCGACGGCAGCGTGCGGGTGATGGCACCGGTCTTCGAGAGTGGGCTGTTTCCGGTGTCGATCGACGACGACGGCACGCGCTGCTCGATCGCCGCCGGCCGCGTCGTCGCGCCGCCGGAGGTGGTGCCGAGCGTCTACGAGGCGCTGGTGTCCGGTGTGCGTGACTACGTCGACAAGAACGGCTTTCCCGGTGTCGTGCTCGGTCTCTCCGGCGGCATCGATTCGGCGTTGACGCTGGCGGTAGCGGTCGATGCGCTCGGCGCGGCGCGCGTCGAGGCGGTGATGATGCCGTTCCGCTACACGTCGCAGATGAGCCTCGAAGATGCCGCCGATCAGGCCGGCCGGCTCGGCGTGCGTTATCGGGTGCTGCCGATCGAGCCGATGTACGAGGCATTCATGGCAACGCTGAGTCGCGAGTTCGAGGGGCTGGCGGCCGACAAGACCGAGGAGAATCTGCAGGCGCGCATTCGCGGCGTGCTGCTGATGGCGATCTCGAACAAGCACGGCTCGCTGGTGCTGACCACCGGCAACAAGAGCGAGATGGCGGTCGGCTATTCGACGCTGTACGGCGACATGGCCGGCGGTTTCGACGTGCTGAAGGATGTGCCGAAGACGCTGGTGTTTCGGCTGGCCAGTTACCGCAACGCGCTGTCGCCGGTGATTCCGACGCGGGTCATCGAGCGGCCGCCGTCGGCCGAGCTGGCGCCGGGGCAGAAGGATCAGGATTCGCTGCCGCCGTATGACGAACTCGACCAGATCCTCGAACGCTACATCGAGCGCGACCAGAGCCAGGAGGCGATCGTCGCCGCCGGCTTCGAGCGCGCGACGGTGGCGCGGGTTATCCGGATGGTCGACCTGAACGAGTACAAGCGGCGGCAGGCGCCGATCGGCGTGCGCATCACGCAGCGCGGTTTCGGCCGCGACCGGCGCTATCCGATCACGTCGCGCTGGAAGGCGGGGGATTGAGC
>CAZEVP010000148.1:0-4990 GCA_964515735.1 uncultured Verrucomicrobiaceae bacterium | reverse complement strand
GGGCGTCGATCTTCCTGCGCCGCGTCGGCACCATCATCCTGGCGCTGACCATCGGGCTCTGGTTCCTGTCGACCTTCCCGGCACCGCCGGAAGGCGCCATCGGCCCTGCCATCAACTACAGCTTCGCCGGCATGCTCGGGAGCGCGCTGCAGCACCTGTTCGCACCGATCGGCTTCAACTGGCAGATTTCGATCGCGCTGGTGCCGGGGCTGGCGGCGCGCGAAGTGGTGGTCAGCGCGCTGGCGACGGTCTACGCGCTGTCCGGCGTCGCCGAGGATGGCACCGAACTGGTACCGCTGATCGCGTCGCAGTGGTCGCCGGCGACCGCGTTCTCGCTGCTGGCCTGGTTCGTGTTCGCACCGCAGTGCGTGGCGACACTGGCGACGATCCGGCGCGAAACCAACTCGTGGAAGATGGTCGGCGTAGCGACGCTCTATCTGTTCGGGCTGGCCTACGCGGCGGCGTTCATCACCTACCGTGTCACGCTGTACCTCACCGCCTGAGCGCGGAGTCACGACGATGAACTACGACCTGCTGCAGAACCTGATCGTCGCGCTGGCCGGCATCGGTGCGCTGCTGTTCCTGCTCGACCACTTCGCGCCCTCCCTGCGCCGCCGGCTCGCCGCATCACTGCAACGCCACTCCGCCACCGCCGCACTCGGCCGCCGGCTGCAACCGCGCGGTGGCGGCCATTGCGGCAGCGGCGACGACGGCAGTTGTGGCAGCTGCTCCGGCGACAGCTGTGGCGACAAGCCGCGGCACCGGTAACGCTTCCCGGCACGAAACGCACAAGAACACGCGTGTAAAAACGAGAAAAAGACTCCCCGTTTGCTATCGTCGGGCGACGATAAAAATCGAAGGAGAGCTCCCATGCTCAAATTGCACGGCACCCCCATCAGCAACTTCTACTGCATCGCCAAACAGGCACTACAGGAAAAAGGCATCGCGTTCGAAACCGTGCACGTGATGGCCAATCAGGAGCCGGACTATCTGGCGAAGAGCCCGATGGGCAAGATCCCGGCGCTCGAAACCGGGCACGGCTTCCTGACCGAGACCAACGTCATCCTCGAATACCTCGACGCCGTATATCCGGGCACACCGCTCTACCCGGCGGAGCCATTTGCCCGCGCCAAGGTGCAGCAGCTGCTGAAAACGGTGGAGCTCTACATCGAGGGCCCGGCACACGCGCTGACGCCATCGCTGTTCGGCAAACCGCTACCCGATTATCTGCGCGACACGACGCAACCGATGATGCAGCGAGGAATGTCGGCGCTGGGCCGGCTGGCGACGCTCTCGCCGTGGATCGCCGGTGAACAGTTCGGTGCCGCCGACATCTTCGCCTACCGCTCGCTCGGTCTCGCCATCGTCATGGCGAAGAAGTTCTACGACTGGGATCTGCTGGCCGAGGTCGAGGGGCTGAAAGAATGGCATGAGCGGATGGCACAGCGGCCGCTGACGCAGGCGATCGATGCCGAGGCGCAGGCGGCGACGCAGGCGATCCTGAAGCAAACCGGCAGGGCGTAGCGCTGGATAAAAACCGTCGAGGCACGGAAAGCAACGGACAGCCACTGCCAGCCGTCCCGACCAACATGGCCTGTCATGCGCTGGCGATTACGAACCCTGATCCGCTCTTTTCATCAGCGACAAAACCTGAATGCCTTCGACCAGTGGTTGTCCTACCCCGGCAGACAGCGGATAACCCTCCACCTCACCAGTGAGCGCATAACCGCGTCGCTCATAAAAGGCCAACAGTTCTGGTCGCGAAGACAGAATCGACATTCTGAACACCGAAGCGCCAAAGTGCTTCCGGGCATATTGCTCCGCATGAAGAAGCATCTGCTTTCCAAGCCCCCGGGCCTGCAACTGCGGATCGGTTGCCAACATGCCGATGCAGGCGCCCGGCGGATCTCCCTGCACATGCACGCACGCCACGATCCTCTGCCCGACACACAAAAGAAGAACGACAGAACGCTCACGGAACAGCGACAGAACCTGCCCGGCTGTCGTCCTTGTACCTGCGACCAGACCGGCCTCGTGTGTCCAGCCAGCATCCTGCGGTAAAGGCCGATAAGCCCGGTTCACCAGCGTCGTGATCTCTTTCGCGTCGGCCTCATGGGCGATACGCATCTCGAACGACATTCGATACCCCGTGAACATTTCCCCGACCAGAACGCCCGACTCGGCAAGCAATCTTTCTTCATTCAACCCAACAAGCGACCTGCACCCCACCAAGCTGACCGGCACGCACACGCAGTGTGTTGCTGCGGGAGACAACGTAGCCACTTGGCTGCGATGCGTTCCAGCGCCGCGGGCTCGGCAGCACCGCCGCCAGTCGCGCTGCCTCGACGGCGTTCAGCTGCGATGCTGGTTTATTGAAGTGGTACTGGGCGGCGGCCTCGGCACCGAATACGCCCGGGCCCCATTCGGCGATGTTGAGATAGACTTCAAGAATGCGCTGCTTCGGCCATGTCGCATCGAGCAGCAGCGCCAACGGTAGTTCCAGCGCCTTGCGCACGATGCCGCCGCCATCCCACAGAAACAGATTGCGCGCCACCTGCATCGTGATCGTGCTGGCGCCGCGCAAGCGGCCACGTTCACGGTAGTCGTTGAAGGCATCCTCGACCGCAGAGAAATCGATGCCGGCGTGCTGGCAGAAGCGGCTGTCCTCGGCGGCGACGACGGTGCGCGCCAGCACCGGTGCGATCCGCTCCAGCCGCTGCGGCCGGTAGTCGATCCAGTGACCGGCCTCAACCGAGCGGATCACCATCAGCGGTGTCGCCGGCGGCAGGAAGAAGCGCCACAGGAAAAGCGTCAGGAACCAGAAGAGAAATGGAAGGGAAAGAACGAGCAACAGCCAGCGGCGCCAGCGCCACGCTGCCCTTTTTGGTGGACGTCGCGAGCGCGTCGCCATCGGCCGCCGCTTCGCCATCACTCAGCTCAGCAGCTGCTCCGGCGGCATCTCGCAGGCGAGCTTGCGCCCGAGCAGCGTTTCGATCGGCGGCAGCAGGAAGGCGTCGTCCTCGCTGGCGAAGCTGATCGAGACGCCGCTGGCGCCGGCGCGACCGGTGCGGCCGATGCGGTGCACGTAGTCGTCCGGGTCTTCCGGCAGCGCGTAGTTGACGACATGGCTGACGCCGTCGACGTGGATGCCGCGGCCGGCGACGTCGGTCGCCACCAGCGCCTGAATCCTGCCTTCCTTGAAATCCTTCAGCGTGCGCGTGCGCTGGTTCTGCGGAATCTCGCCGGAGAGGATGCCGCAGTTGACGCCGGCGCGCTTGAGCTTGTCGAACAGCCAGCGCGTCTCGTCGCGGCGGTTGGCGAAGATGATGACGGCACTGGCCTCGGGCTGTTTCAGCACGTTGCGCAGCACGCGGAATTTCTGGTCCGACGTCACCATGTAGATCTTCTGCTCGACGGTGTCGGCGGCGACGCGCTCCGGCTCGATCTCGACCCGCACCGGCTCGTGCGTCCATTGCGAGGCGAGGTTGATGATGTCCTGCGTGAACGTCGCTGAGAACAGCAGCGTCTGCCGGTGCGTGGTCTTCGGCGTCGCGCGCACGATGCGCTTGACCTGCGGAATGAAGCCCATGTCGAGCATACGGTCGGCTTCGTCGAGCACGAGGGTCTCGACCTGGTCGAGGTGCAGGTCCTGGCGCGTCATGAAGTCGATCAGCCGGCCCGGCGTGGCGACGACGAGGTCGACCAGCGCCGCGTTCACCTGATTGAGCTGCTTCTGGTAGTCCATGCCGCCGATCAGCGCGACCACGCGCAGGCCGGTGTGCTTGCCGAGCTTCAGTGCGTCGTCGGCGATCTGCTGCACCAGCTCGCGCGTCGGCGCGATCACCAGCGCGCGCGGCTCGCCGATGTAGCGCTCCTCCGATGCCGGCTTCGACAGCAGGTCGTTGAAGATCGTCACCAGAAACGCGGCGGTCTTGCCGGAGCCGGTCTGCGCCTTGCCGATGGCGTCGTGGCCGCGCAGTGTCTTCGGCAGCACCTGCGCCTGAATCGGCGAGCAGTACTGGAAGCCGAGATCGGCGATGCCGTGCAGGATGCGGTCGTCGATGCCGAGATCGTGGAAACGGGTCTTGCCCGGTTCGACCGGCACCTGAAACTGCTCGGGCGTCCACGGCGCGGCAGTGCGCGACGCGCGGCCGCCATCGCGGCGCGGTTCGCGCGGCGCGGCCTTGTCGCGCGGCTCGCCGGCTGCGGCTTCGTTGCGGATTTCGCCAGCGCCGCGCCCGCGACCGCCGCGGCGGCGGCCACGCGCATCGCCGTCGGCGGCGCCATCGCGGCCGTGCGACTCGCGCGGATGTGCGCCGGTGCGGGAAGTCTCTTCGGCGTGGCGACGAGCCTCGTCAGAGGAGCGCCGCGGCGCGGCGCCGCTGTCAGTCGTTGGAGCGCCGGTCAGCGCTTTCAGCCATTTGCGAATCAAGTCGAGGTTCTCTGTTCGGCCGGGCACGAACCCGGGCACGGATTGATCGACGCAGTCCGGCCGTTGGCCCCATGCGCTGACTTCGAGAACGGAGACAGGAGAAAAAGAGAGGAGGCCCGGGGGCTTGACTGCAAAGCGCCGCTATTATCAACAGCCTCCCCACCGATGGCAAACCGGGCCCTCAGAGGTCGGCGCGCACCGCCCCCTGCTCCGTTTCGACCAGCCGCACCGGCTCCGGCGCAGGCACCTCGACCGGCGGGAACAGCTCGTCGAGCCGGCGCGTGCGGCCGCCGTCGACGACGACGCGGACGTGGTGCCGGCGCAGCTGACGCGGCTCCCTGACGCCGCACGAGTGGGCGACGATCTCGACCTCCTTCAGCAGGTTCTTCACGTAGTGGTGGACGCGGTCGGCCTTGTCGTCGACGTCGAGGCCGCGCTGCAGCCGCGGGTCGTGGGTGGTGATGCCGGTCGGGCAGGTGTTGCGGTTGCACTGCATCGCCTGAATGCAGCCGAGCGCGAACATGAAGCCGCGCGCGCTGTTGACGAAGTCGGCGCCCA
>CAZEVP010000147.1:0-5054 GCA_964515735.1 uncultured Verrucomicrobiaceae bacterium | reverse complement strand
TATATCGTCCCGATTCTCGTTGGCAACTACTTTTTACAGCGGCTTCCAACTTCTTGCTTTTCCGCTCACTTCGGCCTGCCTTGCAGCCGCCTCAGTGCGTTGCGGAGCGCGCATTATAGGGATCGTGAGATCGGGGTCAATGCCGTTTTCTCACTATTTTTCAAAACTTTTTCCTCACTGACTCTTTTCCGAACAACTCGCTCATCAGACGACCAGATCGATCAGAAAGCACGCTGCTACCGCTTCCTAAAACACGCCTCATACGCCACCCCAGTAACAGGAGCAGCAGCAAGAGATAACTCACCGGCTCCAGATAGTCCGCCCGGATCAGCCAGATGAAATGAAAAACGGCAAACAGAGCGCACGGGTAGATGAGCCGATGTAACTGTCGCCAGCGTCGCCCCAGCTTGCGCTGCGCCCAGTGCGTCGAGGTCAGAGCCAGCGGCAGCATCGACAACCAGGCGGCCATCCCCAGGGTGATGTAAGTCCGCTCGATCAGCGCGCCCCGCAACTCGGCCCAGGACCAGCCGATTACATAGAAGAGGGCTGCCAGCAGATGGAGCGTGGCGTAGAACCAGGCGAACAGTCCCACCAGACGGCGAACCTGAACGAACTGGGGCTTACCGGTGATTTCGCGCAAGGGGCGTAGCAGCAGTGTCAACAACAGGATACGCAACGCCCACAACCCGGTGAACAGAACCACCGCTTCGCCGGGGTCCGGGCCCAGCTGTGACCGCATCGTGGACCAGAGCAGCCAGCCGAGCGGTGACAGGGCCAGCAGCCAGATCACCGCCTTGATCCTGGCCAGCATCAGAACTCCCTCCGCAGATCCATTCCGGTATAGAGAGAGGCGACCTGCTCGGCGTAGCCGTTGAACATCCTGGTCGGTATCCGGTTCGGATTGAACAGCGAACCCGGCAATCGGCGCTCGTGTTTCTGACTCCAGCGCGGATGATCGACCTGCGGGTTCACGTTCGAATAGAAACCGTATTCGTTGGGCGCAGCGAGATTCCAGCTGCTCTTTGGCCGACGCTCCTGCAGCGTGATCCTGACGATCGACTTGATGCTCTTGAACCCATATTTCCACGGCACCACCAGACGGATCGGCGCGCCGTTCTGCGGCGGCAATACCTTGCCGTAGAGGCCGACACTGAGCAGCGTCAGTGGATGCATCGCCTCATCGATGCGCAGCCCCTCGACATACGGCCAGTCGAGTACGCGTGTCGGCACCCGCTGCCCCGGCATCTCCCGCGGACGCATCACCGTCGTGAACGCAACATATCTGGCTCGCGATGTGTAACCGACCCGGTCGATCAGCGTCGCCAGCGGAAAGCCGACCCACGGCACCACCATCGACCATGCTTCGACGCAGCGCAACCGATAGATACGCTCCTCCAGAGCAACGCCTCGCAGCAGATCATCGAGGTCGTATTGACCGGGACGTTCAACTTCGCCATCGATGGTGACGGTCCAGGGACTGACCCGGAACTTTCCCGAGCGCTCGGCGGGGTCGCTCTTGTCCAAACCGAATTCGTAGAAATTGTTGTAATGCGTGACGTCGTGTTCAGGCGTTTTTGCTTCATCGGTGTAGAAGCCATCGCCAGTTCGCGCCGTCGAGGCCGGTGCATATTCGAGCCGGGATCGCTCCTGATCGGTTGCCAGAGCGGCGAGCGGAGAGAGCGCCGCCAACGCGCCGCCGACAGTGGCAGCGCGCATGAGCTCGCGGCGCTTCAGGTAGATATGTTCAGGTGTTATTTCGGAGGAAGGGATATCCGCAGGTCTGCGTATCAACACGGTGGCACCTCGACTCGACACGATGGTCAGATGCCACACCCCGGTGACAGCTAACCGCGATTACGCATCCTGACGAACAGCGCCCGCGCCGGCCCCGACAGGGCGTAGGCAAGAAAGCCGGTCAGCAGCACGCTCGGCGGGTCCAGCATGATGACGCCGTAGCCGATCACGATCAGCAGCAGCACCACGAACGGCACGCGACCACGCAGATCGACACCCTTGAAGCTGTGATATTTCAGGCTCGAAATCATCAGGAAACCGACCACCGCGGTCAGGCACCCCGCCAGCAGCGCCAGTGGTTGCGGCAGCTCGTCACCAACCCACCCCGCCTGAGCACAGACCCAGACCATTCCCGCCACGACGGCCGCCGCCGCCGGGCTCGCCAGCCCCGAGAAGAAGTTCTTGTCGGCGGTATCGATCTGCGTGTTGAAGCGCGCCAGCCGCAGCGCCGCGCAGGCGACATAGACGAAGGCGACGATCCAGCCGAATTTTCCCAGCTCGCCGAGCGCCCAGCTGAACATCACCAGCGCCGGCGCGACACCGAACGAAACCATGTCGGAGAGGCTGTCGTACTCGGCGCCGAATTTGCTCTGCGTGTCGGTCAGACGGGCGACCCGGCCATCGAGGCCGTCGAACACCATGGCGATGAAGATGGCGATCGCCGCCGTCTCGAAGCGGTTGTGCATGCCGGCCACGACGGCATAGAAACCGGCGAACAGCGCACCGGTCGTGAACAGGTTCGGCAGCAGGTAGATGCCGCGATGCCGCTCCTTGCGACCGTCGACCGACACCTCCTCGATGTGGTCGTCGACCGGCAGCAGCGACTCGATTCCCGGCTTGCCGGTATCGTCATCGGGGCGTCGATTCTGCTCAGCGCTCATTCCAGTCATCCGCCATGCAAGGGCGCACATCATACGAGAAACGGTGCGGAGAATATAAGAAACGCCATTCAGGGCGCGCCGGCGCTCTCCCAGAAAGCCCGCACCAGCGGATTGCCGAGGCGCTGCTCGGAAACGCACAGGCCGATCCGGAACAGCGGCAGCGACGGTTCGACGTCGAGCCGCCGGATCATGTCGCGCTGCGGGCTGTTCAGCAGTACCAGCTCCGGCACCACGCCAACCCCGAGCCCCAGCCCGACCATCGATACGATCGCCTCGTGCCCGCTGACCTGGGCGTAGATGTTGGGCCTGATGCCGAGATCGCGACACCAGCGATCCACCTGCTGCCGGCCGAGGCCGCGCTCGGAGAGGATCAGCGGCACCCGCTCCCACGGAATCGGCGACTGCCGCAGCAGCTCGTCGGCCGGACACGGCACCGCCGGCACGATGAATAGAAGAGGCGACTGCGCCAGGCTCAGCGCCAGCAGCCGCTTCGGCAGTTTCTCGGGCAGCGCGGCGACAGCCAGATCCTCACTCCCGTGCGCCAGCCGGTCGAGTGCATCGGCCTGATCGCCGGTGTGCAGCTTCAGCTCTATCGCCGGATGGCGGTTGCGGAAGCGGCCCAGCAGCCCGGACAGCAAGCTGTAGACCGCCGTCACCGAGCAGTAGAGGCTGATCTCACCGCGCAGCTGTTCGCAGTCAGGGCGCACGCTCTCCAGAAAGCCACGCCACTGCCCCAGGCTCTGGCGCGCGTAGCGGTAGAGCGACTCGCCGGCCGGCGTCAGCCGCACGCTGCGGTTGTCGCGCTCCAGCAGCCGCTGCCCGAGCTCCAGCTCCATCCGCTGCACGCTGCGGCTGACCGCCGACGCGCTCAGGTGCATGCGCTCGCCGGTCTGGCCGAAATGCAGCGTTTCGGCGAGGTGGACGAACAGCTCCAGCTCCCGGGTGTCCATCAGCACCAGACCACCATCGTCACGACCTCATCATTGCGTATAACGCAACACTGTATGGAAAATATGTCATTTTACGCAACATACAAATTGGCGTATTTTTGTCCACCTTTCCACCACCACCCACAGGAGTCACCACCATGGGCCAGAACTACTTCAACAGCCTGCCGTTCCGTCGGCAGATCGAGGAACTCGGCAAGTGCCGCTTCATGGACCGCGAAGAGTTCGCCAACGGTTGCGACTACCTGAAGGGCAAGAAAGTGGTCATCGTCGGCTGCGGCGCGCAGGGCCTGAACCAGGGGCTGAACATGCGTGACTCCGGCCTCGACATCTCCTACACGCTGCGCAAGGAGGCGATCGCCGCCAAGCGCCAGTCGTGGAAGAACGCCACCGACAACGGCTTCGCCGTCGGCACCTACGAGGAGCTGATTCCGCAGGCCGATCTGGTGCTGAACCTGACACCGGACAAGCAGCACACCTCCGTCATCAACCAGATCATGCCGCTGATGAAGAAAGGTGCCGCGCTGGCCTACTCGCACGGTTTCAACATCGTCGAAGAAGGCATGCAGATCCGCCCCGACATCACCGTCGTCATGGTGGCGCCGAAGTGCCCGGGCTCGGAAGTTCGCGCCGAGTACGTGCGCGGTTTCGGCGTGCCGACGCTGATCGCCGTTCACGGTGAGAACGACCCGAATGGCGACGGCCTCGAAATCGCCAAAGCCTATGCAGCGGCAACCGGCGGCCATCGCGCCGGCGTACTGCAGTCGTCGTTCATCGCCGAAGTGAAGTCGGACCTGATGGGCGAGCAGACCATCCTGTGCGGCATGCTGCAGACCGGCTCGATCCTCTGCTTCGAGAAGATGGTCGAGGAAGGCGTCGAACCCGGCTATGCGTCGAAACTGATCCAGTACGGCTGGGAGACCGTCACCGAGGCGCTGAAGCACGGCGGCATCACCAACATGATGGATCGCCTCGGCAACCCGGCGAAGGTCAAGGCATTCGAGCTGGCCGAAGAGCTGAAGGGCATCATGCGCACGCTGTACGAGAAGCATCAGGACGACATCCTGTCGGGCCACTTCTCGCGCACGATGATGGCCGACTGGGCCAACAACGATGACAACCTGCTGACCTGGCGCGCGCAAACCGGCGAGACCGCGTTCGAGAAGCAGCCGACCGACGTGAAGGCGGCAATCAGCGAGCAGGACTACTTCGACAAGGGCATCCTGATGGTGGCGATGGTCAAGGCCGGTGTCGAACTGGCGTTCGAGACCATGGTCAGCGCCGGCATGAAGCCGGAGAGCGCCTACTACGAGTCGCTGCACGAAACGCCGCTGATCGCCAACACGATCGCGCGCAAGAAGCTCTATGAAATGAATGTCGTCATCTCCGACACCGCCGAGTACGGCTGCTACCTGTTCGATCAGGCCTGCCG
>CAZEVP010000146.1:0-5095 GCA_964515735.1 uncultured Verrucomicrobiaceae bacterium | reverse complement strand
TCGACGCGGCGCGCCACCAGCACCAGATCGAGACCGATGGCGGCGAGCCGTTCGGCGAACGCCTTGCCGATGCCGGACGAGGCGCCGGTGACCAGCGCCACCGGGCCGAATGCCTGTTTGAAATCGCTGTCGTTCATCGTGCGGGAATCCCTGATGCCGTGAGTGACGACCGCATTCTAGGGCGCGCCGGCCGCGGTCACAGTGCAGTTGCTGTAGCGATCCGGCCAGCCTGTCGCGTCACAGACGCCGGGGGTCGACCACCGTGCGCACCGGCGATGCGGGGTCGCCCATCGCCCGCAGCGCGGCGTCGACGCCGGAGAGACCGATGCGACCGCCGATCCAGGCGCCGATGTCGATCCGGCCGTCGGCGATCGCGCGCAGCGCCAGGTCGAGATCCTGCTGCTCCTCGCCGGCGGCGAAGAAGATCTTCAGCCGCCGCATCTGCCCGGACGGCACGTAGAGTTGCTCCGGTTCGAGACAGAAACCGCCGACGACGATGCGCGCGCCGAAGCCGACCGCGTTCATGATCTGCATCAGCAGCCCCGGCTTGCCGACGCACTCGTAGACCAGATTGGCGCGGCGGTCGCCGAGCCCGGGCAGCGTGCCATACGGCGACAGCTCACGCGGGTCGACGACGATATCGGCGCCCATCGCCAGTGCGATGTCGCGCCGGCCCGCATCGAAATCGGCGGCGACGATCGGCGCGATGCCCATCAGTTTCAATCCGGCGATGACGCCGAGGCCGATCGCGCCGCAGCCGACGACGAGCGGAATGTCGCCTTTCGCCGGTTCGCCCGAGCGCGCGTGTTCGAGTCCGACCGCAAGCGGTTCGGTCATTGCCGCCATGTCGTCGTCGAGGCCGGACGGAATCTCCATCAGCACTTCTTCGTCGAGCAGCATCAGTTCGCCGAACCCGCCGGGGCAGTCGTGGCTCTGGCCGATCACCGAGCGGCCGCTGCCGTTGCGCACGATCGGCATCGACGTGACGCGGGTGCCGACCTTCAGCGGGCGCCGGCTGCCGGGGCCGTAGTCGATGATTTCACCGACGAATTCGTGGCCCGGCACGATGACGCGGCTCAGGTCGAGATTCGAATAGGGGCCGCCGTATTTCTTCGACATCTCGACCACCTTCTCGCCGAGATGGACGAAGTGTGCATCCGACGCGCACAGGCCGCAGCTGTGCGTGCGCACCAGCGCCTGCCCCTGTTGTGGAGTCGGATCGGGCAGTTCGCCGACGTGGATGGCGTGGTTCTGCAGAAAGGCGGCCTTCATCGCGCGGGCTCCCGCAACGCATTGAAGATCGCGTACGACGGATCGGACGGATCGCGTTTGCCGCGCTCGTGTTCGTACATCGGTGTCACTGCGCGCATCTCGTCGAAATCGCGGATCGAGATGCGCCTGTCGATGCCCCAGCGGCCGTCGCGCTTCGACCACTGGTCGACGTAGCGGCCCCACAGGTCGATCTGCAGCAGCTTGTCGTCGCGGCGCATGCGCAGCGCGGCGACGACGTAGGTTTCGCTCGCCGCGCGCTCGCCATCGAGTTCGATCAGGATGTTGGTGACGTTGTGCGAGTGGTTGATCAGCTGCTGGTGCTGTTTGCAGATGCGGTCGATGACGTCGCGGCCGTTGCCCTGATAGACGTCGGCGCCGTAGTCGGCGTAACCGTCCTCGTGAAAGATCGAGCGGCCGAGCGCAATGTCGAGCCGGTCGACCGAGCGGCAGTAGCGGTAGATCAGGTCGGTGATCGCCTGACGGTCGGCGAGTTCTCGCAGCGTGTCGGTTGCGTTCATCGGAAATGCCTCGCGGTGGTTTTATCGCTTGCCGGTATAGGCGCGGCTCATCTCTTCGATCTTGAGTATTCGCGCGCGCCGCTCGGCCGGCGAGTTCGGCGCGTAGCCGGCGACGTCGTCGGCCTGTCCCCAGTTGTAATCCGGTCCGTGCGGCAATCTTTCCAGACCGATTTCGGCGACCTCTTCCGGCGTCGCCATGCCGGCGGGAATCGGCTGGCCATTGCGCTCCAGCAGGCGCCGGTGCGCCGGCGTATCGGTGCGGCCGAGGATCAGGTTAAGCACGTCGACGCCGTGGTGGCGCAGCTCGGCCCACAGCCCTTCGCCGAAGCAGAGCAGGAATGCTTTCGCGCCGGAGTAGACCGAGATGCCGTTGAGGCCGCCGTAGCAGGCGCCGGAGCCGACCAGGATGACGCCGCCGCGTCCGCGCTCGGGCATGGCGCCGGCGAAGTGGTGCACGACGTCGATGGTCGTCAGCACGTTCAGCTGAATCAGCTGGCGCCACGCTTCGACATCGCGGTCGAGGAAGGCGCCACCATTGGTGTCGGCGCCGGCGTTGGCGATCAGCAGCCCGACCTCGCGAGCGCCGGCGGCGGCGATCACTTTTTCTGCCGCGTCGGGCGCGGACAGATCGACCGACGCCGTCACGCACTCCACGCCTCTGGCGCGAATCTGCTGCGCCAGCGCGGCGAGCGGCGCCTCGCGGCGGGCCACCAGAATCAGGTTGATGCCCTGATCGGCGAGCCGGTGGGCGAAGGCGGCGCCGGTTCCCTCCGAGGCACCGGTGATCAGCGCCCACGGGCCGTAACGTTCAGCGATGTTCATCGTCATCTTCTCCGCTTGCGACGGGCTGTCGGCCGGTCGCCGCCAGCTGTTGCCGTGTGAAGCGCAATAACTTACTGCCGCCGCAGGTATGCCACAAATATAATGTTCGTCGGCCTTGTATAAACGAATGATATGGGTGGTGGCGATGGAGATTCGGCGTCTCGGCTATTTCCTGCGCATTGCCGAGGATGGGTCGCTGACCCGCGCGGCGGAGTTCCTGCGGATTGCGCAGCCGGCATTGAGCCGGCAGATCCGGCTGCTGGAGGAGGAGCTGGGGGTGACGCTGTTCCAGCGCACGGCGCGCGGCATGCAGCTGACGGAGGAAGGCGAGTTCCTGCGCGCGTCGGTTGCCGGTCCGTTGCGGGCGATGGAGCTGGCGTTGCAGAACGTCCGTTCGTTCTCGGCGCGGATCGAGGGCAACTTCGCCATCGGCATGCCGTCGAGCATCGGCGATCAGCTGGCGCGGGCGCTGGTGCTGAAAATGAACGCCGATTTCCCCAACATCCGCTTGCGCATCGTCGAGGGCATCAGTGGCAGCCTGATCGACTGGCTGAACCGCGGCATGATCGATTTCGCGCTGGTCGAGGAGACGTCGAGGGACGAGCGGCTGACCAGCCGCGAGCTGTTCTCCGAGCCGTTGCTGCTGGTGGGGTCGGCCGGCAGCAGGCTGAGTCCGCGCCGGACCATGCCGTTCGCGCGGGCGGCGCAGCTGCCGCTGATCGTTCCCACGCATCACCTCGGCATCCGCGGCGTGATCAACGATGCGCTGTCGAAACTGCGCATCGCCGCCGATCTCCGTTTCGAGGCCGACTCCTGCCGGCTGATCAAGGAGCTGGTCGAAAGCGGCATGGGGTATGCGATGTTGCCGCTCTCCTACTTCCGCCCGGAGTACCGGCAGCGACGGTTGAAGTACTGTCCGATCGTCGAGCCGGCGCTGACCTTCAGCACCTTTCTCGTCTATCGGAAGAATCCGCGCGCGACCACCAACAGCGTCGAGATGCGGGTGGTCGAAACGCTGGTGCAGATGATGAAGGGGTTGCAGTCGGAGGAGGGGCCGGCATCGGCATAGCGCCGTTTCCGATGCCGTCGAGTCGGCGGGCCTGCCGGCCCGCGCTCGAATCGAGCTGCGCTTACTCGCCCTTCATCGCGCGCAGGAACGCCTCGTTGGTGATGAGGATCGGCGTGTTGTCCTCGGCCAGATGCGACCACTTCAGGTTGATGCCGCCGTCGACGGTCAGGCACTGGCCCGTCATGTAGGCGGCGATGTCGGACAGCAGGAACAGCGCGGTGCCGGCCACCTCCTGCATTGAGCCCTTGCGCCCCATCGGAATCGCCTTGCGCTCCAGCACCGGGTCGGGCGGCAGTAGCGAGGTCGGCGCCGACATCGCGCCGGGGGCGATGGCGTTGACGCGGATGTCGGACGCGGCCAGCTCCAGCGCCAGCGTGCGCACCATCGACAGCAGCGCCGCTTTCGCCGTGCCGTAACCGATGTTGTAGGGCTGCGCGCTGAGCGCGGTGATCGACGAGATGGCGACGATCGAGCCGGGCAGCTGACGCTGCTTCAGCTCGGCGGCGATCGCCTGACTGATGAAGAACGTCGCATCGAGATTCTGCGAGAACAGCGCCTTCCAGTTCTCGCGCGTGGTGGCGGTCGCCGGTCCCCACGTCGCCGGCGCGCCGCCGCCGATGACGCTGACGAGGCCGTACAGCTGACCCGGCGTCTGGCGCACCTTCTCCATCGTCGCGGCGATGCCGGCGTCGGTCTCCAGATCGGCGGCGACCGGGATCACCTTCAGTCCCTCGGCGATCATCGGGCCGAGATATTGGTCGAGGTTCGACTGGCGGCGGCTGACGCCGATCACCGTGGCGCCGGCCTCGGCGGCCAGCCGGGTGATGGCGGTGCCGAGCCCGCCGCCGCCGGCGCCGGCGACGACGACGATGCGGCTGTCGAGTTGCAGCAGGTTATTGCTCATGAGGTTCTCTCGCTCTGGTTCAGACGATGCCGGTTTCGCGCAGTTTTCCGATTTCTTCGTCGGAGAGCTTCAGCAGGCCGCGCAGCACTTCGTCGTTGTGCTGGCCGATCGTCGGCGGTGCCGTGTAGCGCATCGGTGAACCGGACATGTAGGCCAGCGGGCTGGCGATCAGCGTCACTTCGCCGGCGACCGGGTGCGGGATGGTCACTTTGAGTTGGCGATGTTGCACCTGCTCGTCTTTCCAGACGTCGGGCAGTTCGTTGTAGCGCGCCGCCGGCACGCCGATCTTGTCGAGGCTCGCCAGCAGGTCGGCCGCCTTCCAGCCCATGCTCCACTGGTTGATGATCGCCACCAGTTCGTTGCGGTTGGTGCCGCGCTTGGGGTTGGTGTCGAAGCGCGGATCGCGGTAGAGGTCGGGGCGCTCCATCAGTTCGCAAACCAGACGCCAGTGCTCCTCGGTGCCGGCGGTGATGTAGATGATGCCGTCGGCGCAGTTGATCAGGTCGGCCG
>CAZEVP010000145.1:0-5132 GCA_964515735.1 uncultured Verrucomicrobiaceae bacterium | reverse complement strand
GCTTGCCGTCTCAACTTAAACCAACTGGCCTCCACGAATCCCGGGGCGATTCACAATTTTATTCTGCTGTAATCTATACCGTGAACCTTGAATCCCGCTAAAAAATCATCCTTCATTAATTTTTCGTGCTTTTCTTCGTCTTTAAGCAAGACGGTACAGCCATAATCATCATATAGCTGAAAAACATTCTCGCAATCAGCACACAGAATCGTTTGATCGTAAACACCTATCGGCGCTTTCTTTGGGTACTTACCCTCAATGTTAGTTAACATTCTTGGTGCCGTATTCCCGTCACGCAGACCTCTAAAAAATGCTTCCGGGATGACATGCGATCTCACTAATTTCTTATCTTCACCACAACCTTTGCAACTCATTTATGTACTCGATCTGGCACCGTATAACGCCCGGCTTTGGGGCGGACTTGTAGCCGCGAAGCGGCGGAAAGGCCGTCCCAGCCCCGCAGGGGCGACAACAGCCGATTGTTATGTAATAGGACGGTGTGCCAGCCGAACTGAATACACACCTAAGATTTACAGCCTCGCCAGCACCACCGATGCCACCACAGCTAGCAGGAATGCAGCAAATGGTGAAAATGTTACGGCCAAAGCCGTGAACAAAACACCGAAGGCACCTAAACGAAGATGCAAACTTGCTGAACCCGCTAAAGTAGGTTTCGCCATAGGCTCAACTCCTTCAACGATGCTCCAGCCTCATGATGAGTCGGGAATGGAGCTGTCCAGACTTTGCTGCCTATTTAAGTTTAAAGTCCAGTCGACTCTGGCGGCAGCAACCCGACTGGCCGGTTGCCAGAACTTGGAATTTCCAAGCTCCGATCATTCTTTACATAACGCCTTGCTCACTGGAAAATTGGGAGCGTAGCGAGTAATTTTTCCGCGTGCAGCAATTTGTTAGCTTGAACACTAACCATGGATAAATAAAATACTGCCGTTGGAAACTGGCAAGATTGTCAATGTTGACCTTTTTTTATTTTTGTTCATTTACAAAGCTCATAGTGATTAGCCACGCGTATTGAATCCTGCTTCGAATATAAAAATTCTACTTTCGTTATTTCTCTGCATAACCCCCTGGACCTCAGCTCTGAGATTAACAATGTTTTCCACAACGTCAACTTCAACGTAGTTGGCGTATTTTTCCAATACTAGTGAGGCGAGCCCGGCACTGAACCCATTCTTCATCATAGTGATTTTATTTTCGTCAGTTGTCCCGTATTTTATCTGTTTGTAGAAAGCTTCATCAAGCATCTCAAGGTCATTCAATATTTCGATAAACTTCATTATCTGGTTATCTAAAAAATCTTGCTCTTCCTTAATCCGCACAATTGCTAGGTTCACACGCTCCTTATTTGATTTCTCGCTAATGTTGACCCAATTCTCACTGTAGCTTCCATCACGTGACGTATCGCCCCATTTATCAACATAGACTAATGGATCGGGTATCTCTGCCCAGTAATCCAGAAAGCGCTTAATCATCTCATTGTAAGATGCGTTTCGCATACGCCATGACAGGAACATTCGATAAAAGCGTTTAGCTGGCGCCTCTTTTAAACGCTGGAGATTCCTGTAACTGTCATCGGGGATATAGTCAATGAATGCATGATGAATAACATCCATAAGCTCTTCGAGCTCATCAATCAGATGCTCATCCGCGCGCACTTCGTCCAAATACTCTGCAATCTCCAATTCACATTCCAAGATCGGAAATTCAATGATGTTGTTCAGGTAACATACCTTACCAGCGGGCGTTTCAGCGTATTGAACTTCCCTGCCGGTTACACCAGGGGAGAGGTTTTCCAACACCTCGACCGCCTTCTCTAACTGCCCCTCATTTTTATCCGTTATCTCGGTATTTTCTAGCAGAACATTTTTCAGCTCGTCTTTAATCTTCTTGTCGACTTTTACGCGATCCTTTAGAAAATTCTCTATATTGGCATTTCCATGAATGTATCTGGAAGCAACAATATATATCTCAGGCTCAAGCAGATACAGAGATCCTGCGGAGTCACTAAAAATTTCACCGAAACGACATACCCGACCCACCAAATTTTTGAATTGAGATGCCGTGAGGTTAGATGGACCTTTCTTACACTCCAACAAGAACAGTTTTTCCGCGGGAATATTCACGCCTTCGAGTAGCGTCGAGCTAGATATAATATATCTCATCTCCGGAATGACCGAATAAAGCTCTTCAATAAAAAGCTTGACCACATCTGGAACAGAACCGTGGTGATAAATCACCCCCTTCCTCAGACAGTCAAGCAAACCATAGTCGCGATGGAGAAATTCTGAAATATCCTCACAAACAGCATCCAACTCATCGGATTCAATAGGCCCCTCATGAGCCGCCAATGTGCCCGCGAGTTCTTCAAGTCGAGGAGGGGAGTTCAAATAGACAATATTTTTGTTCCCGGAGTTCTCCTGCAAGAACTGCACTTCGTTTTGTTGATGCCAGTCACCCAACACTATAAATTCATTCATATACTGATCGTAAAGCTTGAGCAATCGGTCGCCATCATCTCGAAGATCAATAGCATAATAGCGCTCCGTCTTTAAATGCTCGCCGATACGGAACTCCGAAAATCTTGGGTCGACAAACCGGGTGTGGAGGTTCTGGGAATTCACCAGAAATGGGGTAAGGAAACTAAACGATGTCTCCTTACTTCGTCGTCCCAACAAAGTAATAACCTTTGCTAACAGTGTATTTCGACTGTCACCAGAAAGCAGGTTGTGCGCCTCATCAACAAAGACATAATCAAAGACCAAAGCAGCATCATCTTGAAGAATTCGTAAGAGTCGCTCCTGAGTCAGAATCGCGATAAATCCTCTATCTCCTTCGTTATACATCTCAGGATGGGTGATAATTTTTCGAGCAAGATTTAGTTCGTCAGAACCATGGAGAACCCGGCGTTTCATCTGAGACAAGAGTGCTTTTGTTGGAACGATAATCGCTATTGTTTTTCCGGCATTACTGTTACAAAAGCGCACAAGCAACTCAGACTTTCCATACGATGTCGGAGCGACAACCGCGACTCCGCGATCCGCTTCTTCCGAAAAATAGCGCGACAGGCTGGCCTGCTCTGAAGTTTGATAAATTCCATTGGCTCGATAGGTCTCTGAAAAACTCGATAGGAACAGAGAGAAGAAATCGTTCTGGAAATGGTGAGACAATGCCTCGACTTTTTCGATGGATTTAGCGACTGGTATAAAGCCTTTATTAATCGCAATATCGTACAAAGGCTTGTAATCAGAAAAATGATTGGAATAAAGAACGACAATCCTGTATCCAAGCTCTTGACAATTTTCATCACCAGCATTTAGAAGCAGCAACGCGATTTGAAGTATTGCCTCTTGCTCCCGATTATCGAGACCTTCTCGCCGCAAGAGCTTAAAGTACAATTGAGACAGGTTGGTATTGCGAAGTACCCGAAGAGATATCGAACTCACTCTGCTGCCTCCTGCTCAAGGAATGCAACAATATGCTCCCAGGTTTCTTTCTGAATCGAAAAGACGGTCGCTTCTTGAAATAATCCTTCACCGATGATCTGCTCAGCTTTTCCATGCGTCGCATCAATTGATATCGGCTCAGCACACGCTTTATATAATACGGAAACGAGTATGACGCGTTTAGACGTGCTATCCGGAGCCTCATTGGCCACCTCCATGTAGCACTCTTCCAATATACGATTGATTTCGTCTTTGATTTTTCCACCAGATAGTGCGATTTTCGCGCCATTAATCGCATTCATCCAGATATGGATTTTGTTATCGTTTAATCTTCCTTTCAAATCATTTTTGGCTGTATTTAATAGCGTTTTATTAGCTCTGTCAGCACCATGCGCTCCCGCACCACCAGACTTGACCTCGACAATTTTTAACTCACCACAACTTTGGTCGAAGATAATGAGATCAAAACCCTTCTTTATACTGGCTTCTTCCATATTGAAGTATGGGTTTGCTGACTCATAATCGGGAAATGCCTTAAGTAGGAGAATGTGGGTCAGCAACTCTCCTATCATCCCCTTTCGGGTATCCTCAGACTTTTTGGCGTAGATATTGAGAAACACTTTGAGCGTTTCTCTGTATGACGCAATTATACTCCCGGCCTCGACCTTGTCCTTACCGTGACATATGGCCGCCAATCTATTTCTGATTTCGGTCTTTAACTCATCAGTAAATATTTCGATCCTGCACACAGTTGCAAGTTCAGTATTCTCCGTTGTTATTCCAGCAATCATTGCGTCCCCTGCCTCCTTACCCTGCGCCGAATAATACAAAAGGTTGCAACCAGAAGATGTACCTCATGAATTTCATATTATATCGTCAGACAAATGATTGATATTCAAAGGTATCACCTCGCGTTATTTTCGTAGCTAACGCTTGCAGCATGCGCGCCCACGGAATGGAGCCAAAGGCGCAATGTAGTGGGCGTCGCTGTGCCTGCATTGGTTATGCACTTTGCTTCGCCGCTTTTCGCTTAATCCGTTCGATACGTCCCTCGAAACCGCCTTTTGTTCCATCATGGAGGCCATGGGAAATAGCCACTTCACATACCTCGACAGCACGATCGAAATTATTCTGCTCCGCGAGCAACGTGGCATATTTTTGAAAGGTTGTAACCCTTGGGAGTATCCCATCTAGGCTTTTAACAAGAGCCGGCTTGATCTCCGGGAATTCTTGAATATGTTGCTCTGATATTTCTGCGCAGAGCTTTTCTAGTTCCGGGTCATCTTTACGATGCTTATAGGACTGATCGACTAAGCTCATCAGCAGAAAGTGTCTATCAACAAGATTCGTTTTCTTGGCCAAAGCCGCTCGCATCTGGGCTATGTCACCGGATGTCCAGGCGTCGAACACTGCGTCAGTCTCGACAAGCTCTCCATCACGCATTGTGTAGCGAACTTGCTTTTGCGCTGACTCGGCCTTTGGTTCGATCACATCATTAGACGAACGACCGAGGAACAGTTTTTTGAGCATCTCAAACATCAGCACCTACCAATTTTGTGCATAACAGTCTGTTAATGAGGTCTTCGACCTCATAATAATTATTGGCGAGCTGTCACGATAATTTGCGGAGCTTGCCGGGGCGGTGTTTGTAGGTGGCTGATTCACTGGTGA
>CAZEVP010000144.1:0-5156 GCA_964515735.1 uncultured Verrucomicrobiaceae bacterium | reverse complement strand
TTGCGGCTGATCTGCCACTGGTACAGCGCCTGCAGCGCGTAGTGGCGCGCCTTGCGGCGCAGCGCGGGATTGAATTCGGATTTCGACACGTCGCGGCCCTTACAGTCGGTCGAGCAGGCTGACCATTTCGAGCGCGGACGTCGCCGCCTCGGCGCCCTTGTTGCCGGCCTTGGTGCCCGAGCGTTCGATCGCCTGCTCGATGGTGTCGACGGTCAGCACGCCGAACGCGATCGGCACGCCGAACTCCATCATCACCTGCGCCAGACCCTTGGTGCATTCGCCGGCCACGTACTCGAAATGCGGCGTGCCGCCGCGGATCACCGCGCCGAGCGCGATGATGGCGTCGAACTGCCCCTTCTCCGCCAGCTTCTTGCAGACCAGCGGAATCTCGAACGCACCCGGTGCGCGCACGATGGTGATGCGCTCGTCGCTGACACCGTGGCGGCGCAGCGTGTCGAGCGCGCCCTGCACCAGGCTCTCGACGACGAAACTGTTCCAGCGGCCCACCACCAGCGCGAAATGGCCGGGGCTGGCGATGAAATCGCCTTCGATGGTTGTCACGGCGCTCATGTCGTTTCCTTCAGTGAGAAAGGTTGAATGTTCAGGCGTCGGGGCCGACGTACTCGACCACTTCGAGTTCGAAGCCGGAGATCGCATTGTATTTGATCGGCGCGCCGAGCAACCGCAGCTTGCTGGCGCCGAGATCGCGCAGGATCTGCGAACCGATGCCGATGGTCAGGTAGGCGGTGTGACCGCCAACCGACGCCGGGCTCGGCGCCGGCTTGCTGCCACCGACGATGTCGACGCTGGCGAGCAGGTCGGTGGCGCGCTCCTGCGAGGCCAGCAGCACCAGCACGCCGCGCCCCTCACTGGCGATGCGCGCGAGACAGCGCGGCACGCTCCAGCCCGGCGCGCCCGGCGTGTGCACGCCGAGTATGTCGCGGATCGTCACCGGCAGCTGCACGCGCGCCAGCAGTGGCTCGTCGGTGCGCATGTCGCCACACGCCATCGCGAAATGGATGTCGCCGTTCAGCCGGTCGCGGTAGGTGTGCAGCACGAACGCGCCGTGCTCGGTCTCGACCGGCATCTCGCCGAGCTTCTCGACCGTGCTCTCGTTGACCACGCGGTAGTGGATCAGATCGGCGATGGTGCCGATCTTCAGGCCGTGCTCGGCGGCGAATTTTTCCAGGTCGGGGCGGCGCGCCATCGTGCCGTCCTCGTTCAGCACCTCGCAGATGACACCGGTGGCGTCGAAGCCGGCCAGCCGCGCCAGGTCGCAGGCGGCCTCGGTGTGGCCGGCGCGCACCAGCACACCGCCATCCTCGGCGATCAGCGGAAAGATGTGGCCCGGCTGCACGATGTCGTCGGCACAGGCATGACGCGCGGCGGCGGCCTGCACGGTGCGGGCACGGTCGGCGGCGGAGATGCCGGTGGTGACGCCGGTCGCCGCCTCGATCGAGGTGGTGAACTTGGTGCCGAAACCTGAACCGTTGCGTTCGACCATCAGCTTCAGGCCGAGGCGATCGCTGCGATCGCGGCTCATCGGCATGCAGATCAGCCCGCGCGCGTGGCGCACCATGAAATTGATCTGCTCGGTGGTGACGCACTCGGCCGCCATGACGATGTCGCCTTCGTTCTCGCGATCCTCGTCATCCATCAGCACCACCATCTTGCCGAGGCGGATGTCCTGAATGATCTCTTCAATCGTGTTGAGTGCCATGCTCGACCTCGTTCAGCCGCGGCTCAGAAAGCCGTTTTCGGCGAGAAATGCTTCAGTAATGCCGCCGCCCTGCGCCGCGCGCTCGCCGAGCAGCAGGCGCTCCAGATAGCGTGCGATCAGGTCCACCTCCAGGTTGACCCGGGTGCCGACGCGATAGCCGTCGATGACGGTGACCTGCGCCGTGTGCGGCACGATGTTCAGCTCGAAATCGGCTCCGCTGACGGCATTGACCGTCAGGCTGACGCCGTCGACGCAGATCGAACCCTTGTGCGCGATGTATTTCGCCAGCTCGTTCGGCGCGCGCACGGTGAAGCGGATCGAGCGCGCGTCGGCGTGGCGCGCGACCACTTCGCCGATGCCATCGACATGACCGCTGACCAGATGGCCGCCTAGCCGCGTGGTCGGCAGCAGCGCCTTTTCCAGATTGACTTCGCCGCCGACGCGCCATTGCGGAATCGTCGCGAACTGCAGCGTCTCGCGCGAGACGTCGGCCCAGTAGCCGTCGCCCGGCAGCTCGACCACGGTCAGACAGACGCCGTTGGTGGCGATGCTGTCACCGAGCTGCACATCGCCGAGATCGAACGCGGCGCCGGTGCGAATGCGCAGGCGCAGGTCGCCACCGCGCGGTTCGAGCGCGATCACTTCGCCTTTCGCTTCGACGATACCGGTGAACATCTATTTCGTTCTCTCGTTGCTTAACGACAAATCGTTTAACGGCAAATCGCCTGACGGCAACCTGTTGAGCGGCACCGCATCGATACGCCAGTCCTGCCCGATCGCGCGCCAGTCGCGGATGTCGAGCCGCTGCTGTTCGCGCATCTGCGCCAGCGGCAGATCGAACAGCGGCAGCCCCTCGCTGCCGAGCAGCGTGGGCGCCATGTACAGCGTCAGCCAGTCGACCAGACCGGCACGCCAGAAGCTGCCGGCCAGCCGCGCGCCGGCCTCCACCATCACCTCGTTGCACTGCTGTTCGTGCAGCCATGCCAGCAGCGCCTGCAGATCGAGGCCGTTCGCCGTGCGCGGCAGCGTGATCACCTCGGCGCCCTGATCGATCAGGTGCTGACGCCGGCGCTCGTCGTCGCTGGCGGTGGCGATCACCAGCCGGCCGCGACCGGAGAAGATACGCGCCGGCGGCCGCAGTCGCAGCGTCGAATCGAGCACGACGCGGATCGGCTGGCGCCGCGCGATCTCGTCGGCGTGGTCGAGGCCGAGTTCGTCCGGCCGCACGTTCAGCGCGGCGTTGTCGACGATCACCGTGTCGACGCCGCTGACGATGGCGCAGCTGCGCGCACGCAGCCGCTGCACGTCGCAGCGGGCGGCGACGCCGGTCAGCCACTTCGACTCGCCCGAGGCCATCGCCGTGCGGCCATCCATGCTCGACGCCAGTTTCAGCCGCAGCCACGGCCGCTGCCGCTCCATGCGGCTGATGAAGCCGAGGTTCAGCGCACGCGCCTGCGCCTCCATCAGCCCGACCTCGACCCGAATGCCGGCGGCGCGCAGATGTTCGATGCCGCGCCCGGCCACCAGCGGGTTGGGGTCGCGCATCGCGACCACGACGCGGGCGACGCCGGCCGCGCTCAATGCCTCGCAGCACGGCGGCGTGCGGCCGTGGTGACTGCACGGCTCCAGCGTCAGGTAGACGGTGCCGCCGCGGGCCGAGTTGCCGGCGGTGCGCAGCGCCAGCACCTCGGCGTGCGGCTCGCCGGCGCGGCGGTGCCAGCCGGTGGCGGTGACGCGGCCGTCGGCGCGCAGGATGACGCAGCCGACGCGCGGGTTCGGCATCGTCGTGTAGAGACCGCGCTCGGCCTGGCGCAGCGCCTCGGCCATGTGCTGATGATCGGCGGCGGAGAAGCCGGGTGCGGCGGAGGCGGCGTCCACCTCAGAACTTTTCCGGCTGCGGTTCCTGCGCCAGACGATCGATCTCGGCGCGGAACTCGTTGAGATCCTGGAAGCTGCGATAGACCGACGCGAAGCGGACGTAGGCGACGTGATCGAGCCGCTTCAGCGCCTCCATCACCTGCTCGCCGATGGCGCGCGACGGCAGCTCGCGCTCGCCGGTGGCCTGCAGCGTGTGCTTGATGCGGGCGATCTCCGCCTCGACCGTCTCCAGACTGACCGGCCGCTTCTCGATCGCACGCAGGATGCCGTTGCGCAGCTTCTGCTCGTCGAACGGCTCGCGCGAACCGTTGCTCTTGATCACGCGCGGCAGCAGCAGCTCGGCGGTCTCGAACGTGGTGAAGCGCTCGGCGCAGGAGAGGCACTCGCGCCGGCGCCGCACCTGCCCGCCTTCGGCGACCAAGCGCGAGTCGATCACTTTGGTGTCATCGAAACCACAGAACGGGCAGCGCATCGGGAGTGACCTCGGCCGGTCGGTGGCAGATCAGGCGGTTCAGCCGTAAACCGGGAAGCGCTTGCACAGGGCCAGCACCTTGGCCCGCACCTGCGGAATCACCTCGGCGCCGTTGCCCTTCTCCAGGCCATCCAGCACGTCGCAGATCCAGCCGGTCAGCTCGCGAATCTCCGGCTCCTTGAAACCGCGCGTGGTCGACGCCGGGGTACCGACACGCAGGCCGGAGGTGACGAACGGCGAACGCGGGTCGTTTGGCACCGAGTTCTTGTTGACGGTGATGTAGGCCTCGCCGAGGGCGGCGTCGGCATCTTTACCGGTGTACTCCTTGCCGATCAGGTCGAGCAGCATCAGGTGGTTGTCGGTACCGCCCGACACCACCTTGTAGCCGCGCTCGGCGAACACGCCGGCCATCGCCCTGGCGTTGGCGACCACCTGCTTCTGATAGCTCTTGAACTCGGGTGACAGCGCCTCTTTGAACGCGACCGCCTTGGCGGCGATGACGTGCATCAGCGGGCCGCCCTGAATGCCGGGGAACACCGCCGAGTTGAATTTCTTGTAGAACTCTTCCGACTGCCCCTTCGACAGGATGATGCCGCCGCGCGGACCGCGCAGCGTCTTGTGCGTGGTCGAGGTGACGACGTGGGCGTGCGGCAGCGGGCTCGGGTATTCGCCGGCGGCGACCAGACCGGCGACGTGCGCCATGTCGACCCAGAACCAGGCGCCGACCTTGTCGGCGATCTCGCGCATCCGCGCCCAGTCCTTGAAGCGGGAGTAGGCCGAGAAGCCGCCGATGATCATCTTCGGCTTCGTTTCGAGCGCGATGCGCTCCATTTCGTCGTAGTTGATGACGCCGGTTTCGGTGTCGAGGCCGTACGGGACGATCTTGTACTGCTTGCCGGAGAAGTTGGCCGGGTTGCCGTGGGTCAGGTGGCCGCCCTGCGCCAGGTTCATGCCCATCACGGTGTCGCCCGGGTTGACCAGCGCCAGGAAGATGGCGGCGTTGGCCTGCGCGCCGGAGTGCGGCTGCACGTTGGCGTAGTCGCAGTCGAACAGCTGCTTGACGCGGTCGATCGCCAGCTGCTCGGC
>CAZEVP010000143.1:0-5193 GCA_964515735.1 uncultured Verrucomicrobiaceae bacterium | reverse complement strand
GCCGCAACCCGATCCTGCACGCCGTCGGCCTGCTGGTGCTGTGGCCGCGCGAGACGTTGCGAGCGCTCACCGACCCCGCACTCGACCACCTGCAAGGCCCCGAGGCCGACCTCCTGCGCGAACTGCTGCAGCTGCTGCGGCGGCGCCCCGAATCGAGCACGCCGATGCTGATGGGCTTCATGCACATCGACCCGTGGCAGGAGCTGATGAAGCAGGCGATCGACAACGACAGCGTGCGCATCCTCAACGAACACCCCGAGGCGGTGCCGGAGCAGGAACTGGCCGACACACTGCGGCTGCTGCACGACTGGCGCCTCGACCAGCACCTCGAAGCCTACCTCGACACGCTGCGCGACAAACTCCGAAACAGCGACTACGCTGGCCTCACCGCCGAGGAAAAACAACAGCTGGCCCAGCTACTTAGCCAGCGGCAACGCAAATGATCCGGCAGCCCCGACCAGTGCCTTCACAAGGAACCAAAGGGTATGTCGCCTAGTCGAATAGCCCCCTCGAGGCTATAATGTCCGGCTATTTTTCGGCCCCCACCGCAGAGAACACGTCAGCATGAGCGATACGGAACAGCAGCAGTCACGGCTGAAAGAGCTGATTGCCAAAGGCAAGGAGCAGGGGTTCCTGACGTACGCGGAGGTCAACGACCACCTGCCCGACGAGATCTCCGACCCGGAACAGGTCGAAGAGATCATCCAGATGATCAACGACCTGGGTATCCAGGTCTTCGAAGAGGCGCCCGACGCCGACACGCTGCTGCTCGCGGAGAACGAGTCGCCCGACGACATCGCAGCCGCCGAAGCCGCCGCCGCACTGGCCGCCGTCGAGACCGAGGCCGGCCGCACCACCGATCCGGTGCGCATGTACATGCGTGAGATGGGCACGGTCGAGCTGCTGACGCGCGAGGGCGAGATCGTCATCGCCAAGCGCATCGAGGACGGCATCCGCGAACTGATGGCGGCGCTCGCCTACTACCCCGGCACCGTCAGGCAGCTGCTCGACGAATACGAGAAGGTCACCACCGAAGGCAAGCGCCTCGGTGACGTGCTGGTCGGCTATCTCGACCCCGCCGAAGAAGTCCCCCCCGCCACCGCCGAGGAAGTGCCGGTCGAAGAGGCCGCCACGAAGGAGGACGAAGACGAGGACGAAGAGGGCGAGAAGAGCGACGAAGAGGAGTCCACCGAATCCGGTCCGGACCCCGAGATCGCCCGCGTCCGTTTCGGCGAACTGCGCGCGCAGTTCGACAAGGTCGAGAAGTCGATCAAGAAACACGGCCGCTACAGCAAGCAGACCGCCAAGGAGCTGCAGCTGCTCGGCGAGGTGTTCAAGTTCTTCAAGCTGACGCCGCGCATGTTCGACCCGCTGGTGCAGCAGGCGCGTGGCACGCTGAACCAGATCCGCGCGCTGGAAAAAGAGATCCTGCAGGTCTGCGTCCGCGACAGCGGCATGGATCGCAAGCACTTCCTGAAGGACTTCCCCGGCAACGAGACCAACCTCGAGTGGGTCGACAAGCACATCACCGCCAAGAAGGGTTACAGCAGCAAACTGTCGCACCACAAGGAGCGCCTGCTCGCCGCGCAGCAGCAGATCGCCCAGATCGAGAAAGATGTCGATCTGACCATCGCCGACATCAAGGAAGTGAACCGCCGCATGTCGATTGGCGAAGCGCGCGCCCGCCGCGCCAAGAAGGAGATGGTCGAGGCCAACCTGCGTCTGGTCATCTCGATCGCGAAGAAATACACCAACCGCGGCCTGCAGTTCCTCGACCTGATTCAGGAAGGCAACATCGGCCTGATGAAGGCGGTCGACAAGTTCGAATACCGCCGCGGCTACAAGTTCTCGACCTATGCGACGTGGTGGATCCGCCAGGCCATCACCCGTTCGATCGCCGACCAGGCGCGCACCATCCGCATTCCGGTGCACATGATCGAAACGATCAACAAGCTGAACCGTATCTCGCGGCAGATGCTGCAGGAGATGGGCCGCGAGCCGACGCCGGAAGAGCTCGGCCAGCGCATGGACATGCCCGAGGACAAGGTTCGCAAGGTGCTGAAGATCGCCAAGGAACCGATCTCGATGGAGACGCCGATCGGCGACGACGAAGATTCGCACCTGGGCGACTTCATCGAGGACACGACGATCGCCTCGCCGATCGAGGCCGCCACCGGCGAAGGGCTGCGCGAAGCGACGCGTCAGGTGCTGGCCGGCCTGACCGCGCGCGAAGCGAAGGTGCTGCGGATGCGCTTCGGCATCGAAATGGCGACCGACCATACGCTGGAAGAGGTCGGCAAGCAGTTCGACGTCACCCGCGAGCGTATCCGTCAGATCGAGGCGAAGGCGCTGCGCAAGCTGCGCCACCCGTCGCGCTCCGACCACCTGCGCAGCTTCCTCGACGAGTAACCGCAACACCCGGCGCACGCACGCGTGCGCCGAACTCCTTTCGGGCCTATAGCTCAGTTGGTCAGAGCAGGCGACTCATAATCGCTTGGTCGCAGGTTCAAGTCCTGCTGGGCCCACCACTCCTCCGCGAACAGCCCGAAGCGTGTTCTTGACACCATCACTTGGCCGTTTTGGCCAAACTATGGTGTCGATTGATACCTACGCTGGCCACATTGGCTGTGCGGGAAACAAAGTTTGGCCACGTCTCGACACCACAGGTTGTCAGTCAGCCTATGGAAGTGCTGCTAAAGAGCATCCGGCCGCAGCAGTCGGTCGGACTTGCCCCGGGAGCGCGACAACGCCTGCCGATCAAGTCGCCCAGCCAATCGACTTCCAACGAAGCTCTCCAGTGGTTCAATCGCCGGACAAAGGATTTGCGCCTTATATATGGATTTCCGTATATTTCGCTCCCCACATACGTTTGAGGGCACTCCCCTGATCACTCCTCCCGAGGTCTTCAAAAGCCTGGCTGACGAAACTCGCGCGCGCGCCACCCTGCTGATTGCAGGTCTCGGCGAGCTGTGCGTCTGCGAGCTCATGTTCGCGCTGGACGAAAGCCAGCCGAAGATCAGCCGCCACTTGGCACAGCTACGCAGCAACGGTCTGCTGCTGGATCGCCGTCAAGGCCAGTGGGTGTATTACCGCCTCAATCCCGAGCTGCCCGCCTGGGTGCACAAGATGCTGCAGGTAACCTTGCAGGCCAATGCCCAGTGGTTGGCCGACAATACACTCCGCCTGCAGAACATGGACGGCCGTCCCGTCCGTGACGCTGGCTGCCGCTGATCTCTCCCGAGCGAGCCCTCCATGCTGGTCGCCCTTGCTGTCTTTGTTTTCACGCTCGTCCTGGTCATCTGGCAGCCCAAGGGACTTGGTGTTGGTTGGAGTGCTGCCCTGGGGGCAATCATCGCTCTCGCCGTCGGCGCGGTTTCGCTGCAGGACATCCCGACAGTCTGGGCCATCGTATGGAACGCCACCGCCACTTTCATCGCCGTCATCATCATCAGCCTGCTACTGGATGAGGCCGGCTTTTTCGAATGGGCTGCGCTCCACGTGGCTCGCTGGGCGAATGGCAGCGGTTACCGTCTATTCGCCTTCTGCGTCTTGCTCGGCGCGGCTGTTGCGGCCTTGTTCGCTAATGATGGCGCGGCACTGATCCTCACGCCCATCGTCATGTCCATGCTGGTCGCCCTGCGCTTCTCGCCGGCCGCAACCTTGGCATTCGTCATGGCCGCTGGCTTCATTGCCGACACCGCAAGCCTGCCTCTGGTGGTCTCCAACCTCGTGAACATCGTCTCGGCTGACTACTTCGGTCTCGGCTTCGCCGAATACGCCTCGGTGATGGCGCCGGTGAACCTCGCCAGTGTCGCCTCAACGCTGCTGGTGCTCTTCCTGTTCTTTCGCCGCGATATTCCTAGGCAGTACGCACTCGATACGCTGAAGGAGCCGAAGGCGGCTATCCACGACCGGGCCACGTTCATCATCGGCTGGTGGACGCTGCTGGTGCTGTTGGTCGGCCTGTTCGCCCTGGAACCACTGGGCATCCCGATCAGCGCCGTGGCAGCTGTGTGTGCCGCTATCCTCTTTGCCGTGGCCGCGCGGGGCCACCGCATCTCCACGCGCCGTGTCCTGCGCGAAGCGCCCTGGCAGGTGGTGATCTTTTCCCTCGGTATGTACCTGGTGGTGTATGGCCTGAAGAACGCAGGCCTTACGGACTTCCTTGCCCACCTGCTTGATCGCCTCGCCGAACAGGGGCTGTGGAGTGCCGCCATTGGCACCGGCCTGCTCTCTGCCTTGCTGTCTTCGGTGATGAACAACATGCCTAGCGTATTGGTGGGCGCCTTGTCGATCGAGGCCAGCGGCGCCAAAGGTCTGATGCGCGAGGCGATGATTTACGCCAACGTCATCGGCTGCGACCTCGGCCCGAAGATCACGCCGATCGGCAGCCTCGCCACGCTGCTCTGGCTACACGTGCTGGCGCGCAAGGGCATGCGTATCACCTGGGGTTACTACTTCAAGGCCGGCATCCTCCTGACCCTGCCGGTTCTGCTGATCACCCTTTCGGCCCTGGCGTTGCGCCTGAGCCTCTGATGTCCGCCGCAGCGGAGGAGCCTTAAATGCGAGTCCTGTTCATGTGCACCGCCAACAGCTGCCGTAGCATCCTTTCTGAAGCGCTGTTCAACCATTTAGCGCCGGAAGGCTTCGAGGCAGTCAGCGCTGGCAGCTTCCCCAAAGGCCAGGTGCTTCCTCGCACCCTCGCCACCTTGGCGCAAGCTGGCATTCCTATCGCGGGCCTGAGCAGCAAGGGCAACGAGGCTTTCGTAGGCAACCCTCCGGACATTGTCATCACGGTCTGCGACAAAGCGGCCGGGGAAGCGTGCCCCGTGTACTTCGGGCCGGCGCTAAAGTCTCACTGGGGCCTGGAGGACCCGTCGGATGTGGTGGGTGATGAGGCAACCGTCAATGCTGCGTTCCGCGCCGCACTAGCCCGCATCGAGCTGCGCTGCCAAGCTTTCTTCGCTCTTCCATTCAGCACTCTCGACCGCAACCAACTCAAGCGCGAGCTGGATCGTATCGGCACTCTTTGAGGAACACGTCTTCATGTCAGAGCATCTGCCCAACCTAGACCCTTCACTGTTCGACACACCGCCGCACACTACACGTGAAAGCACCCACAAGCCGCGCATTCTGCTGGGGTTCTACCCCGTTTCCACGGACGGTTTAAAAAGGGCTGAAAACTTCTGATCC
>CAZEVP010000142.1:0-5234 GCA_964515735.1 uncultured Verrucomicrobiaceae bacterium | reverse complement strand
GCCGCGCGCAGCTGCGGCAGCACCACGTCCACCGGCTGCGGCATGGCGATGTGGTAGCCCTGAAAGAAGCGGCAGCCGCGCGCCTTCAGGAAGGCGTACTGCGCCTCGGTCTCGACCCCCTCGGCGACGACGTCGAGCTGCAGATGGCCCGCCATCGCCAGGATGGTCTCGACGATGGCGACATCGTTGCTGTCGCCGGGCAGGTCGGAGACGAAGGTGCGGTCGATCTTCAGCTCGTGCAGCGGCAGCCGTTTCAGGTAACTGAGCGACGAGTAGCCGACGCCGAAGTCGTCGATCGACAGCCGGATGCCCATCCGCTCCAGCTGCGCCATCTTGGCGATGGCGTCGTCGACGTCGGCCATGACGACGCCCTCGGTGATTTCGAGCAGCAGCCGGCGCGGGTCGGCGCCGCGCTCGGCCAGGATGGCGGCAACGCGCTCGACGAAATCGGCTTCGCGGAACTGGCGCGGGCTGACATTGACGGCGATCTCGACTTCGTTGTCGGCACCGTCGAGCTGGCGCGACAGCCGCGCCGCCTCGCTCAGCACCCACTCGCCGAGCGGCACGATCAGGCCGCTCTCCTCGGCCACCGGAATGAACGTGGCCGGCGCAATTGCGCCGCGCTGCGGATGGTTCCAGCGCAGCAGCGCCTCGGCGCAGGCCAGCTCGCCATCGACATGGCGCTGCGGCTGCAGCATCAGGAACAGCTGGTCGGTGCCGATCGCGGCGCGCAGGTCGCGCTCCAGCGACAGCCGCAGCTCGGCGGCCCGCTGCATCTCCGGCGCGTAGAAGCAGATGCGGTTGCGACCGCTGGCCTTGGCGCGGTACATCGCGGTGTCCGCCTCCTTGACCAGCTCGTCGGCGCTGCTTCCCGCTTTCGGAAACAGCGTGACGCCGATGCTGGCGAAGACGTGGTGCTCGTAGGCGCCGCCTTCGAGCGAGAACGGTGCGATCAATGCCTGCCGCACCTTCTCGGCCACCGCGCCGGCGCTGGCGGTGGCGCTGTCGACGCTGTCGCCGATGTTCTCCAGCAGGATCACGAACTCGTCGCCGCCGAGGCGCGCCACCGTGTCCTCCTCGCGCGAGCCGTGGCGCAGCCGCAGCGCCACCTGCCGCAGCAGCATGTCGCCGGCGTGGTGGCCGCGCGCGTCGTTCAGGTGTTTGAAGTGGTCGAGGTCGATGAACAGCAGCGCGCCGAACAGGCCGTTGCGCTGCGCGGCGTGCAGCGCGCGGTTGAGACCGTCGAGGAACAGGCGGCGGTTGGGCAGGTCGGTCAGCGTGTCGTACAGCGCCAGCCGCTCGATCTCGGCCTCGGCGCGCTTGCGCTCGGAGATGTCCTCGACCACGGCGATGAAATGGACCGGCTCGCCGCCGCTCTCGCGCACCAGCGACCACCAGACGCGCACCCACACCACCTGCCCGCCGCGGCGGACGTAGCGCTGCTCGAAGCTGACGCTGTCGCGGCCGTTCAGCAGCTGCTGCCGCGCCGACAATGTGATGGCGCGGTCGTCGGGGTAGGTCAGCCGGCCGAAACCGGGCGACAGCAGCTCCTTTTCGCTGTAGCCGGCGATATCGCAGAAGCGCTGGTTGACGCGGCGCATGCGGCCATCCATGCCGATCTCGGCGACGCCGACCGCCGCCTGCTCGAAGGTGATACGCAGGCTGGCCTCACTGTCGCGCAGCCGCTGCGCCTCGCGCGAGCGCTGCACGACGATCGCCGCCAGCGCCGCCGACGTGCGCAGCAGCTCCTGCTCCTCAGGGCGCGGCGCGCGCGGCTGGTCGCAGTAGATCGACAGCACGCCGAGCAGCTCGTTGCGATTGCTGGAGAACGGCATCGACCAGCAGGCGCGCAGCCAGTCGAAGCGCGGCACCAGCTCGCGCGACGAGGTCCACAGCGGATCGCTGCGGACATCCGCCGTGAACACCGGTTCGCGCCGCGCCGCCGCCGCGCCGCAGGAGCTGCAGCCCTCGCCGATCGGCAGCACGTCGAAGCCGTTGGTGTAGTCGGCCGGCAGCTGCGGCCCGGCGCTGCGGTTCAGCACACCGCGCTCGGTGTCGGCCAGCAGCACGTCGCAGCGGCCGCCGACCAGCTGCGAATCGACGAAGCGGGCGATGTCTTCGAGCAGTCGTTTCAGCGGAATGTCGAGCGACAGCGCGCGCAGCACCGCCGCCTGCGCCGACATCAGCGCCTCCGAATGCTTGCGCGCACTGATGTCGATATTGGAGCCGATGAAGCCGAGGAACTGCCCCTCGTCATCGAAGCGCGGCGTGGCGCTGTCGAACAGCCAGCGCAGCCGGCCGTCACCGCCGACCAGGCGGTACTCCAGTTCGTAGCGCTCGCCGCTGCCACGCGCACGCATCGCCTGCAGCCGCGCCATCTCGCGGTCGTCCGGGTGCACCCGTTCGTTCCACTCGTCCAGCGTCGAGGCCGGGCTGTCGCCGGTGACGCTCGACCAGGCATCGTTGCGATAGCTGATCCGCCCGTCGGCATCGCTCATCCAGACCAGCGTGGTGCCGGTCTTGGTCAGTTCGGCCAGCAGTGCCTCGCTCTCGCGCAGCGCCTCGATCGAACGCCGTTGCGCGCTGATGGCGGAGCCGAGCGCCAGCCCGACGCCGGAGATCGCCAGGATGTACGCATGCAGGTAAATCATGCTTTCGATGACGTCGGGGCGCGCGAACAGGCCGCGCCCCGACACCGTCGACAGTGCCACCAGCACCGCCTCCAGCAGCACCACCCAGGTGACCACCGCGAAGCGGAAGCGCAGCGCCGCCCAGATCAGCGGCAGCACCGCGAGAAACGCCATCGGCGGCGTGTTCGGCCAGTCGCGCAGCACGTACAGCTGGTGCCAGAACAGCAGCGCGCTGCAGACCAGCAGCGTCAGCTCCAGCCAGCGCGCCGGCGTCATGCGCATCCGCCACAGATCCGGCAGCGCCAGCAGCGCCGGCGCCATCAGCAGCGTGCCGGTGGCATCGGCCGCCCACCAGGTCAGCCACATCGGCGCCAGCGGCACGTAAGGGCCGGCCAGCAGGTAAGAGGTGGCGCCGATCAGCCCGCTCAGCATCGGCAGCAGCAGGCAGGCGATCAGCACGAAGCGGAACACCGAGCGCGGGTCGGCCAGCGGGTCGGTCACCCGCAGCCGGTGCAACAGCCAGCGCGCCAGCAGCGCCGACAGCGGCGCGCCGGTCGCCGACAGCAGCGCCACCGGCAGGTTGCCGGAGACCGAATAGGCGACGATCAGGCTGGCGAGCAGGAACGGGATGGTCGCGACGAGGCCATAGCGCCATATCGCTGCGAAGACGAAACCGGTCGGCAGCCAGAACACCCACACCGTGATCTGTTCGGCGTGGATCTGCAGCACCTGCCAGGACAGTGAGCCCAGCGCCACATATGCGATGAAAATGGCCGACAGGATCAGCGGCAACTGCCAGCGGCGCTTCGTTTCGGCCACGTTTAGGCTCTTTATTGCGAACGGGGGGCGCGACTATACGCGGCCCCGCCAGACGGAACCGGCTCCACCGCGAACGCGGGGGTTTGCGAAGCATAGCCCAGCACCGCCGGTGCATCTAAGCCGGCGCCGGGCGCGGCGGGAATGGATGGCGGACCACAACGGCGTCACAATTCCGCCGGCGCCGCCGTTGGGAGGCGCACCGGCCTGTGATACAAGGCGGCCTGCGGTGCGGTATGCGCCGGTGCCGGCTCCACACCGTCGCCGCCCTCCCACCCCGTCCCCCCCGACCTGGAGAAACCGACGATGAATCAAGGCGTATTGCGCAACACCAGCCGAGCCCTGCTGATCAGCCTGTCCGCGCTGTGGCTGCCGGCGGCCCCCGTGCATGCCGCGCTGATCGATACCGCCGCGGTGATCGCGCCGGCCCCCGCCTCCGCGGCCCACCAGCAGGTGCGCGACTTCCTCAGCCGCGCCGAGGTGCGCGAGGTGCTGCAGCAGCAGGGACTCGACGCCGGCGCCGCACTGGCGCGCGTCGACGCGATGACCGACGCCGAGGCACAGCAGCTGGCCGAGCGTCTCGATCAGCTGCCGGCCGGTGGCACCAGCGTCGTCGGCGTGCTGTTCGCCGTCTTCGTCATTCTGCTGGTGACCGACATCCTCGGCTTCACCAAGGTGTTCCCGTTCACCCGCTCGGTGCGCTGAGCGCCGCCATGTCGTCGCGCGACCGCGCACACAACGCCCGCCACCCGGCGGGCGTTGCATTTCTGGCACTGCTGCTGGCGCTGCTGGCCGGCTGCAGCGCGACTCCACCGCTGCCGGCCGGGCTGCAGCCGCGCCATGTCGAGCTGTCGGCAGTGCCCTGGTTCGCACAGGACGCCTACCAGTGCGGCCCGGCCACGCTGGCGATGGTGCTGAACCACCAGGGCGCCGCGCTGACGCCGGAACAACTGGCGCCGGACATCTACCTGCCGGGACGCCAGGGCAGCCTGCAGATCGAGCTGGTGGCGGCGACGCGCCGGCAACAGAAACTCGCCTACGTGCTGGAACCGCGCCTCGACGCGCTGCTGACCGAACTGGCGGCCGGGCGGCCAGCGATCGTGCTGCAGAACCTCGGCCTGAACTGGTTGCCGCGCTGGCACTACGCGGTGGCGATCGGCTACGACCTCGATCGGCGCGAGCTGCTGCTGCGCTCCGGCGACGAACGCCTGCAACGGCTGCCACTATCGACCTTCGACCGCACCTGGGAGCGCGGTGGGCGCTGGGCGCTGCTGGTGCTGTCGCCGGGCGAACTGCCGGCCAGCGTGGAACCGGCGCGCTACCTGGCGGCGGCCAACGACCTCGAAAGCACCGGCCAGACGGCGGCCGCGCTGACCGCCTTCGATGCCGCCGCCCGGCGCTGGCCCGACCAGCTGGCAGCGCATATTGGCGCCGGCAACTGCGCCTGGCGGCTCGGCGACTTCGCAACTGCCGAGCGCCATTTCCGCACCGCCAGCGAGCGCCACCCGCAATCGGCGGCAGCGTTCAACAACCTCGCCGACACGCTGCTGCGGCTCGGGCGCGGCGACGAGGCGCTGGCGGCGGCGCGGCGGGCCGTTGCGCTGAGCGACGCGCAGCGGGACGACGGCGGGCAGCACGCCGTTTACATGGGGACGTTGAACGAGATCGAACAGGCGATGCGTGAGAGTGGGGAAAACCGGATGGCCGCGCCTTAACACTGCTGGCGAGACAGTTTCCTGCAAGCTTTATTGGCAATGAAGATGTTCAGCCCGATCGGGGCGTTCTGCG
>CAZEVP010000141.1:0-5236 GCA_964515735.1 uncultured Verrucomicrobiaceae bacterium | reverse complement strand
GCGGCCCAGTCACCATTGCTAAAGTGGCGTCCGCTTCCGCCAGCGCCGGCTGGGAGGCCTATGTCGGGGTGTTGGCGCTGCTGAGCATCAGCCTGGGGGTCTTGAACCTGCTGCCGATCCCGGTGCTCGACGGGGGACACATCCTGTACGGATTGGCAGAGTGGGTCAGGGGGCGACCCCTGTCGGAGCGCGTGCAGCTTCTCGGTTATCAGGTCGGTCTGTTCGTCATCGTCGGCGTGATGCTGCTGGCGCTGTACAACGATCTGATGCGCCTTTGAACGCATGCCTGCCGCCTTCGCGAGTGCCCGCCATCTCCGCGTCGCCGAATAATCAGCCATCGTCTCCGGTACTGCGCCGGTGACGGTCAAGAAAGGTTTGTCCAGGTTCAGGCCCTTGAGAAAACGTCGTCTCCACACCGCCATTGCCGCTCTGCTGGCCACCACTCCGCTGCTGGCCGGCGCACAGAACGCGGCAGCGCCCTTCGTCGTTTCCGACATCCGCGTCGAGGGGCTGCAGCGCATCTCCGCCGGCACCGTGTTCGCCGCGATGCCGATCAACGTCGGCGACAACATCGACGCCTCCACCCAGGCGGCGATCATCCGCAGCCTGTTCAGGACCGGCAATTTCGATGACATCCACCTCGGCCGCGAAGGTTCGGTGATGGTGGTGACGGTGCAGGAGCGTCCGTCGATCAGCGAGATCAAGATCGAGGGCAACAAGGCGCTGAAGAGCGAGGATCTGCTCGACGGCCTGAAGAAGCAGGGGCTGGCCGAGGGCCAGGTGTTCAAGCGCTCGACGCTGGAGTCGATGCGTCAGGAGCTGCTGCGGCAGTACGTCGCGCAGGGTCGCTACGACGCCAACATCCAGACCGAAGTGGTGGCGCAGCCGCGCAACCGGGTCGAGGTGCTGGTCAACATCGACGAAGGCAACACCGCCAAGATCAAGCACATCAACGTCGTCGGCAACCGCAAGTTCGACGACGAGACGCTGGCCGACCTGTTCGAGCTGAAGACCACCGGCTGGTTCTCGTGGCTGTCGGGCAACGACAAGTATTCGCGCGAGAAGCTCAAGGGCGACATCGAGAAGCTGACCTCGTACTACCTCGATCGCGGCTACATCAACTTCCGCGTCACCTCGACCCAGGTGTCGGTGACGCCGGATCGCTCCGCCGTCTACATCAGCGTCAACGTCGACGAGGGCGACGAGTATCAGGTCGGCGCCGTCGACCTGTCGGGCGACATCATCCTGCCTGAGGAGGAACTGCGCAAATTCATCCTGGTCGAGGAGGGGCAGACCTTCTCGCAGGCGCTGATCACCAATACCGAAGAGCTGCTCGGCAAGCGCCTCGGCAACGAGGGCTACAACTTCGCCAAGGTGCAGGGCATCCCCGAGATCGACAAGGAGAACCGGCGCGTCGCCATCAAGTTCTTCGTCGACCCGGGCAAGCGCACCTACGTGCGCCGCATCGGTTTCTCCGGCAACAGCAAGACCGCCGATGACGTGCTGCGGCGCGAGATGCGGCAGATGGAGTCGGCGCCGGCGTCGTCGGACAAGATCGAGCAGTCGCGCGTGCGTCTCGAGCGGCTCGGCTACTTCAAGGAAGCCAAGGTCGACACGCAGGAGGTGCCCGGCACCGACGACATGATCGACCTGCTCTACAGCGTCGAGGAGCAGCCCTCCGGCAGCATCGGCGCCAGCGTCGGTTATGCGCAGGACGCCGGTCTGCTGCTCGGCGCCTCGCTGGAGCAGAACAACTTCCTCGGCACCGGCAAGCAGGTCGGCATCGCGCTGAACAAGAGCCACTACCTGACCGACGTCCGCTTCAACTACACCGATCCGTACTACACCGAGGATGGCGTCAGCCGCGGCTTCTCGATCTTCTACCGCGAGGCCAACCTCGACGAGATCGACGTCGCCGACTACACGGTGTCGACCAAGGGCGCCAACGTCAGCTTCGGCTACCCGATCGCCGAGACCAAGCGGCTGACCTTCACCTTCGGTGTCGCCAACACCCAGATCGAGGCCGGTGTCGGCACGGTCAAGGAGATCATCGGCAGCCCGCGCCCGCTGAAGAACGTCGACTACTACTACCTGTCGCAGCTGAGCGGCGGCAGTTATCTCGGTCCGGAGTCGCTGGTGTCGTTCGATCCGAACAGCGCCGCGGCGATCCTGCAGGAGAACATCGGCGACGGCTTCCTCGACACGTATGGCGACAGCTTCGACCAGTTCTCGTTCACGACCACGTGGGTATCGTCGACGCTGAACCGCGGCCAGCTGGCGACGCGCGGTGCCAGCCAGAGCGTGGCGTTCGAGATCGCGATTCCCGGCAGCGATCTCGAGTACTACAAGCTGACCTACAACGGTCAGCTGTTCGTACCGCTCGGCGACACCTTCACGCTGCGTTTCCGCACCGAACTCGGCTACGGCAATGGCTTCGGCGATTTCGATTCGCTGCCGTTCTTCAACAACTTCTACGCCGGCGGCTTCTCCTCGGTGCGCGGCTACAAGGCCAACTCACTCGGCCCGCGCGGCACGCCGGCCGACATCTATCGCTACAACTACGCCTGTACCGCGGTCGATGCCAATGGCGCCTGTACCGCGCGCAGCAACAATATCGGCTACGTGGTCGATCCGGTCACCGGCAAGATCCACGTCGACCGGCTGGTCGATGACGACGATGCCGATCCGTTCGGCGGCAACATCCTGATCGAGGGCGCCATCGAGCTGCTGTTCCCGCTGCCGTTCATCAAGGATCAGCGCTCGCTGCGTTCGGCCTTCTTCATCGACGCCGGCAACGTCTACAGCACCAGCTGCGGCGCCACTCAGGCCAATTGCTACGATGTCGACCTCGCCGAGCTGCGTTACTCGGCCGGTTTCGGCATCACCTGGATCACCGGCTTCGGACCGCTGACCTTCAGTCTGGCCAAGCCGTTCAAGGACGAGAAGTACGACGAGGCCGAGATCTTCCAGTTCTCGCTGGGACGCGGCTTCTGACGGCGACGAGCCACTCTGTCGGCAATGCCGATGAATACCGCAACACCTGATGAATAACATTCGATTCTCCGGAGAAAAAACGTGTCAACACTGCGTCGTTCCGCACTGATCCTGATCGCTTTCATGCTGCCGTCGCTGGCGTTCGCGCAGGGCAAGATCGCCGTGCTCGACGTACAGGCGGCGATCCTCAACACCGATGCCGCGCAGAAGCAGTTCAAGGATCTGCGCGCGCAGCCGGCCTACGATGCCAACCTGAAGGAGCTGGAGAAGCTCAAGAAGGAGTACGACGGTCTGGTGCAGCAGGTGCAGAAGGATCTGGCCGTCATGAGCGCTGATCAGAAAGAGGCTCAGCGCAAGAAGATCGAGGACAAGCGTGGCGACATGGAGCACATCGCGCGCAAGCTGCAGGCTTCCGAGCAGGAGCTGGCCCAGGGTGTCATGCAGGATCTCGGGCCGAAGCTGCAGACCGTCGTCAACGATCTGATCAAGAGCGAAGGCATCGGCCTGCTGCTCGATCGCAAGGCGGTCATGCACGCCGAGCCGAGCTACAACATCACCGCCAAGGTGACGGAGCAGCTGAACAAGGCCAAGTGAGCCGGCACCCGGCGGGTGCCCGAGCGGCGGACAGCGATGGCAAGGCAGGCGTGGACTCTCGGTGAGATAGCCGACCGTTTCGGTCTCGAGTGCCGCGGCGACCGCTCGGCCAGCGTCGCCGGCATCGCCACACTGGCTGCCGCCGCGCCCGATCAGCTCGCGTTTCTCGCCAATCCGAAGTATCGCCGCTACCTCGACGACACCCGCGCCGGTGCCGTGATCCTGTCGCCGGCGCTGGCCGACGGTTATGCCGGTACCGCGTTGATCGCGGCCGATTCCTATCTCGCCTACGCGCGCATCTCCCATCTGTTCGACACCGCGCCGCCACTGCCGCCGGGCATTCATCCGTCGGCGGTGGTCGCCGCCGATGCCCGCATCGATGCCAGCGCGGCGATCGGGCCGCTGGCGGTGATCGGTGCCGGCGTCGAGATCGGGCCGTCGTGCAGCGTCGGCGCGCACACGGTGATCGGTGATGGCTCGCGGCTCGGCGCCAACTGTCGCCTGCATGCGCGGGTGACGCTCTATCACGGCGTCGTCGTCGGCGATGGCACGACGATCCACAGCGGCGCGGTGATCGGCGCCGACGGTTTCGGTTTCGCACCGAGCCGCGACGGCTGGCAGAAGATCGCGCAGATCGGTGGCGTGCGCATCGGTCGCAACTGCGACATCGGCGCCAACACGACGATCGATCGCGGCGCGCTCGACGACACCGAGATCGGCGACGGCGTCATCATCGACAACCAGGTACAGGTTGCCCACAATGTTCGCGTCGGCGATGGCACCGCCATTGCCGGCTGCGTCGGCATCGCCGGCAGCACGCGCATCGGTGCACATTGCACGATCGCCGGTGGCGCCGGTATCGCCGGTCATCTGGAGATCGGCGACGGCGTGCACATCACCGCGATGTCGCTGATCACGCGCTCGATCGACAGGCGCGGCTCCTACTCCTCGGGTACCGGCACGATGGAAAGCGCCAGCTGGCGCCGCAACGCTGTTCGCTTCACCCAGCTCGACGAACTGCATCGGCGTGTCGTTGCTCTCGAGAAAGTGCAACGCAATCAAATTACCGATCTGTCAGAAAAACAGACGAATGACCAGAACAAGGGGGACTGACAGTGATAATGGAAGTGAATGAGATCCGCGAATACCTGCCGCACCGGTATCCGTTCCTGCTGGTGGATCGCGTGATCGAACTCGATCTGCCGAAATCGATCGTCGCGATCAAGAACGTCAGCATCAACGAACCGTTCTTCAACGGCCATTTTCCCGACCTGCCGGTGATGCCGGGCGTGCTGATTCTCGAGGCGATGGCGCAGGCCGCCGGCATCCTCGGCTTCAAGTCGCAGGGCAAGAAGCCGGCCGATGGTTCGATCTACTACTTCGTCGGCGCCGACGACGTGCGTTTCAAACGGCCTGTCGTGCCGGGTGATCAATTGCAGCTGCGCGCCGAATACGTCTCCGATCGCCGCGGCATCTGGAAATTCCAGGTCAGCTCGTCGGTCGACGGCGATTTCGTCGCCGGCGCCACCATTCTCTGCGCCGACCGGAAGCGCTGACGCCATGGCGATCGATCCGCGCGCCATCGTCGACCCCGCCGCGCGTCTCGCCGACGACGTCGAGGTCGGGCCGTGGACGATCATCGGCGCCG
>CAZEVP010000140.1:0-5292 GCA_964515735.1 uncultured Verrucomicrobiaceae bacterium | reverse complement strand
CGCGGCCGACGTTCTGCACGATGACGTCTACTTCGACATTGGCATCGCCGATCGGACCGAGGATCTGCCACGCCACGCCCGGCGTATCGGGCACGCCGACCACCGTCAGCTTGGCTTCGTCGCGGTTGAAGGCGATACCGGAGATGACCGGGTTTTCCATGGTGTCACTGTCCTCGAGCGTAATCAGGGTGCCGGGGCCTTCCTGGAAACTGTGCAGGACGCGCAGCGGCACGTTGTACTTGCCGGCGAATTCGACCGAGCGAATCTGCAGCACCTTCGAACCGAGGCTGGCCATCTCCAGCATCTCTTCGAAGGTGACCTTGTCGAGCCGACGGGCCGTGCTGACCACGCGCGGGTCGGTGGTATAGACACCATCGACATCGGTGTAGATCTGACACTCGTCAGCCTTCAATGCTGCGGCGAGCGCAACACCGGTGGTGTCGGAACCGCCACGGCCGAGCGTGGTGATGTTGCCGTGCTCGTCGACGCCCTGGAAACCGGCGACGACGACGACGCACCCTTCATTCAGGTCGGCTCGCATCTTCTCTTCGTCGATGGTCTGGATGCGGGCTTTGGTGAAGGCGCTGTCAGTCAGGATGCGCACCTGGCCGCCGGTATAGGAGCGCGCCTTGTAGCCGCGCTTGTGCAGCGCCATGCACAGCAGCGCGATGGTGACCTGCTCGCCGGTCGAGACCAGCACGTCGAGCTCGCGCGGGGTCGGCTGCTCCTGAATCTCTTTTGCCAGTGCAATCAGCCGGTTGGTCTCACCGCTCATGGCCGAGACGACGACCACGATGTCGTGACCCTGGTCGCGGAATTTGCCCACTTTCTCGGCGACCGCCTGGATGCGCTCGATCGAGCCCACCGACGTGCCGCCGAATTTCTGAACGATCAAACTCATGGTTGCTGCCAGGTCCCCGAACCAGTCACGAAGAGAGACACGAAAAAAGACGCGAGATTAAACACCAATCCCGCGGCAAATTAAAGGAAGGATATCCCGCTCCGACCATCGGAGCCCGCGTATATCAGGCGCCGGCAACGTAACGCTCGGCCAGCGCCAGCGCCTGCGGCAGCGCGGACGGATTGGTGCCCCCACCCTGCGCCATGTCGGGGCGGCCACCGCCCTTGCCACCTACCACCGATGCCGCCTGCGCCAGCAGCTCGCCGGCCTTGAAACGACCGGTCAGATCCTTGGTGACACCGGCCGCCAGCATCACCTTGTCGCCGTCGACGGCGGCCAGCAGCAGTACACCGGAGCCGAGCTTGTTCTTCAGCTGGTCGAGCGTGTCGCGCAGTGTCTTCGCGTCGGCGCCGTCGAGCTTGGCCGCCAGCACCTTGACGCCGTTGACCTCTCTGGCCTGACCGAGCAGATCACCACCGGCAGCGCTGGCCAGCTTGCCTTTCAGGCGAGCCAGCTCTTTCTCCAGCGCGCGGACGCTGTCGAGCGCCTGCGCCACGCGCGGTACCACCTGTTCGGCCGGTACCGTCAGTGCCGCGGCGACCTCGTCGAGCAGCCGTTCGCGGCGCTGCACATAGGCAACCGCATTCTCGCCAGTCACCGCCTCGACCCGGCGCACGCCGGCGGCAACGCCACTCTCGGCGACGATCTTGAACAGGCCAATGTCGCCGGTGCGGGCGACGTGGGTGCCGCCGCACAGCTCGCGCGAGCTGCCGATGTCGAGCACCCGCACCTCGTCGCCGTACTTCTCGCCGAACAGCATCATCGCGCCGCTCTTCTGCGCCTCGTCGATCGGCATGACGCGGGCCTGCACCGACGCATTGGCCAGCACCTCGCGGTTGACGATGGCCTCGACGCGGGCGATCTCGTCGCGCGTCATCGGCGCGCTGTGGGCGAAGTCGAAACGGGTCTTGTCGGCATCGACCAGCGAGCCCTTCTGCTGCACGTGACCGCCGAGCACCTCGCGCAGCGCCTTGTGCATCAGGTGGGTGGCCGAGTGGTTGCGCACGGTCGCGGCGCGGCGGGTCACATCCACCTGCGCGGTGATGCGGTCGCCGACCGCCAGCGAACCGGCGCGCAGCTCGCCGTGATGACCGAAGACGTCGGCCTGGATCTTCTGCGTGTCCTCGACCGCGAACAGCGTGGTGCAGGTGTTGCCGGCCACCAGCTCACCGCTGTCGCCGACCTGACCGCCGGATTCGGCGTAGAACGGCGTGCTGTCGAGCACGACCACACCGCTGTCGCCGGTGTTCATCCGCGCCACCGGGCTGCCGTTGACGTAAAGCGCGGTAATGGTCGCGCCCTCGACGACAAGGCGTTCATAACCCTGGAAATTGGTCGGCTGGCCGCTGTACTCCAGCGCCGCCGCCATCCTGAACTTGCCGGCGGCACGCGCCTGCTCGCGCTGGCGTGCCATCGCCGCATCGAAGCCATTGACGTCAACGGTAATGCCCTTCTCCCGGCAGACGTCGGCGGTCAGGTCGAGCGGGAAGCCGTAGGTGTCGTGCAGCTTGAAGGCCGTCTCGCCGTCGAGCACCGCATCCGCCTTGCCGGCCAGCTGCGCCAGCGCATCGTCGAGAATCTCCATGCCATTGGCGATGGTCTCGAAGAAACGCTCCTCCTCCTGTCGCAGCACCTCCATCACTCTGGCCTGTGCCTCGACCAGTTCCGGATAGGCGGCTCCCATCTGCTCGACCAGATCGGGCACCAGCCGGTGGAAGAAGGCGGTGCGTGCACTGAGCTTGTAGCCGTGGCGGATGGCGCGGCGAATGATCCGGCGCAGCACGTAGCCACGGCCCTCGTTGCTCGGGATGACGCCGTCGGCGATCAGGAAGGTGCAGGCGCGGATGTGGTCGGCCAGCACTTTCAGCGACGGGCTGTCGAGGTCGTCCGTCCGCGTCTCGCGCGCGGCGGCCTTGATCAGCGCCTGGAACAGGTCGATCTCGTAGTTGGAGTGGACGTGCTGCAGTACCGCCGAGATCCGCTCCAGCCCCATGCCGGTGTCGACGCTCGGCTTCGGCAGCGGGTGCATGACGCCGGCCTCGTCGCGGTTGAACTGCATGAAGACGTTGTTCCAGATCTCGATGTAGCGGTCGCCATCCTCCTCCGGCGAACCGGGCGGGCCACCCCAGATATCGGCGCCGTGGTCGTAGAAGATCTCGGTGCACGGGCCGCACGGGCCGGTGTCGCCCATCATCCAGAAATTGTCGGAGGCGTAGCGCGCGCCCTTGTTGTCGCCGATGCGGATCAGCCGCTCGGCCGGCACGCCGACCTCCTTGTTCCAGATGTCGTAGGCCTCGTCGTCCTCGGCGTAGACGGTGACCCACAGCTTGTCGGTCGGCAGGTTCAGCCACTGCGGGCTGGTCAGGAACTCCCACGCATAACCGATGGCGTCGCGCTTGAAGTAGTCGCCGAAGCTGAAGTTGCCGAGCATCTCGAAGAAGGTGTGGTGGCGCGCGGTGTAGCCGACGTTCTCGAGGTCATTGTGCTTGCCGCCGGCGCGCACGCATTTCTGCGAGGTGGTGGCGCGGGTGTACGGGCGCTTGTCGAAACCGAGAAAGACATCCTTGAACTGGTTCATGCCGGCGTTGGTGAAGAGCAGCGTCGGGTCGTCGTGCGGCACCAGCGAGCTGCTGGCGACGCGGGTGTGCCCCTTGCTCTCAAAAAAACGCAGGAAAGCCTCGCGAATCTCGGCGCTCTTCATCATTTGTCTCACGGCGGTTCATCGGGTGCGCATCGAAACCGGCGGCGCGGGGGGCCACCGGCAAAAAGCGAGCGCGCAGTATATCGGAACGCCCCGAAAGCCTGCAGGGGCGTGAAAAGGCGGCGATCAGCGCAGTTTTTCGTCGGCCGTCAGCGGCCGTGCCTCGCTCTCCAGCATCACGGGAATGCCGTCGCGCACCGGGTAGGCGAGGCCGCTGGCGCGGCAGATCAGCTCCTGCTTCTGTTCGTCGTACTCGACCGGCGCCTTGGTGACCGGGCAGACCAGGATGCTCAGCAGTTTCTTGTCCAGCGTCATTTATCTCTCCAGGAATTCGGTCAGCGCCCGGCCGTCGCCGGCTGCGCATTCTCCGGCATCGGCCCGACCACCAGCTCGGGATCGATGCGCACGTCGAACCAGTTGATACGCCAGTCGAGGTGCGGCCCGGTGGCGCGGCCGGTGGCGCCCACCTGCGCCACCACGTCACCGGCCCTGACCACATCGCCCACCTTCACCAGCACCTTGCTCAGGTGGATGAACGTCGACGAGACGCCGTAGCCGTGGTCCATGATCAGCGTGCCGCCGGAGAAGAACATGTCCGGATGCGCCAGCGTGACGATAGCGTCGGCCGGCGCCCGCACCGGCGTGCCGGTCGGCGCGGCGACGTCGACGCCAAAGTGCGGCCGCCCCGGCTCGCCGTTGTAGACGCGCTGACTGCCGTAGACGCCGGAGATGCGCCCGGTCAGCGGCCACTGGAAACCGTCGAGGAAATGCAGCAGGTCGGAATCGGTCTTGCGCGCCTTGCTGACCTTCGCCGCCTCCTCCTGAATCCGCTTCAGCTGCTCCGGCGGTGGCGTCACCGTCTGCTGCGGCACGCCGGTGATGCGCTGGATGTCGTACTGGCGCTGCGCGATCTGCAGCGGGTGTTGCCGTTTCACGCCGTTCGGCGCGATCTCGGTCAGCGTCGCCTGCGGTTTGGCATCGCGATCGAAACCGATGACGAAGCGGCCATCGGCCGTCACCCGCACCGGCTTGCCGTCGAGCTGCACGCGGCCGCCCGGCTCGGTGCGGCCGATCAGCAGGCCGCCCTGCTCCTGCCGGCCCTGCAACTCCAGCGCCACGGCGGGCAGCGCCATCCACAACACCAGCCAGGCGGCGATCATCTGCAATGAACTGGCAGAAAGTTTCTCGAAAATACGTACCATAGGCCGCCTTCGACACCGCAACCGGTCACAACGGGGCCGCCAGTGTACCGGCCCGGCCATATCCCGAGAACCACCGCAGGTCACACCACGCCCATGTCCCGCTACCGCCCTCCCCGCCGCGCCGGCTCCCGCTACATCACCCCCGAGGGGATGGCCGTACTGCGCGCCGAACTGCACCAGCTGTGGAAGGTGGAACGGCCGCAGGTGACGGCCGTGGTGCACGAGGCGGCCAAGAACGGCGACCGCTCCGAGAATGGCGACTACATCTACGGCAAGCGCCGGCTGCGCGAGATCGACAGTCGCGTCCGCTTCCTGAGCAAGCGGATCGAGGCACTGGAAGTGGTCGACCAGCTGCCGCCGGATCGCGACAAGGTCTACTTCGGCGCCTGGGTGACGGTCGAGGACGAGGACGGCGCCGAGTCGACCTA
>CAZEVP010000139.1:0-5390 GCA_964515735.1 uncultured Verrucomicrobiaceae bacterium | reverse complement strand
TGCCGCTGCTGCTTCCGGTGACCAGTACGCGGCGGCCTTGCAGTTGCAGGTCCATGAACACCCCCTCGATTCATCTCTTATGGAATCGCTCTCCACCTGCATGAGTACATGCAAGGCCGGCAGATCGGATTCGGGGAAGATCGCTCAGGAGGTGAAGCCCTGCATATCCCCACATGGGGATATGGTTCCAGAGCCCGGTTCCACATTTCAGGGGCTGAGGCGCACGCTCACTTCATATCACCTCTGGGAATAGCAAGCCGACAGCCCCGGCTCTTGCAGATAATTCTCCGCATACCTGTCGATTTGTCTCAACGCCGTGCGACAAGGAAGCAGACACCCCCACAGCAAGGAGAACAGCATGACCACCGGTACCGTCCGCCTTCACCGCGTATTGCGTGCAAAGCCCGAAAAGGTCTACCGGGCCTTTCTCGATCCCGAAGCCATCGCCCGCTGGCTGCCGCCCAATGGTTACACCTGCAGGGTGGATCAGCTCGACGCCACCGTCGGCGGCCGATTCAGGATGGCATTTCGCAACTTCAGCACCGGCAACAGTCAGTCGTTCGGCGGCAGCTACAAGGAGCTGCTGCCGAACGAACGGATTCGTTACACCGACGCCTTCGACGACCCCGGCCTGCCCGGCGAAATGGTGACGACGGCAACGCTGCGCGAAGTCGCCTGCGGCACGGAGCTAAATATCGTTCAGGAGGGGATTCCCGAACAGATTCCAACGGAGTTCTGCTACCTGGGCTGGCAGGAGTCGCTCGATCACCTGGCGCGTCTCGTCGAGCCGGAAATTCCCGACTGAGCGGTCGCCGCAGTCAAATCCCCTGGCCGCGCTCTACGCCAGGGGCATCCCGATCCTGCGGACACCGCGCCGATCGATCAGAACATCAGCGTGGCACCGAGTTCGTACGAACGCCCCGGCCCGGGAATGCTGCCGATCGGGCCGCTCGATCCCTCATGTTTCCACGCCGCGTAGCTGGCTCCGCCCAACGGCTGCTCGTAATGGCGATCGAACAGGTTGCGGATACCGGCGTCGATGCGCAGGCGGCTCCAGGTGTAACTGGTGCGCAGGTCGACCAGCGCGTAGCCGGCGCTCTCCTGTTCCAGCCGCAGCGTCTGCACGCGCGACTTGCGCGCGACCAGCTCGACATCGACGGCGTTGACCCACTGCCCCTTCTGCTGCGCCAGCGTCAGCTTCGCGTTGAGCGGCATGACATGGTAGAGGCTGTCGCCATTGTCGCGGCGCTCGCTCCAGGTGTAGCCGACCACGCCGCTCAGCACGCCGTGCCCGAAGCGCGTGTCGCTCCAGACGGCGACCTGACCGGCGATGTCGATGCCGTAGAGCACCGCATCGCGGTTGGCGAACCGCAGCAGCGGTCGCGTCTCCTGCATCGCCACCAGCGGGTTGAAGGTACCGATGCGATCGACATCGATGTAGTCGTCGACGTAGGTGTAGTACGGCGTCGCCTTGAGCTGCCATTTCCGCTGCGCCGCGTCGTGCCAGTCGAGCGTGGCGCTGACGGTGTGCGCGGTTTCCGGATCGAGGTCGGGGTTGCCGACATAGCCGTTGGCATCGCCGAACCAGCCGATCATCGTCATCGCCATCGTGCCGCGTCCCCACGAGTAGCGCTCGTACAGGCTCGGCGAGCGCGACTTGCGGGCGTAGCCGAATTCGTAGCGCGCGGTCTTCGCCGGCTCGTAACCGAGCAGCGCGGTCAGGTCGATGTGGGTGTCGTCGCGCTTGCGATCGAGCGCGTTGAAGGCGACGGCGGCCGGCGCGTCGGGGTTGGCCATGCCCATGCTCATGCCGCCACCCATTCCACCGCCCATGCCGCCCATCGGTATCGGGTTCTGCGTGTCGTAGGGCTGCACGTCGCCGGTGTTCATGCGCACATGGTCGCCGCGTAATCCGAGCAGCGAAGTCCACTCGGCGCTCCAGCGATACTCCGATTCGACGAACAGGCCGAAGCGCTCGCGGCGGCCGTCGTTGATGTTCACGTAGTCGAGCGGGCCCATCATCGTCGAGCCCGGCAGCGCCGGCCACCAGTCGTCGAGACTGATCCGATGGAAGTCGTGGCCGACGCGCAGCGTCTGTTCGCGGCTCAGCGCGATGTCGCCGCGCAGCGCATAGCCGATATCTTCGCCCTCCGTTTTCATCGGCATCGAGCCGTTCTTCTCACGGGTGAAGAAGCCCATCTCGTGGCGGGTGTCGCGCCAGAACAGCCGCGCGTCGACATCGACCCGGCCGAGCTCGTGCGTGTAGCGCACGTTGATGGCATCGCTGCGGTTGCCGACCATGTCCATGTACTGGTTCGGGTAGCCCTGATACGGGATGTCCTGGTGGCCGAGCTTGATCACCAGCGCCCGCCTGTCGCCGCGCGCGCCGAATGTCAGGTTGTGGTTCTCGGTCTGGTACAGCGTGTCGAGCACCTTGTCGCCGTTGCCATCCTCGTAGCTCTGCGCACGGTCGTAGGCGCCGGCGTAACCGATGCTGAAGCGGTCGTCGGCCAGCACGGCGGAGGCGGCGTAGCCGGTGGCTTCGCTGACGCTGCGGTAGAAGGCGGAGAGGCTCGCCTCGCTGTAGAGACTGCGACCGTCGGCGGCATATTTCGGCGATGCCGTGTCGACGCTGATGGTGCCACCGATGCTGTCGCCACCGCGGCTGACCGGCGTGATGCCGGCCATCACCTCGACCCGCTCGATCTGGCTGGCATCGACATAGGAGAGCGGCGGATTCATGTGGTTGGCGCAGGCGGACGTGCCCGGCGCTCCGTCGACCAGCACGTTGATCCGCTCGTCGGCGAGACCGCGCAGCACCGGCAGCGACGACGCGCCGCCGGCCGAGTAGAAATTCACCCCCTGCCGCTCCAGCAGGCGCGCGGCGTCGCCGGTCTGGCGCACGCCCTCCACGTCGTAGCGCCCGACGACGGTGATCGTTCGCAGTTGCGGTTCGGCGGCGAAGGCACCCTGACACACGCATGCCGCCGCGATCGCCAGCGACAGGGAGGTGCGGGGAAATGGTTTTCTTGCGATAGGCACGGCGCGGCTCCTCGGACATCATCTGCGGCGTGCAGTGTATGTATCCGGGGAGCGCAGGGAGCGCGGCAAAATGTCGCAGCGATGCGATCGCGCAGCGCCCGCAGACCCGGCGCGCCGCCCGACCGCCGCACCGGCTATCGAATGCCGGCCAGCTCCAGCTGGCGCCGCGCCGATGCGACGATCGCGTTCACGCGCTCGCCCGCCGGCCGATCCGCCGGCTGCGGCACCTCCAGCTCGATCAGCGCACCGGCGGGCAGCGCTTTCAGGAATGCCTGCACCGGGAATTTGCCATCGCCCGGCGCGAGGCGTTCGACACCGGCCTCTTTCGCGTAGTCGCTGGTGACGCTCAGGTCCATGCTGTCGCACAGCTGCGCGCAATGGATCCGCGCGGGGTCGATCGCGGCGACATCGGCCGGCGTGCCGCCGGAACGAATCAGATGCAGCAGGTCGATGCACAGACCGAGGTTGGAGGCGCCGACCTTTTCGATCAGCGCGACGGCGTCGTGGATATTTTTTCCGATCGGCGCCAGCGGCATGAATTCGACGTTGATCCGCAGTCCCACGTCATCGGCGATCCGGCACAGGCGCGACAGATTCCCGATCGCCCTCGCCTCGTCGTTGTCGTACAGCAGCGCCGTCGCACCGACGGCGCCGAGCTCCGCCCCCAGTTCGAGCGCCGGGCGATACTGCTCGACATCGACGTTCGGGATCAGCATGAAGCATTCGATGTTCGCCACCTGCAGGCCGGTGGCGCACAGCGCTTCCCTCACCTCTTTGCAGTTGTCGCGCGTCGTCAGCGGGAATTTCGCCTGAGCGCCGGGCTGGCGGACGAACAGCGACACCATCTGACAACCAGCCTCAGCGGCGATGGATACATAGTCGACGGGGCTGACCTCGATGGCCGTCAGCTGGCCCAGTCCCAGATTGGCCATGGTTGCAACCTCTGAATGGGTGAATCGATACGACGGGCGATGACGCTGCGCTCAGCGCAGGTGTTTTCGGAAGAAATCGACCGTCAGCTGATAGGCATCGCGCGCCTCGGGAACGTGCGCCATGTAGATGTAGCAGTGGCCCAGCCCCTCGCCGACCACCAGCGTCGAGTCGACGCCGGCCTTCAGCAGCTGGCTGTTGGTGAATATCGCCGGGCTCATGTCCATCGCACGCGTGCCGGTGATCAGCAGCGTCGGCGGAAACTGCGCGAGCGTATCGAGGTGCAGGGCGGGCGAAACGATCGGACCGGCGACGTCGGCGCCGTCAAAATAACCGCGCGTCATGTCGATGGCCGGCTGCCCCGCGGGTGGCGGCGGAGGGAACGAGCCATCGATGTAGCCGGCGACATGAGCCGAGTCGCCGCTGCCGAAACGCACGGCGCCGGCGCCGAAGATGCCGATGGCGCCGGCCTGCGGCAGATCGTGCGCCGGCAGCCACGCCGCCGTCTGCGCCGTCAGCGCGCCGCCGGCCGAGCAGCCGTAGATGCCGATGTGCTGCGGCTTGTGGTTTTTCAGCAGCTCGCGATAGACCGTCGCGACATCCTCGACGCCGGCCGGGTGCTTGTGTTCGGGCGCCATCTGGTAGTCGACGGAGACCACCCGGTAGCCGCCGAGCGATGAAATCGGCACCGACTCCAGCAGCGCGCACGCCTCGGCGCAGACGGTGAAAGCGCCGCCGTGCAGGTTGATCAGCACCCGCTCCGGATCCGCGGCCTTGCCCTGCGGCGTGACGATGCGCACCGGAACGCCGGCGATTTCCTGTTTCTCGACATCGACCTGATAGCGCTGGCGCATCGCGCCGACCAGCGGCGCCAGCTTCTGCTCGATCTGCTGGCGAGCCTCATCGATATCGCGGGATGACGGCGAGGGATTGCCCATCGCGGCGCGCTGCTTCAGCAGCGCCTTCGCTTCGTCGCTCATCAATTCGGAGGGCGGCAGATCGAACGGCGGCACATGGACGGTGCCGTCGGCCGCGAAGGTCGGTGCAGGAGGTGCGGTCTTGCGCGCCGGCGATTCGGCAGCGGATGCGGCGGCGGTCAGCACGGCGAGAAAAGCGGTAACAGCAACGTGGCGCTTGCTCATGTGGTTATGTCCTTATTCGAGAAGCAATCGGCGAACGGCTGCCGGCGACCATAATGGCCCGCGCCACGTTCAGGCAATCCATTCGCGTGAGCCACGGCCATTTATCAACAGTCCGGCCCGACCGAAAAGTCGGGCCGGCGTTCATTCGCAGGCCTGATGAAAGGTACGCGCCACCGATGTATCGCGCCCGGCTCCGCCGGGCAGACGCGCTATGCGGAAACGTCGCAGGAGATGATGGCGTCGCGCAGCTCGTAGCTCTTCAGCTGATCGTTCCAG
>CAZEVP010000138.1:0-5609 GCA_964515735.1 uncultured Verrucomicrobiaceae bacterium | reverse complement strand
TCCCCGGCTGCGCGCTGGTGATCAGCCACGACCGCTGGTTCCTCGACCGCATCGCGACGCACATCCTCGCCTACGAGGGCGACTCGGAAGTGGTCTTCTTCGAAGGCAACTTCACCGAGTACCACGCCGATCTGCAGAAGCGGAAGGGCGAGCAGGCGACGCAGCCGCAGCGGATGCACTTCAAGGGCTTGAAGTAAGCTGCGCCCGACCGACACCAACCACGGAGCCATCCGCACATGAGCAACGAAGAGCGCCGCCAGTTCAGCCGCATCCTGTTCGACGCCTGGGCCGAACTGCGCCAGGGCGAGCGCCACTGGCACGCGACGGTGATCGACCTGTCGCTGAAAGGGCTGCTGGTGCGCCAGCCCGAGGAGTGGCAGATCGACGCCGAACAGCCGCTGGTGGCGACGATCCAGCTCGACAACCACACCGCCATCCAGATGTCGGTGCGGCTGCGTCACGCCGATGGCGGCCAGCTCGGTTTCGTCTGCGAACACATCGACCTCGACTCGATCACCAACCTGCGCCGGCTGGTCGAGCTGAACCTCGGCGACCCCGAGCTGCTGGAGCGCCAGCTCGGCGCGCTCGGCGGCCACTGAATCCGCTTCTGCATCCGGCGCCGCCCGCGCGCCGGCATCCGTTTTCTGTCCGGAGTCTGTGAATGAACGTACTGATCATCGGTAGCGGCGGCCGCGAACACGCGCTGGCCTGGAAGGCGGCGCAGTCGCCACTGGTCGATGCCGTCTTCGTCGCCCCCGGCAACGCCGGCACCGAACGCGAGGCGGCGGTCCACAACGTCACCATCGACCCGCTCGACGTCGATGCGCTGATCGCCTTCGTCGAGAGCAACGACGTCGGCCTGACCATCGTCGGCCCCGAAGCGCCGCTGGTGGCCGGTATCGTCGATGCCTTCGAGGCGCGCGGTCTGCGCTGCTTCGGCCCGCGCAAAGGCTCCGCCCAGCTCGAAGGCTCGAAGGCGTTCACCAAGGATTTCCTCGCCCGCCACCGGATCCCGACCGCCGATTACCGGAACTTCACCGAGGTCGAACCGGCGCTCGCCTATCTGAAAGAAAAAGGCGCGCCGATCGTCGTCAAGGCCGACGGACTGGCCGCCGGCAAGGGCGTCATCGTCGCGATGACGCTGGATGAAGCGGAAGCCGCCGTGCGCGACATGCTCTCCGGCAACGCCTTCGGCGCCGCCGGCTGCCGCGTCGTCATCGAGGAGTTCCTCGACGGCGAGGAGGCGAGCTTCATCGTCATGGTCGACGGCGAACACGTGCTGCCGATGGCCACCAGCCAGGACCACAAGCGCGTCGGCGACGGCGACAGCGGCCCCAACACCGGCGGCATGGGCGCCTACTCGCCGGCGCCGGTCGTCACCGCCGCCGTGCACGAGCGCGTCATGCGCGAAGTGATCATGCCGACCGTGCGCGGCATGGCAGCCGAGGGCAACCCGTACACCGGCTTCCTCTACGCCGGCCTGATGATCGACAAGGCCGGTGCGCCGAAGGTGATCGAGTACAACTGCCGCTTCGGCGACCCGGAGACGCAACCGATCATGCTGCGGCTGCGCTCCGATCTGGTGGCACTGTGCCAGGCCGCGCTCGACCGCCGTCTCGACCGGGTCGAGGCCGACTGGGACCCGCGCCCGTCGCTCGGCGTCGTCATGGCCGCCGGCGGCTACCCCGGCGACTACCGCAAGGGCGACCCGATCAACGGGCTCGCCGGCCCCGAGCCGGAGGGGGTCAAGGTGTTCCACGCCGGCACCCGGCTGCAGGATGGCGAGGTGCTCACCAGCGGCGGTCGCGTGCTCTGCGTCACTGCGCTTGGCGCCAGCGTGGCCGAGGCGCAGCAGCGCGCCTATGCCCGCGTCGACCGCATCCGCTGGGAGGGCGGCTTCTGCCGCCGCGACATCGGCTACCGCGCCATCGCGCGCGAGCAGCAGGGTTAAAAATGGCCGGGAGCCATTTTTAGCGCCGCGTCAGCGACGACCCGAAGGGTGGCCGCCACGGATGGCAGGTCATAAACTCTCGCTCCCGACCAGCGCCTTGCGCGGAGTTGCGCCATGAACCGTTGCTCCACGAACCAACGCCGGCTCAGCGGTCTCGACCGCGCCATCCTCCACCTCGACAGCCTGCTGCACACGCTGGTGCCCGGCACCGCGCGCGCCGACCGCCCGACGCCGGGCGACGACGCCGACACGGTCGAGTTCGACGACACGCAGCGCCGCCACATCGCCGGCCTGATGCGGATCAACCACACCGGCGAGGTCTGCGCGCAGGGGCTCTATCAGGGGCAGGCGCTGACGGCACGGCTCGACGACGTGCGCGACGCGATGACTGTCGCCGCCGATGAAGAGATCGACCACCTCGCCTGGTGCGAACAGCGGCTGCGCGAACTCGACAGCCGTCCGAGCCTGCTCAACCCGCTGTTCTACGGCGCGTCGCTGGCACTCGGCGCGGCGGCCGGCGCGGTCGGCGACAAATGGAGCCTCGGCTTCGTCGCCGCCACCGAGGAGCAGGTCTGCCGCCACCTCGAAAGTCACCTGCTGCAGCTGCCGCCCGACGACCAGCGCAACCGCGCCGTGCTCGAAACGATGCTGGAAGACGAGGCCCGCCACGGCACCGCCGCGCTGGCGGCCGGCGGCGTCAACCTGCCGGGCTGGCTGAAACGGACGATGACGGCGGCGTCGAAGGTGATGACGGCGACGACCTATCGGCTGTAACGGCCTATCCCCGCTCCTTTCATCCTCGCCACCACAAGGACGCAGCGTTACCCACTGGTTGCTCACTGGAGCGGCCGATACTTCAGGAGGAAGTCGGAAAATGAATATCCGGAATGTTCTGCTGCCTGCCGCGCTGACCCTCGGCGTGATCTCCTCGGCGAATGCGGTGCCGATTCAGATCGATTTCACTGCGGTCGTTACTTTTTCGTATGACCCGACGGGATATGAGGTCGTGGACGGTGATTTTGCCGTCGGCGATATCGCGACGGGGCGATTCATGTTCGATGACGACATGTTCAATAGCCTGGCGTCCCATGAATCCTCCGGCCCGGGCCATTTCGAAAGCGCCACACATCAAGACAGTTCATGGCAAACGGACTGGATCACCAGCAGCATCACCATCAACGGGAACACCTATTCACTACCCGCACCAACCAGCAGAGACGGCATTCACGTAACGAATGGCCTGACTCCTGGCTCTTCGGACTCAGTCGCGATCAACGATGTATCCGCAACCCCCGCCGGTAACTATCCATACTTTTCGTTATACGGATACGGTCTGGATTTCGAGACATTCGATACGACCAACTTTTTCGACGTTACTTCCCATCTGAGCAATTTTGAGTTTTACCACTCGGACTTCTATATCGACTACGACTACGATCCCTACTATCACGACTACCCGCCCATCATTTATCGCACCTATCTGCACTTCGTTGGTGAGCTCACCTCCATCACCGCCACCCGCCTCGACGAGCCATCCACCGAGGTTCCCGAACCGTCACCGCTGGCACTGCTTGCCGCCGGCATCATCGGCCTCGGCCTGAGCCGCCGATTCGCACGCGGATAATCGCGACAATTCATCACGGCAATTTTTCACAACGACCCGACCAGCCGCGCGAAATCGCCACGCAGAGCGAAGCGCGGCTCAGCAAGGGTTGCCTAACGGAACCGCAATCCGCTGATCGGCGGGTGGTGGATGATCTGCACGGCGTTGCCATCGGGGTCGAGGCAATAGAAGGAGCGGGCGCCGTCGCGATGGGTCTTCGGCGCCTTCAGCACACGCACGCCGTTGGCGGCGAGAAAGTCATGCCAGGCGTCGACCTGTTCCGGCGCGTCGACGACGAAACCGATGTGATCGAGCCGCTGCTGCAACGGGTCGCGCCGCTCGCCGAGAAAGCGGTGCAACGCCAGGTTGTCGCAGCCTGAACAGAGGTAGACGTTGTCGGCATCGGGCTGCCACTCGACCGCCATGCCGAGCAGCTCGGTGTAGAAGCGCACGGTGGCGTCGAACTCGGCGACGAACAGCGCGACGTGACGCATCCCCGCCGTCGGCGCCGGACGCTCTCCCCGGATCGGTTCACCAGTCATCGTCATCCTCTCCCCACGCACCGTCACGGCGCTTCGACGATCTCGAAGCTGTGCGTCATTTCGGCGCCGGCGCGCGCCATCATGATCGACGCCGAGCAGTATTTCTCCGCCGACAGTTCGACCGCGCGCTTGACGATGGACTGCTTCAGCCCGCGACCGGTGACGACGAAATGGACGTGGATCTTCGTGAATACGGCCGGCACGCCATCGGCGCGTTCGGCTTCGAGCCGGGCCTCGCAACCGGTCACCTGCTGCTGCGACTTCTCCAGGATCGTGACGACGTCGATCGACGAGCAGCCACCGACCCCCATCAGCAGCATCTCCATCGGTCGCGCGCCGACGTTGCGGCCGCCGATCTCCGGTGGGCCATCCAGCACGACGGCGTGACCGCTGCCCGACTCGGCGACGAAGGTGGCGCCATCCAGCCATTTGACCGTTGCGTTAACCATGCTCGAATTCCGCGAAAAAGTGGGCGAAGAGCTTAACACAGGGTACGAAACCGTCTGGTAATCTGCCGCGTCGGGACTATCATCTATCGGTGCGTTCCAGGCCCGGGGTCCGCCCGATTCGGCTCACCCCTGCCCGCGGCCTCCGGCCGCGCCATTCGACACGGAAGGATTTCCAAATTGGTTACCGTCACGCTCAAGCCAGCGATCAAGAACATCGACGAGTTCCTGAACCACTGTCACCGGCGGCGCTACCCGTCGAAGAGCACGATCATCTACGCCGGTGACCGCAGCGACTCGCTCTACTACATCATCAAGGGCTCGGTCACGGTGCTGATCGAGGACAAGGACGGTCGCGAGATGATTGTCGCCTATCTGAACGATGGCGATTTCTTCGGCGAGATGGCGCTGTTCGACCCCGAGTACGCGCGCAGCGCCTGGGTGCGCGCCAAGACCGAGTGCGAAGTGGCCGAGGTCAGCTACGCCAAGTTCAAGGAGCTCTCCGAGAAGCACCCGGAATTCGTCTATGCGATCGGCAACCAGCTGGCGCGCCGGCTGCGCCAGACCACGCGCAAGGTCGGCGATCTCGCCTTCCTCGACGTCACCGGCCGCGTCGCCCGCACGCTGCTCGACCTGTGCAAGCAACCCGACGCGATGACCCACCCGGACGGCATGCAGATCAAGATCACCCGTCAGGAGATCGGCCGCATCGTCGGCTGTTCGCGCGAGATGGTCGGCCGCGTGCTGAAGACGCTCGAAGAGCAGGGGCTGGTGCACGTGAAAGGGAAGACGATGGTGGTGTTCGGTACGCGCTGAAGCGGCTGAACCCGAAGACGACAAAGGCGCCGGAAGGCGCCTTTATTGTTTCTGCTCGCTACCGGAACCACTGCCACTGAGGCGGACCGTGCCGGGAGGCGTTTCAGCATCGTCGGTGACAGGACGTCACCGACGAAGGCTACAGGGATGTACTCGCGCCGGTGCTGAAACGCCTCCCGGCATGGGCAGCCCGCACCGTCGCCACGTATTCGCAGCGAGTCTCTTCAGAAAAACAACCGCTGCAACTCCGC
>CAZEVP010000137.1:0-5710 GCA_964515735.1 uncultured Verrucomicrobiaceae bacterium | reverse complement strand
AACAGCGCCCACGGCGCCTTCACCTGCCCCTCGTTGGTGAAGTAGCTCGGCGTGCACTCGCGCTGGAACGCGGAGGTATCGATCTCGACCTCCTCGAAGTGGCGCACGTAGTCGTCCTGCGCCTGCTGCGTGGTCTCGACCGCACCGATGCCGCGCCTGATCGCCTCGCTGATGACGTAGGCGATGTGGTGGCCCTGCTGGCCGAACTGCTCGGTCACCGACGAATTGAGGCCGCCCTGGATGTAGCCGATGAAGAACTGGTTCGGGAAACCGTGCGTCATCGTGCCGTGCAGCGTCTTCGGCCCGTTGCGCCAGTGGTCGTAGATCGAGACGCCGTCGCGGCCGGCGACGGTTTCGATGCCCCAGCGCCGTTCGAGATCGCTGGTCACCTCGAAGCCGCTGGCGTGGATGATGCAGTCGACCTCGTACTCGCTGCCGTTGGCGACGAAACCGTTCGCGGTGATGCACTCGACGCCCTTGGTGTCGGAGACGTCGAGCAGCGTGACGTTGGGCTGGTTGAACACCGGGTAGTAGTCGTTGCTCGACAGCGGCCGCTTGCACTGCGCGCGGTAGTACGGCTTCAGCGATTCGGCGGTCTGCGGGTCCTCGATGATGGCGTCGACGCGCTGGCGCAGCCGCTCCATCACCTGATAGTCGATCTTCTCGCGCCGCGCCATGAACTGCTCCGGCGTCAGCTCGGGCCAGCCCTCGGCGGCCAGCTGCGCCGACAGGTTGCGGCTGATCTCGGTCCAGATGTCGCAGATCAGGTCGGGCTCGCCCGGCTTCGGAAACTCCATCGCGGCGCGGTGGAAATTATCCTGCCGCTCTTTCTGCCAGCCCGGTTGCAGCGACTTCGCCCAGTCCGGATCGGTCGGCGGGTTCGGGCGCTCGTCGACGCTCGACGGCGTGCGCTGCAGCACGTACAGCTGCTTCGCATATTTCGCCAGATGCGGAACCGCCTGAATCGCGGTGGCGCCGGTGCCGATGATCGCCACGCGCTTGTCGGCCAGCTTGTCGAGCACCGGTTTGGTCGAGTTGCCGCCGGTGTAGTCGTAGTCCCAGCGCGAGGTGTGGAACATCTTGCCCTTGAAGGTATCGATGCCGTGGATGCCCGGCAGCTTCGGCATGTTCAGCACGCCGCAGGCCATGACGACGAAGCGCGCGCGAATCTCGTCGCCGCGATTGGTGCCGACGCGCCAGCGCTTGATCGACTCGTCCCAGTTCAGCGACGTGATCAGCGTGTGGAACAGCGCCTTGTCGGCGAAGCCGAACTTGCGCGCCATCAGCCGGCAGTATTCGTAGATCTCGGCGCCGTCGGTGAATTTCTTCGACGGCATGTAGCCGGTCTCTTCGAGCAGCGGCAGGTAGCAGTAGGCGTCGTTGTCGCACTGGATGCCGGGGTAGCGGTTCCAGTACCAGACGCCGCCGAAATCGCCGGCCAGATCGATGTTGCGGAAACGGGTGACGCCGGCATTGGTCAGGTGATACGCGGCCAGGATGCCGCCGAAACCGGCGCCGAGAATGGCGACGTCGAGCTCCTCGGAGATCGGCGCGCGCGCCTCGACCGGCGTGTGCGGATCGGTCGCGTAGAAGTCGTGCAGCTCACCGTCGACGTCGTGGACGTACTGCGACTGCCCGCCGGCGTTCAGGCGTTTGTCGCGCTCCTGCCGATACTTTTCCCGCAGCGCGGGAATATCGACGTCGACAGGCGTTTTCGTCGGTTCGCACTTCATCTCTCAATACCCATCTGATTGCCGGGTCGCCAACTGTTCCGGACATGTTGAATCGATGCGCGACGATCGGGGCGACGGCCGCACGCCAAGGGGGCTGACACTGTAATCGCTAATCGATCGGCCTGTGTAGGGGGCGCCGCGATAAACGTGTCGACGACGCGCCACACGCCACTCATCCGGACAAATAAAAAGACTACTTCGTTGCCTTGCCGGCGAAGAAGCGCTCGCTGAAATCGCCGCTGGTGCGACCGGTGTAGTGGTCTCCGCTGAACGGCAGCCCCATCACCCCCTGCGACCAGTCGGCGGCGAGGCCGAAATCCTGGAACCAGTCGTACAGCATCGTGCGCGCGGCGATGCGCCACTCGCCGTCGCGTCGCTCCAGCCGGTCCAGATAGCGACCGCCGATGATGGTGTCGCGATGCTCGCTGCCGGTGTCGATGCGGTGGTACGACGTGACCTGCGTCTCGACCCGCGCGACGTCGCCGTCGAGTTCGATCACGCTCTGGCCGAGCACGTGCTGCGTCACCGGAATCGCCGGCGAGCCCGGCACCACCCAGGCCAGGTATTCGGCGAAGGTGCCGGAAAACACGCCGTAGTCGGTGATCGAGTCGGGCCAGTAGCTGGCGCCGATCAGCCCGGCGTCGCGCCGATCCTCGCCGCGCGCCAGCCGCGCGATGCAGTCGCGGATGCGCTCGCGCTGCAGCAGCGCCAGCAGTTGTTCGTCGGTCGTGCTCATCGTTGTCTCCGCTGCGAAATGAACGTGCTGTCGAACCGGCGCGGCATCAGCCGCTGCCGGTCACTTCTTTCCTACCGCCCCCTTCCTCGCCATCTCGAAGCTGCGTTCGAGATGTTCGAAATAGCCGCCAGCAACCGGCGACAACATCCACAGCCTGTCGGTATCGCGAATCGCGTCGATGTTGTCCGCCACGTCGTCGATCGACCAGTCGGGGCGATAGATCCCCTCGGTCTCGGCGACCAGCGCGCGCGCCACGCGGCCCGCCATCGACACGTACATCTCGCCGGAGACCGAGCAGGATTCGTGCGCAAGCCAGCCGACCACCGGCGCCACCAGCTCCGGCCCCATCGGCGGGTACTGCGAGATGTCGAGCCCGTCGGCCATGCGGGTGACGGCGCCGGGCAGGATGATGTTGCTCTTGACGCCGTGCGCCGCGCCCTCGATGGCGACGACGTTGTTCAGGCCGATGGTGCCGGCCTTGGAGACGCCGTAGTTGACCACCTGCTGCGTGCCGTAGAGGCCGCCGATCGACGAGGTCAGTACGATGCGGCCGTAGCCGGCGCCGCACATCAGCGGAAACGCCGGCCGCACGACATGGAACGCGCCCATCAGATGCACGTCGACCACCGCTTCGAAATCTTCCTGCGTGATCGTGTCGAGCGCGCCGTAGCGGACGTTGCCGGCGTTGTGGATCAGGATGTCGATGCGGCCGTAGTGGTCGAGCGCGGCCTGAATGATCGCCCCACCGCCCTGCGGCGTCGCCACCGAATCGGTATTGGCGACCGCCTCGCCACCGGCAGCCTTTATCTCGTCGACCACCTGCTGCGCGGGGCCGGCATCGACGCCGTCACCGCTGATGCCGCCGCCCAGATCATTGACGACGACCTTCGCGCCCTTGCCGGCGAGCAGCAGCGCATAGGCGCGGCCGAGACCGCGACCGGCGCCGGTGATGACGGCGACACGGCCATCGAATCTGCGTTCAGTCATTCGAATCTGCCTCTCGAAAACTCTGCGTTGCGGAAGTGATGCGCCGTCATATCAGACCGGCGTCCAGATCGGCGCGCCGCGCTCGGCGCGCAGCGATGGAATCACCTTGCCGTCGACATCGGTGATGCCGTACTGCTGCGCCAGCTCGGCATTGATGAAGGTGCCGCCGGAGCGCGCGATGACATTCGGGTCCGCCGCCAGCGCGGCGATGACGCGGCCGGGGAACTCGACCGAACTGCCGACGGCGCTGTTGAGCTGGGACGCCATGCCCGGCACGCTCTTCAGGTTTTCGGTGGCGCGCTCGGTGTAGGTGAATCCTTGCCACAGCGACAGCGACGCGATGTTGTGCGGCTTCAGTTCGATCGCCATGTCGCGCGCCATGCGATCGGTCGCGCTCTTGCAGGTGCCGAAGATGACGTCGTAGGTGTAGGTCACGCCGACATAGCCGGAGAGCGCCACGATCAGGCCCGAGCGCTGCGGCACCATGATCTTCGCCGCGTGCCACGCCGCGACGAAATTGGAGCGCAGGCCGACATCGATCATCTCCCAGTTGGCGATCGGTTTTTCCCAGAACGGCACCCGCTCCGTCATCGTCTTCGGAATGGCGATGGCGTTGTTGACCAGCACGTCGAGCCGCCCCTGTTCGCGCTGCACGCGCTCGAACAGCGCCGCGACCTGTTCGTCATCGGCGTGGTCGACCTGCACGGCGATACCGCTGCCGCCGCGACGCTCGCACTCCAGCGCGGTTTCACCGACGGTGCCGGGCAGCGGATGGTCGCCGCTCGTCACCGTCCGCCCGGTCACGTAGACCGTGGCGCCCTGCTCAGCGAGCGCCAGCGCGATGCCCTTGCCGATGCCGCGGCTGGCACCGGTCACTACCGCGACCTTTCCGGTCAGATTCTTCATCGTCGATGGACCTCTCGATCGGTATTGGCGAATGCCCGGGCCGCGCTCATCCGCGCCTGGGCAGTTCGATTTCCGCGGTGGCGGTGGCGGAGATCGCGCCCGACTGGTTGGTCATCCTGAAGCTGACCTGCACCAGATGACGGCCCTCGTCATCCACCCTCTTTTCGACGATCTCGCCATCCATCACGCTGATGTCGCCGGTGAAGGCCGGGCCGCGATAGGCGCAGTTCGAGTGCACCAGCTGCCCCCACTCGCCCGCCCAGCCGCTGAGATAGTCGAGAATCCACGCTCCCATCGAGGCGCCATAGCCATAGGCGCGGGGCATGCCGATGTGGCGCGCCCAGCGCGGGAACAGATGCCCGCGCGACGGCCCGATATAGGCGCCGTCCGTCTGCTCCGGATTGATCTTCTCGTGCACGGGGTCCTGCTCCTTGCCCGCCATGTCGCCGGTGAAGCCAAGCGATTCGGGATCGAAACAAGTGACGCGATGGACACCGGCCCAGATCGTGAACAGATAGGCACGCCACTCGGTGGTGAAGCTGGCGACGCTGTGCGGGCCGATGATGCGGGTCGGCAGTTTGTCGCCGACATTGACGTCATCCCACCAGCGCCTGTCGTGACCGAGGTCGTGGAGCATTCGAATCCATTCGAATTTCTTCTCCTCCAGCGCCAGCAACTCGGCATCGCTCCACACCGGGTCTTCGGTGTCGGTCAGCGATTCCTTCGCTCGCGCCAGATCCGGCCGATAACGAATGCCGGTGGAGCGCTGTTTGGCGATCAGCTCGCCGCGCTGGTTGTAGTAGTGGTTGTCGCCGCGCTGAAAACAGGTGGGGCCGGCGAACCGGGTCTCCTTCACCACGTAATCGAGCGGAGCGCGCTCGTTGTGGATCAGGTCGCCCGCGCGAATCCGCGACCCGTAGAACCACCACTCGTCGCCGCCGAACACCAGATGCGAGTTGGGAATGCGCCCGATGCAGGCCGGTCCCGAGCCGTGGGCATCGTCCGTGGCGACGGCGAACGAGAGCGGCGCCACGATGCCGCCGAAACGGCCCTCGTCCGCGAAGGTTTCGTCGTAGTGCAGGCGATTGGGATAGTGCATCGCCTGCACCCAGCGCCGGATGTCGGTATTACTGACAGGCTCCTTCAGGCGCGCTGGCTGAATCGGCACGCCCATGTGACGGTCGAGATCGGAACAGTCCAGCGTGAGATCGGCCACCGGCAACTCCTCTGGGAAAGAACGTTCGGCAGTGGCGCCACCGCGCCGGAGCCGTGCGCTGTTACTTCTTCGGCAGCTCGATCTCGGCCTTGGCGGTAGCACCGGTCACGCCGAGCTGGTTGGTCATCTTGA